>CAKZLV010000308.1 GCA_937127285.1 uncultured Bacteroidota bacterium
GGAGGTACGTTGAGGCATGGGTCGAAGGGATTTCGTGCAGATGTCGGTGGCCGGTGCGGGTGAGTTGACGCGTTCGCAGACGGATCTCGCAAACGGATCACGGGGCCGGAGGGCCGGCCTCGCTGTCGCGCCGCTCGGCGACGCGAAGGCGGGCGCTGCGGGCGCGAGGGTTCGCCTCCACCTCGCGCTCGCCGGCCTCCACGGGCTTGTGGGTGAGCTCGTCCCACGGCGTAATCTGCGTGCCGTAAAGGTCGCGGATCGGCTCGCCGTCGAAGTTGCCGTACCGCAGGAACCGCTTCGCGCGCCGGTCCTCCAGCGAATGGTAGCTGATCACGGCGATGCGTCCGCCCGTGCGGAGGATGTCGACGCTCTGTTCAAGCGCTTCTTCCAGGGCCTCCAACTCGTCGTTGACCGCGATCCGGAGCGCCTGAAAGACCCGGGCGAGCGTCTTCGTTTCTTGATGCGGGGGGACGACGGAGCGCACGGCGTCGGCGAGGTCTCCGGTCGTTTCCAGCGGGCGATGGTCGATGACGGCGCGGGCGATGGCGCGGCCCCGGTTCTCATCTCCGTACGTCCAGAAGACCTCCGCGAGGTCGCGCTCGCCCCAGCTGTTGACGATCTGATCGGCCGTCAGCCCGCCGCGCTCGTCCATGCGCATGTCGAGCGGGCCGTCCTGCTGAAAGCTGAATCCGCGCTCGGCCGTGTCAATCTGGTGCGACGACACCCCGAGGTCCAGAAGCAGGCCGTCGACGGGAGCGAGCGGGTCGCCGTTCCGGGTCTCGTCTTGCAGGAGGCGGCCGATGTCGGCGAAGTTGCCGCGTACGGCGCGAAACCGCCCGGCCTCGATGGCGTCGGCGAGCCGGTCGCGCGCGGTGGCGAGAGCATCGGCGTCGCGGTCGATGCCCAGCACGAACGCGTCGGGCGCGAGGGCGTCCAGCAGCGCCTCGGCGTGGCCGCCTCCGCCCAGGGTGGCGTCGACGTAGACGCCGGACGGGTTCGTGATCAGGCGGTCGCCGATTTCATGGCAAAGAACAGGGGTGTGGTACTCCGTCCCGTAGCCCTCCACCGGATGCGGCGGGTCGGGCGTCCCGGACGCGTCGGCTTCGGAAGGCGAAGCGTCGGGACCGGAGGAGGCGGTCGGTTTCGGTGACGGATCGTCGTGCATGGTGCGGGAAGCGAGCGGAACGAAGACGCAGGCAGCGGGGGTGCGGCGGCGCGGTCTCGGCAGGCGGACCGCGACCGGTCACATGACCATCACGCGCTCGGCCAGCGTCTCGTAATCGTCCGGTTGGTCGTTCAGGTAGGCATCGAACTCGTCGGGGTCCCAAATTTCAATGTGGTCGAAGGCGCCGAGGATCAGCGCCCGGTCGTCGAGGCGGGCGAACTCAACGAGCGACTTCGGGATGCTGATGCGCCCCTGCCCGTCGAGCGTGACGTCGTCGGCCCATCGCATGATGATGCGGACGAAGTCGCGTGCCTCCCGGTTGAACAAATTCAGTCCGCCGATTTCCTCTTCGATGGTCGACCAGCGGTCCATCGGGTAGAGAAAGATGCACTGTTCGAAACCGCGGGTGATCGTGAAGGTCCGCTGGGCTTCCGGATTCAGAACATTCCGCATTTTGGCCGGAATGGCGACCCGGCCCTTGCTATCAACGGAATATTCGGCTTGACCTTTGAAAACCATCGCGCCTCCCGACGAACTGAGGGCTCAGTATGGCGAGCGCCCGGTGCGGAAAGCGCCCGGGGTGCGGCGCACACCTCGACCGGGCGGCCCGGCCCCTGCCCATGGGGCTGTCCCGCCCATGCGGCCATCTCATGCATGCGGTCGTGGGGACGACCTGCCGGACCCGACGCGTCCGATTGTCGCCCCCGATTGTCGGCACCCAGGAGGTGACGCACAGAGGAGGCGGCGGCGAGGCGTTTGTCTCACTCGCCTCCGACACTCGCTTCCGGATGCGGGCGCGGCGAGAAGAAGATGCTCCCGCGGGGAGAGAAGCATGGGAGCGTTCCCCACATTTCCCCACCTAGCTCCACAAGGTAGAGATTTCGCTCGTAATGTCAAGGAAGACGGGCGAGAAAAGCATTGAGCCGGGATTCCTGCGCCAAATCGCTCCATGTTCGCGCCATGTGCACATGCAAGAAACCACCGGCACGGAGCCGATATTCCGACGAAGTGAAGATATTTTCACCATGCCCAATCGGAGGGTGAAAACTTGTTCACCCTTCAGGGCGGCGTCCCCTCCTGCCCGCACACATATCCCGGCTGTGCCTCCCTGTGAGAGCGTGTTAGTCCATCGGTCACCGGATCGGAAAGGGGCGGGCGTTAAACGGGGGAACGGGGCGGCGGCTACCGGTCGAGGGGACCCGAGCGACGTGCTCGCTGTTCGGCGAGGAAGGTGCCGAGGAGGGGGTTCAGCCGGTCGGGTCGCTCAACCGGCAGCGCGTGGCGGGCGTCCTCGACGACGGCGAGGTGAGCGTTGGGCATGCGCGCGGCCGCTCGGTTCTTGCTGGCGACGGGCGTGTAGTCGTGGTCGGAGGAGACGAGAAGCGTGGGAGTGCCGATCCGGGGCAGGCGGTCGTCGACGCTCCAGCCCACGATGGCGTCGACGGAGGCCAGGTAGGCCGCCCGGTCGTTCTCGGCCCAGCGCCGGACGAACTCCGTGCGGAGGGGCTCCTGCTCGGGCTTCACGAAGAGCCGCCGGGCAATCAGTTCGCCGACGCGCCGCATCCCCAAAACCTGAACGGCGAGCCGCCGGGAGAGGTAGAACCAGGCGTCGGCCCACGACGTGATGCGGACGTCCGTCGTGCTGTTGATGATGACGAGGCTCGAGACGAGGTCCTCGGCGCCGGGATGTGCAGCCATCTCCAAGGCCACCATCCCGCCCATCGACAGTCCGACGACGTGGGCGGGCGCGGCGTCGAGGGTTCGCAGGAGCACGGCCGCCTCCCGGGCAAACTGCGCGATCGAGTACGGCCCGGGCGGCTTCTCCGACCGTCCGTGACCCCGAAGATCGAGGCGAACGACCCGGTAGTTCTCCGCCAGGTAGGAAACCTGTTCGAACCAGTCTCGCGTGCTCGACCCGAGGCCGTGAATCAGCAGCACCGGCTCGCCCTCTCCCTCTTCCTCGTAGTACAGGCGGACGCCGTCGACCACGCACGTCGGCATAATCCGAATCGGAATGGGGGTGAGGGAAGGGGTGGAAGAATGGAGGGGCGGACGGGTGGAGGGATAGAGGGATGATGGGAGACCGCTCCCCTCGCCCGGTTGGTCGCTTCCTTATTGCCCCGGCGGTGGTCCTACCTCCCGGCCTCGGCGTCGTTCAGCCAGTTGCGTAGGTTTTCGTGGAAGACGGCCGGCTGCTCCAGCATGAGCAGGTGACCGGCGTCGTCGACGAGGTCCACCGTCGCGTTCGGCAGCGCTTGGCGCGCCTCTCCCGCGACGGATTCAGTCGTGTGGTTCGGGTGCAGGAAGGGATTCGGGATCAGCTTGTCTCCCGCCCCGAAGAGCACGAGGGTGCGGGTTTCAATCTCTCCCAGTCGGTCGCGAACCGGCGCGTCCAGCATCCCCGCGACCGAGCGGGCGTTGGCTTCGGCGTAGTCCATAAAGTCATCGCGCTGCCGCAGCGAATCGCGCTGCTCGATGAGCCAGGCGTAGTCGTCGCTCCAGCTTGCGAAGTTGGCGGCGACGTTCTTGCGCACCTGCTCGTCCGGCGTGTTCGCGATCCCCTCCGCCGTCGTCATGCTCTTCATCGTCTGCGCCTCCTGCTCGGCGAAGGTTTCGATTCCCGCCGGAGACACCAGTACCAGATCGCGTAGGCGCTCGGGCTGCTCGAGAGCCAGCGTGAGCGCGACCTGTCCCCCCATCGACACCCCGACGACAGTTGCCTCGTCAATCCCGAAGGCCTCCATCGTGCTCGCGACGGCGTCGGCATAGAAGGACATGGTGCCCGGAACGTCCTCTTTGTCGGAGAGCCCGAAGCCCGGCAGGTCGAGCGCGACGACGCGGTGGGTGTCGTCGAACGCGTCGAGCGCTTCGCGCCAGAGTGAGAGGTTCGACCCCAGGCCGTGCACGAATACAAGCGGCGCCCCCTCCCCGCGATCGACGACCGCCAGATCGCGGCCGTCCACCGTCACGGTCTCGACATCGTCAGGGTAGTTGGGAAGGGAATCGGTCGAGTCGGCAGTCGGCGACGCCATGGCGGTCAGGCAGAGCGTAAGGAGAAGGGAGAGCATGAGGGTTGGGGGCTTGGGAGCGTGGGAGCTTGGGGGTGCGGGGGCGTGGGAGCTTGGGGGATTGGGGGATTGGGGGATCGCCGGTGTTGGGTCGCAGCGACCCCCTGATGGCCGGCGCGTCCGGCCCGATCGTCGAGACGGTCAGGAGTGCATGCGTCAGGGGTCATGCGGGCTCGGCATAGCAATTGGGCAGCGCCCACGATTCACGACTCACGATTCACGACTCACGATTCACGATTCACGATTTACGACTCACGACGTACGACTCACGCCGTCTCGAACGATTCGCGCAGCGCCTGGCGGTCGATCTTGCCGCTGGATCCTTTGGGAAGTTCGTCGAGGAAGCGAACGTGGCGGGGAACTTTGTATTTGGCGAGGCGCTCCCGGCAGAAGCGCCGAATCGCCTCTGCGTCGAGATCGGCGCCGGCATCAACAGCATCGACAACCAGAAACGCAGCGCCTGTCTCCCCCCACCGGTCGTCCGGGACCCCGAGGACGGCGGCTTCGGAAACGGCATCGTGGTCGTAGAGGACGCTCTCGATCTCGGCCGGATAGACGTTCTCCCCGCCCGAAATGTACATCTCTTTTTTGCGCCCCACGACGTAGAAATACCCTTCGTCGTCCACCTCCACGAGGTCTCCGGTATGAAACCAGCCGTCTTCGTCGATGGCCTCGGCGGTTGCGTCCGGATCGCGCCAGTAGCCGGGCGTCACGACCGGGCCGCGCATCAGAAGCTCGCCCGTCTCGCCGGACGGCACGTCGGCGCCGTCCTCATCGACCACCCGCGTGTCGATGTAGAAGTTGGGGAAGCCGATCGAGCCGATCTTGCGGAGCGCATCGCGTTCCGGCAGCGAGAAGCAATTCACGCCCACCTCCGTCATCCCGAATCCCTGGCGGATCGGCACGCCCTTCTCCTGCCAGGTTCGGATCAAGGGCTCCGGCATGGCCTCTCCGCCGACGACCGCGTAGCGCACGCTTTCGAGCGACACGTCGTCGAACAGCTCGCTGTCCGCCATCATCTTCAGCATCGTCGGCACGCCCCAGAGGACGGTCAGCGCTTCGTCGTCGCAGAGCCGGAGAATCGCGTCGGCGTCGAAGCCGGAGAAAAGGTAGGTGGTGGCGCCGTGATGCAGGAAGGGCGTAAGCAGGACGTTCCAGCCGCCGGTGTGATAAAAAGGTGCCGCGTTGAAGGAGCGGTCTCGCGCCGTGAGATCGAGGCGCAGCTCGGTGTTGACCGAGTTCCAGAAGATCATCTTGTGGCTGATGATCGCCCCTTTCGGCCGCCCGGTCGTCCCGGAGGTGTAGAGGATCATGAGCGGATCGTCGAGATCGACGGAGGCTCTGGCCGGTCCCGCCCCGTCGCCCCGGCCGCCATCGGCCGCGTCGATCATGTCCTCGACGGCATCGAGGTCCACCACCGGGACCGAGGCAGCCGCGGCCTCGGCGGTATCGCGGAAGTCGGCGGCGGCGAAGAGGACGTGCGGGTCGCTGTCTTCGATCAGGTACGCCACCTCCGGCGGGGCGAGGCGGTAGTTGAGCGGGACGAGCACGAAGCCGGCTTTCTGGGCGGCGGCGAAGAGGAGGACGTGCTCGAGGCTGTTTTCGGCGAGGACGGCGATGCGGTCGCCCTTCGCGAGTCCGAACCGCTCGGCCAGGCCCGCGGCGAGGCGGCACCCCGCGGCGTCGAGATCGGCGTAGGAGAGGCGCCGGCCCGTCGGCATCCAGACGAGCGCCGGATCATCGGGCGCGTAGCGCGCATTGCGCGAGAGCCAGTCGGTACGGGGCATGGCGCGGCGAGGTTTGTGAAAGGGGTTCGGTCTTGAGGGCTGGCGGTAGGATCCTGTCGGGTCGGTGGGCCACCGGCGGTTGGTTCGCTTCGACCCTCCGTTTCCATCGCTCCGGACGCGGCAAAGCAGAGCAGGCCCGTGGCGGATCTTCGCTTCAGATCCCGGTCGTCACAGCGGGAAACGGCTGCCGAGACGGTCACAGGTCCATCGACATGGGTCACTGGGTACGGCCTGCTTGATCGCAGTTGTCCCCCACGGTCGTCTTCTACGTCTTTGCCTCTGACTCGGCCGCCTCCGCAGCCGGTTCCGCCGAAGCGGCCGGCTCGGGCTCCGCGAGCGTACCGCGGGCGCCCTGCACGCCCATCACGCCGAGCGCGACGGCGACGCTGGAGATCAGCGCGGCGGTGGCGGGAACGGCGGGGTTGTTGGCGTACATCG
The DNA here is from genome assembly GCA_937127285.1 of uncultured Bacteroidota bacterium. Taxonomy (GTDB): domain Bacteria; phylum Bacteroidota; class Rhodothermia; order Rhodothermales; family Salinibacteraceae; genus CAKZLV01. Next base: position 6,459 of record CAKZLV010000308.1, read on the forward strand.
TGATCTCGCCGTAGTACATGCCGAAGTGCACGGCGAGGGCGGTGACGGCGGCGGCGAGGACGGCCGTCTTCGTGATCCGGTCCGAAAAGATCCCGAAGAGGATCGGCACGAAGGTCGCCGAGAAGAGGGCGTAGACCCCGTTCTGCCCCAGGATGGCGACGGACAGATTCGGGTTCACGATCTGCCCGTAGGCGATGAGCGCCACGACCGGAACCAGCGCCGCCAGGAAGTAGCGGCTGTACCGCACGGCGCGGCCGTCGATCTCGTCGTCGGTGAGGCCGCCCCGCGCCCGGGCAAACGGGCGGTAGATGTCGTTCGAGAAGATCGTCGAGAGGGCGACGAGGAGGCCCTCCATCGTCGAGAAGCCGGCCGCTACGAGACCGATCAGGATGACCGATCGGCTGAAGGGCGAGAACACCTCGACGATGTAGGTGGGCACGACCGAGTCCGGTTCGATGGCCGCCTCCGGCATCAGGATGCGGGCGTAGAGTCCGACCAGGATCACGGCGAAGAACAGGATCAGCACGCCGATGCCGGTGAGCAGGTAGGTGTTGACGTCTTTCTCGCTCTTCAGGTAGAGCGCCTTCGACATCACGTGGGGCTGATTGATGATCGCGATGCCGATCAGGAAATTGCAGAACACCACCTCGAACCAGTCGCGAAAGAGCAGGCTCTCTGGATTGATCGGGTCGGCCAGGACGGGCTGAACATCGGCCAGCCGGTCGAGGAAGCCGGACACCCCGCCCGAGAAGTACTCCACGCCGGAGCCGAGCAGCAGGACGGCGACGACGATCATCAGCATCGCCTGCGCGGCGTTCGTGAGGGTGTGCGCACTCGCCCCGCCGAACGAGATATAGATCAAGGGAATGCCGATCGTCATCGCCATGGCCACGAGCATCGGCACCTCGAGGACGCTCGACAGGACGCGCGTGAGGCCGACGGTGATGAGCACGAGGAAGGCGATCTGCAGCAGGCTGGCGACGGCGAAGAAGATCGTCAGCCGCCGGTCGCCGAACCGGTCCCCGATCCACTGCGGGATCGTGAGCGCCGTCACCTTGTCCCCCACGCGGCGAAACGCCTTGGAGAAAACGATAAGCCCGATGAAGACGCCGAGCGGCATGGCGATGGCGTAGCCGATCACCCCGCTCACGCCGTAGAGATAGATGAGTCCCGGATTGATGATGAAGGTGGCTGCACTCGTCAGATTCGCCGCCAGGGAGAGGCCGACGAACACGGGACTCACCTCCCGGCTCCCGACGCTAAACGCCGCGAAGCCCGACATCTTTTTGATGCCGACGAACGCCGCGTAGGTCACGGCGGTGAGGTAGACGAGGAAGAACCCCCAGGCAATTGTGGTTTCTCCCATGGGTTTCGCGTTCGCTTCGCGTGTGGGTGGTGAGGGGGGGACGGATGGAGGCGTGGATGGATGGAGGCGTGGATGGATGGAGGCGTGGATGGAACGGCAGGGATCCCTCGGGCCAGCGTTCATCCGATTCCGTCCGCCCCGTCTCGGGGATACTTCCGCCGCCCTTACAGCTGCACGGCCATCCCGGCGATCGCGGCGCCGCCGCCGGAGGCGACGAGCAGGATCAGGTCCCCTTCCTCCACGCGGTCGTGGTCGAAGGCGTCGGCCAGGGCCATCGCCACGCAGGCGTTGCCCGTATAGCCGAAGCGGTCCATCACGTTATGGGCCTTCTCGCGCGGCAGGCCGAGCCGGTCGAGGGTTTCGCGGATGCTTTCGATGTTGATCTGGGTGAAGAAGTACCGGTCGACCGCGTCCGGCGCAATGTCCAGCCGGTCGGTCAATTCGCGCACGACCCGCGTCCAGTTGTCCGGGTTGAAGTCGTCCGGAAACTTCTCGCGGAACTCCAGCTTCTGGACGCGGCCGTCGGCCTTGTTGCGAGTGATGGGCAGCGGACTCTCTTCGGTCACCGGCGCGGCCGATCCGCCCGTGTAAATGCCCATGTGCTCGCAGTATTGTCCCTTCGACTCCAGCTTCGCCGTCAGGATGCCGGCCTCGTCGTCGGAGGGCGTGAGCACGGCGGCTCCGGAGCCGTCGGCGAAGAGGGAGGCAACGTTTTTGGCCTCGGCGTCGATGTAGCGGCTCATGAGGTAGGCGCCGATGACGAGAACGTGCTCGACCTGCTCGTCCGTTTCGACGAACTTGCGCCCGACGTCGAGGGCTGTGACGAAGCCTGCGCAGGCGGTGTTGACGTCGAAAGTCCCCGCGTTCCACGCCTCCAGCTTGTTCTGGACGACCGCGGCCGTGGAGGGAGAAATATAGTCGGGCGTATCGGTCGAGAGCACGATCAGGTCGAGATCGTCCGGCCCGATGCCGGCGTCCCCCATCGCGTCCCGGGCCGCCTCGACGGCCAGGTCCGAGGTCGCCTGGTCCTCCCCGGCGTAGCGCCGCTCGACGATGTTGCGATGCTCGCGGAGGAAGCTGTCGACATCCTCTCCGTAGAGCTCGTCAAAGAACGAATTCGGCACGACGCGGTCCGGCGCATACAGCCCGGTGCCGGCGATTTTGGCAGTCCTCATCGATTGGGTCTCCTTCTTTGGGTTGAACGTTTGGGCGTGGGAGCGTGGGGGCGTGGGAGCGGGGGTGCTTGGGGGCAGGGGTGCTTGGGGGCATGGGAGCGGGGGAGGCAATGCGACCGGTGACGCGAGTTCCCTCCGTTCCTCGAT
>CAKZLV010000309.1 GCA_937127285.1 uncultured Bacteroidota bacterium
CGCGACCGCGTCGCGCGAGTTGGATCAATTTCAGTGGAGCGCGGGCGAGGGTCAGATCCTTTTCAGACAGCCAAAGCCCTTTTCGTCCATTTTGGGGCCATCAAAATGGACATCGAGGTTGGTAACAATCTCAATGGATGGAGAGAAAGGACGGTCGAATGAAGGAGGCGGGAACAGACAGCCTGTTCGGGGGATCGTGAAACGCCTCTCCGAGAACAACTTCACACTGTTGCCATCGATCCTTTTGTCGAACCAGATAGAGAATGAAGACGGCTCCTCGGCATAGCGATCTCCAGCCGAGTGCCGGTGGACGAAGTGCTTCGGGGGACCGGCCACCGGTTGTGGCCAATGCAATTGGCCACATCGACGACAGGGCGGGCGCCTTCGCGAGAGACGATGTGCGCAACGCATTCCAGCGAGCCGTCTCCAGCGCATGCTCTGAACCCGCGACTGAGATTTATTCACCCGGTGCCTCGGACCCGCTCTCCGACCCGGAGCCATCCGGCGTCAGGACGACGAAGTCGCCCAGACCGCGGTGCTCGCTTTCGTCGAACTGCGTGGGATCCGCGGTCGGCTCGACGACGACGGTGAGCATCCGGGCGTCGGGGCGGTAGTGGCGCAGAGCCTCGGGGGTGCCGGTGCCTTCGGAGACGTGAAAGCTGCCGGTGACGTGCAGGACGAGGGCGTCCGGACGGCGGAGGAGGTGCTCGGCGATCGTGTAGGCCATCGTCGCGTCCCAGAGCGCCTGCGCCTGCAGCATCGACTGCATGCGCGCCTGCATCGCGGCTCCGTGGGGCGATCCGTGCGGGGATGCGTTCGGGGATGCGTGCGTCTGCGCCTGCGTCGTGTCGTCCGGCGTCGAGGCGGTTGTGTCGGCGGACGACCCGGTGGACGACGCGCCGTGCGGGGATCCGCCGTGTCCGGGCGGCATCGCTTCCCGCATGCGCTCCGACCACTTGGCCCGGTACGCCTCGGACGGGCCCGGATACGGGAGCGGGGCGATCCACTGCTTCGCCCAGGACGACAGGCTGTCGAGCGATCCGCGGCCGGCCGAGGCCACGCGGCTCACGTAGCGGCGCGGCGCGTTGGCGGCGAGGATCGGAAACCCCTGCTCCTTCGCGCGCTGCACGAGCGGGCGATAGGCCGAGCGGTAGCGGTCCCACATCCGGCTCGCCGTCACGAAGTGGCGCTCCGAGATGCGTCCGGACAGGTACTCGTCGACGACCGGCTGTACGTCCCGCTCCAGCATCTCCAGCGACAGCGCCAGCGGCCGAGACGGAGCCGCGGAATCGGCAGCCGCGTGCCGGGCGGCCAGGGCTGCAAACAGCGTATCCTGGAGGGCGTGCGCGCCCGGGTCGTTGTGAACCTCCCCGACGAAGACGACGCTCACCGTGTCGGAGGCGGCCACGACGTCCCCGACAGACGCCGGCTCTCCGCTTCCGGTGTAGACCTGGACGGCGGGCGTGCTGGAGGACGTGCTGGAAAGCGCGCTGGAGGACTGCGCCCGGGAAAGTTGGGGCGTGCCCATCAGGACGATCAGAGCCGCGATGAGCGGCCAGCGCAGCAGCGACGCCGTCCGGCAGGGCATGCGCTGGGCATGCGGCTGCACGAACGACGGGACGGCGGCGGGGGCGGACATAGGCAGACGACCGTCGAGATCGCGGCGGGGAGACGGGTGGGCGTCGTTATTCGGTCTCGGCTTCGGCCTCTTCTTCCGCTTTCTTCTGCGTGTAGAGCGTCGCCAGGATCCGGCTGAAGAGCGTCGGGTCTTCCTTCGAGAGGCGGCGGGCGAGCGGCTCAAATTCGTCGACGAGATCCGGTGTCGGGCTCAGGTTGCGCACGTATTCGCGCAGCGCGTCGGTCGCCACCTCGTCCGGATCCTCCGGAAGCTCCGCCCGCTCCAACTCAATGTCGTACCGGGAGGCCATCCGGATGAGGTCGTACTCGTCCTCGTGGGTGGCCAGGATGATCGTCGTTCCCGTTTTGCCGGCGCGGGCGGTGCGGCCCGAGCGGTGAATGAGGTACTCGCGATCCTGCGGAACGTCGTAGATGAAGACGTGGCTGAGGTCGGAGATGTCGATGCCGCGAGCGGCCACGTCCGTTGCGACGAGAAAGCGGGTTTCGCCGGCGCGGAGGCGGTCGATGGCCTCCTCCCGTTTCGGCTGCGAGAGATCGCCGGAGATTTCCTCGGCGTCGAGCCCGGCGTTGTCCAGCATCTTCTGGACGTAGCTGACCTCCCGCTTCGTGTTGGCGAAGATGAGTGCGGACTCAGGCTCTTCTTGGTCGATGAGCCGCCGCAGCGCCCGGTCCTTTTCCATCGGGGGGACCAGGTAGTAGCGGTACTTGATCTCCTCAACGCTCACCTTCTCGCTCGAGAGCGACAGGAAGCCGGGGTCGTCGAGGAACTCCCGCGACACGGTGCGAATTTTCGCCGGCATCGTGGCGCTGAACATGTACGACTGCCGGTTCTCCGGCAGAAAGCCCCGGATCTCTTCCATATCCGGGTAGAACCCCATCGACAGCATCTCGTCGGCCTCGTCCAGAATGAGCATCCGGACGTCGTCGGCCTGGAAGTGCTTCTTGTTGAGCAGGTCCAGCACGCGCCCCGGCGTTCCGATCACCACCTGTGCGCCCCCCTTCAGCGCTTCGATCTGCGGGCCGTAGGCCACGCCGCCGTAGATGAGAACCGTTTCGAGGTCATTCGTGCGCGGCGTGGCGATTTTCATCCGCTCGAACTCCTCGTTCACCTGCCGCGCCAGTTCGCGCGTGGGCGTGAGGATCAACACCTGCTGCTTCTTCAGGTCGGGGTCGAGCACGTCGAAGAGCGGAAGGAGAAAAGCGCCCGTTTTGCCGGACCCCGTCTGGGATTGCACCATGATGTCGCGCCCGGCCAGCATGTACGGGATGGCCTTCTGCTGGACCGGCATCAACTCCGTCCACCCGGCCGCGCGAGCTGCCTGCTCGACGTTGTCGGGCAGGTCTTCCAGGGCGACCTCGTCGAGGGCGGGTTCGGGTTCAGGAAGCTTTCCGACCTCCTCGCGCCGGCGCTTTTTCTGCGCCTTCGATGTCAGGTCGATGTGCTGGGTGTAGGGGCTCTTCTGAATGTCGGTCTCCATGAGCGGGGTGATCGGTATATCACAGGTGGAGGACGCAGACAAGAAGCCTCTACGCAACGTCCTCGTTGGACGATCCTCGGGGCGGCGGCGTGCGGCCCGTTCCGAATGTCGAGTAACCAACAATTCGAAATTCGGCCGTCAGCTGCGACCGTGCACGGCTGGGGCGCGCAGGGGGGAGCGGGGGGCACAACGAGCCACGGGCCGGGCTGCCGCAGGGCCGGGCTGCTACAGGGCCGGGTTGCTACAGGGCCGGGTTGCTACAGGGCCGGGTTGCTACATGGCCAGGCCGCCGTCGACGTGCAGAACGTGGCCGGTGATGTAGGAGGCCGCGTCGGAGGCGAGGTAGCAAACGGCCTGCGCGACGTCGTGCGTCGAGGCCGGACGGCCGAGCGGAACGGCCTCTTGCATCGCCGCCTGTGCCTTCTCGCTCATCTCTTCTGTCATGTCGGTCTCGACGAAACCGGGGGCAACGACGTTCACCGTCACGTTGCGGCTGGCCAGTTCCTTGGCCAGGCTTTTCGAAAAGCCGATAATGCCCGCCTTCGAGGCGGCATAGTTCGTCTGTCCGGGGTTGCCCATCGCGCCGACGACGGACGAGATGTTGATGACGCGTCCCTCGCGCTGGCGCATGAACGGCCGATAGGCCGCCTTCGCGTAGTTGAAAACCCCTTTGAGGTTGGCGTCCATGACGTCGTCCCAGTCCTGCTCGCTCAGGCGAAGGAGCAGGCCGTCGCGCGTGATGCCGGCGTTGTTTACCAGGATGTCGAGCGTCTCCCAGGCATCGAGGACGGCGCCGACGTGGTCCTCGGCGACGTCCGTCTGGGCCGCATCTCCCTGAAGGGCGAGGGCTTTGCCGCCGCTCTCTTCCACGGTGTCGACGAGGTCGGCGGCGGCATCGGCCGACGAGCGAAAGGTAAAAGCGACGCGGGCACCGGCACGGGAAAGGGTGTTGACGATGGCGCGGCCGATGCCGCGGGTCCCTCCCGTCACCAGGGCGGTCTTGTCGCTGAGGTCGAGGTGCATGAGGCAGGCGCTGTCGATGCAAAAGACGGATGTCGGTTCCGCCGTCCAGGATAGGAGAAACCAACGGGAATATCCCGTTCCCACCTCTCTGGATAAATCATTGACACATGCTTCACGCCGGCCGGTCGAGAAGCCGCATCGCACCGTGCCGGGTCGTCCCGTAGCCGGTTGCCCTCAGCCAGCACTCCTGGGGGCGGTTACCGGGATTGATCGTGAGCGGCGGCACGGGCCGGGGTTCCTTCCTTCCACGACCACCGGAAGCGATAGTCGCGGCTGCTGTTGAGGGGACGGATCGAGAGGGTGAGGTTGCGGGTCCGGTCAAGAAAGTCGTCGCCGTCCGGCGCCCGCTTGAAGAAGAACGTATTGCGCCGGTACAGAGCCGTTCCGCCCCCGTCGACGAAGGCCTCCCGAACCGGCCCGTAATCCCACCGCGTCGGGCGGTAGGTGCTGTCCTCCGACGTCATGAGGCGTACCCGCGCGCTCGGCCCGGCGATGATGGTTCGCTCCGGAGATCCGAACCAGTAGACGTCGATCTGGAGGGATTTTTCGTATTCGTCCTGCCGCTGGTCGATCAGTTTTCGGGCCTGGTCCTTCGAGAGCGACGTAACGGCGGCCTCCGGCTCCAGCGACACGATCGAGAGCTCCCGGCTCCACAGCGTGGCGTAGGAGTAGGAGCGAAGCGGCGACCGATTCGCGCTCACATCCCGCGGTCGCGTCGACCACTGCTCCATCATCCCGGCATAGTCCTCTTCCAGGTCGAACGTGAGGTGGTCCTCCGTTTCGCGAATGGAGACAAGAGCGAGCGAGTCGGGCGGGTAGTCGACCGAGCGCTCCGTCGGCAGGAAGCGTTGCGCGAACGTGCTCGTGTCGGCCCGAAACGCATTTCCTCCCGAGCAGGCGGCAGCAAGGAGGGCGACGGCGAGAAGTCCCAGGAGGGTTGTTCCTCGGCGAAAAGGTCGGTGGCCGTCGGAGGGGTCCGTTGCAGACATGGGATCAGGGATCCGGAGAAAGAACGAGGACGGGTTCTGCCGGAGGGGGGGAGGCGTCGCGCGGGGTCGGAGAGTCTTCGACGAGGATCGGCGGAGACCCCTCTCTGCGTCGCTGTGCCGCCCCCTTGGGCGGCGGGAGGTGCCGGGTAGACGGATGAGGACGCAGCCCAAACGGGACTGCCTATCCACCGGAGAAATACCGGCACCTCCGCGGGTCTTAGACGGACAAGTCCGGAAGAGTGTCCGACGTCGTCCGGCGACCCTGTCCTGCCGTCGCCGGCCCGGCTTCAGGGCGGCTCAGTCGACGAGTGCGGAGATCTCTTCCGGGGTTCCGCCCCCCACGGTTTCGACGTCTGCATCCAGCGTTCGGCGAACAAGCCCCTGCAAAACCGTTCCCGCTCCCACCTCGACGAAGCGCGTGGCCCCATCTCGGTGCATGGTTCGGACGGACTGGGCCCAGCGCACGGGGGCGTTCAGCTGTTCGAGAAGGCGCGTCCGGATCTCGTCCGGGTCGGTGGTGGGTTCGGCCGTCACGTTGAGGTAGACGGGGCAGGACGGCCTCTGGATGCCAACCGCGTCGATGACCTCGGCAAGCCCGTCCCGTGCGTAGTCCATCAGCGGGGAGTGAAAGGCGCCGCTCACCGGCAGCGGAATCGTCCGGCCGCTGATTCGGTCGCCGGCAGCGTCGACGGCCTCCGCATCGCCCGAGATGACAATCTGACCGGGTGCGTTGAAGTTGGCCGGCTGAACAACCCCGTCTCCCTCGTCCGTCACCGCCGTGCAGACGGCTTCGATTTCTTCGTCCTCCGCCCCCAGAACAGCCGCCATCGATCCCGGGCGGCGCTCGCCGGCTTCGGCCATCAGCTCTCCGCGCCGCTTCACGATTCGCAGCCCGTCTTCGAAGGACAGCGCGCCCACGGCGGCCAAAGCGCTGTATTCTCCGAGGCTATGGCCGGCGGCCATGTCGGGCGTGACGCCGTGGGACGTGAGCACCGCCATTGCAGCCAGGCTGTGCGTGTAGAGAGCGGGTTGGGTAACGGCCGTTTGCTTCAGGGCTTCGTCCGGGTCGCTGACGGAGGTGTCCGTCCCGAACATGAGGGCGAGCAGATCGACGTCCATCGCCGCGTGTGCCGCCTCGAACCGTTCGCGGGCTTCCGGATACTGCTCGAACAGCGCGTGGCCCATTCCAACGGATTGCGAGCCCTGGCCGGGGAAAAGAAACGCAGTTCCCATGTTTGGTGCTGGGTTTTGGATGGTCGGTTCTGAATGCGCACCTCCCCCGAATTTCGTCCCGTATCGTTTCGTCTCTCCCGCCGCGGCACCGGCACCTGCGGGTCGTGCCTACCCACGCAGCGGCTGCCTCACGCGCCGCCCTTCGCCGTACACGAACCTTCGCGCCGGCCTCTCCCCGCGAGCGAAGGGCGATCCCGGAGCCGGATGCCGTGGAGGTGCCTCCCCCTGTCTTTCTGCTCCCATCTCCTCGCCCCTATCTCTTTGCCTATCTCTTTGCTCCTGTCTCTTTGCCCCATTTCCGAAGGACTACGAGTCGTAGGCCCAGGTCAGGTAGGAGGCGCCCCAGGTGAACCCGCCGCCAAAGGCGGTCAGGACGATGCCGTCTCCGCGCTGCAGATCGTTCTCCCACTCGTACAGGCAGAGCGGGATGGTGGCAGCGGTCGTATTGCCGAAGCGGTCGATGTTGATCATCACCTTCTCGGCGTCGAGGCCCATGCGGTTGGCTGCCGCCTCGATGATGCGCAGGTTGGCTTGGTGCGGCACGAGGTAGCGGACGTCGTCGGGCTCGAGGTCGTTGCGGTCCATGATTTCCACGCAGGCATCGGCCATGCGGGTAACGGCAAACTTGAAGACGGGCCGCCCCTCCTGGTGGATGTAGTGCATTTTTTCGTCGACGGTCCGGTGCGTCGGCGGATTGCGACTCCCGCCCCCTTCCATGCAGAGGAAGCGGCTTCCGGATCCGTCCGTGTGGTGGACGGCGTCGACGAGGCCCATTTCGTCGTCGCGTTCCAGAAGGACAGCGCCGGCTGCGTCGCCGAAGAGGACGCAGGTGGTACGGTCGGTGAAATCGGTGATGGCGCTCATGGTGTCGGCTCCGATGACGAGTACCGTGTCGAACCGACCGCTCTCGATGAACTGAGCCCCCGTCGTCAGGCCGTACAGAAAGCCGCTGCAGGCAGCCGAGAGATCAAAGCCCCAGGCGTTGCTGGCTCCAATGCGATCCTGCACGAGGCACGCCGTGGCCGGAAACTGCATGTCGGGCGTCACGGTGGCGACGATGATCACATCGATCTCGTCGGCCCCGATCCCGCGTGCGTCCAACACCTCCTCTGCCGCTTCGGTCGCCATGTCGGAGGTCGCCTGGTCGTCGTCCAGAATGCGCCGCTCGACAATTCCGGTTCGCTTGCGAATCCACTCGTCGTTCGTGTCCACGAGTTCCTCCAGGTCCGCGTTGGTGAGCCGCCGCTCGGGCACGAAATGCCCGGTGGCGGTGACGGCAGCGCGGGGAGCACCAGATGCGGAGGACGAGGTTGCGGACATGAACGAGACGGGTTGGTTCCGTACGAGTCAACAGAGCGGCGGGACGCCCAAGAAGGGAAAGCAAGAATGGAAAGCGGATCGTGGGGATGCGGACGAGGCCGTCCAGGCGGGCGCGACGTCGGGCGGGCGCAAGGCCGGACGGGCGCAAGGCCAAACACATCCGCCGGACACCCGATGTCGCCCGGCGGTGCAAACCAGGTCGTACCGGCCTCCCTCGTCGAAATCGGCGCTATCGAAACCGGCGCTGTCGAAACCGGCGCTGTCGAAACCGGCGCGCAGCGGTTCGACCGAGAGAAAATGCACCGGCGTGGGGAGGGACTCGGGTAGAGCGCGCAGGAAATTTTACGACTCCCCTTCGTGCGATGCAAACGAGGCCTCCATGGTGCCGACCACGTCGTGCGAGGCGACGTCGACGGCGAAGCGAATCATTCCAGCGATCGCGTCGGGCGAGGAGCGGCCGTGACCGATCAAGACGTTGCCGTTGACGCCCAGAAGAGGGGCCCCGCCGCGCCCTTCCGGATCGAAGCCCTTGCGAACCTCTCCCAAGACGCCGGCCACCAGCTTCCGCTCGCCCGCCGACAGGCCCTGCCGATCCATCTCCTGCTGCGTCATCTCCGACAGGACGGTGGTCATCGTCTCCCCGAACTTAAGCAAAATGTTCCCGACAAACCCGTCGCAGATGATGATGTCGGCCGCGTAGAAGAGGAGGTCTTGGCCCTCGACGTTGCCCTGGAAGTGAATGTCGTCGGCGTCGCGCAGTTGCTCGTAGGCCGCCTTGACCTGCTCGTTGCCCTTCCCGGGCTCTTCGCCGATGTTCAGAAGGCCGACCGAGGGCTCGGCGTTGCCGTGCACCTGCTGGGCGTACACCGTTCCCATCCGGGCAAACTGCAGCAGATGGCCGGGCTTGCAATCTACGTTCGTGCCGATGTCCAGCACCGTGGAGAACCCTTCGAGCGTGGGGAAGTAGCCGGCGATGGAGGGGCGCTCGACACCGGGAACCCGGCCGAGGACGAAGATCGACGCCGCCATGACGGCACCGGTGTTTCCCGCACTGATAAATGCATCGGCCTCTCGGCGCTTTTGCGCCTGCAACCCGTAGTGAATCGACGAATCCGGCTTTCGCTTGACGGCCGACGCCGGAGCTTCCGCCATGTCAATCACGTCCGGGGCATGAACGACGTGGATCGCCCCCGCCCTCGTCGCGGACGGGTCTTGCTCGTCGAGCGCTGTCTGCACCTTCTCCTCCGGCCCGAAAAGAAGTACCTCGATCTCTTCGTCTGACTCCCGGAGAGCTTGGATCGCGCCTGCGACGACCACGTCCGGAGCGTCGTCTCCGCCCATCGCGTCCACTGCAATGCGTCGTGCCATACAAGCCGTCGACTGTCTGCCAAAAAGACTTCGGATCGTTGCACTGCCCGACCGCCGGCAGCGC
>CAKZLV010000310.1 GCA_937127285.1 uncultured Bacteroidota bacterium
CTCCAAAGCATCCATGGCGCCCACAGCATCCAGACCCCCACGCCCAAAGCCTCCGGAGCATCCGCAGCCTCCACAGCGTCCCACGCGTCCAAAGCCCCCACGCCCCCAAGCTCCCACGCTCCCCCGCCCGTGCCCTCCCCTCTCCCTCCCGGCTCCCCCGTCGCCGTCGTTGCGCCCGCCAGCGGTCCGTATCCCCCGGAGATGATGGATCGATACCGGTCGGGGCTGGCGGATTTGCAGGACCGGTACGACGTCCGGACCGCCTGGGAGCCCGGCGGGGAGCGCGGCTATCTCGCCGCGCCGGATGAAGAGCGCACCGCGGCGCTGAACAAAGCCCTCCACGACGCAGATATCGAGGGCATCTTCTGCGTCCGGGGCGGCTACGGCTGCCTGCGCCTGCTCGACCGCATCGAGCTGCCCGACGCCGACCGCCGCCCCCCGCTCCTCATCGGCTACAGCGACGTCACCGCCCTGCACCTGTCCCTCTACGCCCGCCGCGGCTGGACGGGACTCTCCGGTCCGGTCGTCACGGAGTGGCCGCAGATGACGCCCGGCTCGCCCGAATACGTCGCCCGGGAGCACCTGGAGGCCTGGCTGGCGGGCGACACTCCTGCTCTCGCCCCGTTCAACAAAACGGCCCTCACGCCGCACACGACCGGCGAGGGTGCCGGACCGCTTCTCGGCGGCAATCTCTCCGTCCTCTCCCGTCTCGTCGGCACCCGCCACTGCCCGGATTTCACCGGGTCCGTTCTCTTTCTGGAAGACGTGCAGGAAGAACCCTACCAGATCGACCGGAAGCTCGCCCACCTGGAGCTCGCCGGCCTGCTCGACAACCTTGCCGGGGTGGTGCTGGGGAGCTTCTCGACGCCCGACCTCGACCCCGACACGCCGACGCTGTCTCTCCCGGAGATCGTTGCCGACTACTTCGCGGAGCGCCCCTACCCCGTCGCCACCGGACTCGCTTACGGGCACCTCCTCCCGCGGGTGACGGTCCCCGTCGGCCTGCGTGCCCGGCTGCGGGTCGGCGACAACGAAGCGACCCTGGAGGCAACCGAACCGCTCGCGTCGTGAACCGCCGGCGTGCCCCACCGGCCGGCGGCAATCGCCGCGCTCCGTGCGTTTCTGCACGAAGATTTACCGCACGAGCGCTGGACTTTCGGGCGTCCGGCCCTCACCTTGCACGCTGTTCCCTGCCACCCGCTGTCTCTCCGCACCAACGCACCGAGATCGTGTCCGACGCCACGCCGATGCGGCTGACGGTCTTTGCGTCCGGAGGCGGAACGAACTTCCAGCGCATTCTCGACGCCATCGATCGGGGCCGCCTCGACGCCGAGCCGGTCGGGCTCATCACCAACCGGGCCGACGCGGGGGCTCGAGAGCGCGCCGAGCGTCACGGCGTGCCGGCCGACGTGGTGGATCCGGATGCGTTCGCGGATCCCACGGACTTCGGCCGCGCCCTTCTCGATCTCCTGCGCGACCGGGAGACCTCGTTCGTCGCGCTGGCCGGCTTCATGCGGAAGATCCCCGCGAACGTCGTGGACGCCTACCGCGGGGCCATGGTCAACATTCACCCCGCCCTCCTTCCGGCCTTCGGCGGGAAGGGAATGTACGGCATGAACGTCCACCGCGCCGTCATCGACTACGGCGTCCACTGGTCGGGCGCCACCGTCCACCTCGTCGACGAAGCGTACGACCACGGGCCGATCGTTTTGCAGGAGCCCGTTCCCGTCGACCCCGACGATACCCCGGAGAGCCTGGCCGAGCGGGTCCTGGCCGTCGAGCACCGCATCTACCCGAAGGCCCTCCAGCTCTTTGCCGAGAACCGCATCCGCCGCGACGGCCGGCGGGTCCGGATTCTCTCTCCCTCCTAGCCCGGCTCGACCCCGCTCGCCCCGGTTCCCGAACCGGTCGCATCCGCTCTTCGCCCATTTTCACCCGCTTCCTCCTCCGTCTTTTCGCCCTGATGACTGCCGATTCCCCCGACGCCACGGACGCAATCTCCATTCGCCGGGCCCTTCTCTCCGTCTACGACAAAGACCGGATTGTGGACTTCGCCCAAACCCTGCACGACCTCGACGTGGAGCTCATCTCCACCGGCGGAACCGCAGCCCGGCTGCGAGACGCCGGTCTGCCGGTGACCGACGTGGCCGACGTGACCGGATTTCCGGAGATGCTGGACGGACGGGTCAAGTCGCTCCACCCGGCCGTCCACGCCGGGATTTTGGCGCGCCGCGACGCGGAGGAGGACCGGGAAGACCTCGAGGAGGCGGGCATTGCCCCGATCGACCTCGTCGTCTGCAACCTCTACCCCTTCGAGGAAGCCACCCGGGGCGGGGCCGACCGATCCACGGCGATGGAGAACGTGGATATCGGGGGGCCCACCATGATCCGCGCCGCCGCAAAGAACCACCCGTTCGTCGGCGTCGTCACCCACCCGGAGCGCTACGCCGACGTCGCCCGCGAACTGCAGGAGAACGACGCCTCGCTCTCTCTTGCCACGCGCACCTCGCTCGCCCGCGACGCCTTCGCCCACACCGCCCGCTACGACCGCGCCATCACCCGCTACTTCGACCGCGATCTGGACGACACCGGGTCCTCCAATCCGGAGTCGGGCGACGGCGAACCGGGCAGCGCCTCCCTCCCCGACCGCCTACACACGAACCTGCCGCGCGCCCGAGCTCTGCGCTACGGCGAGAACCCGCACCAGCAGGGTGCCCTCTACGGCACGCCGTCCGACTTCTTCGACGTCCTGCACGGCCGGGACCTCTCCTTCAACAACCTGCTCGACCTCAGCGCCGCCCTCTCGCTCATCGACGAGTTCCGCGACGCGCCGCCGACGTGCGCGATTCTCAAGCACACCAACCCCAGCGGCGTCGCCACGGCCGACACGCTCGAATCGGCCTGGCGCCGCGCCTTCGCCACCGACCGGCAGTCCCCCTACGGCGGCATCGTCGTCGTGAATCGCCCGCTCGACCGCCCCACGGCCGAAGCAATCGACGAAATCTTCACAGAAATCGTCATCGCGCCGGAGTTTGAGGCCGGAGTTTTGGAGCTTCTGCAGGAGAACGACCGCCGTCGCGTCGTGCGCCGCACCGCTGATGCCCGTCTGGACGAGCGCCTCGACCTGCGGAGCGTGCTGGGCGGTCTCCTCGCCCAGACATCCGATCCGGTTCTTCCGCCCGCGACCGTGCAACGGGAGAACTGGGAGATCTCAACGGAGCGGGCCCCGACGGAGCGGGAATCCGACGACCTGGCCTTCGCCTGGCGGATCGTCAAGCACGTGAAGAGCAACGCGATCGTCTACGCCCGCGACCAGGCCACGCTGGGGGTCGGGGCCGGACAGATGAGCCGCATCGACGCCTCGGAATTGGCCGTTCGCAAGGCGGCAAAATCGGAACTTGATTTGGAGGGTTCCGTGGTAGCGTCCGATGCGTTCTTCCCCTTCGCCGATGGATTGGAGGCGGCCGCGCAGGAAGGCGCTACCGCCGCCATTCAGCCCGGCGGCTCGATCCGCGACGACGAGGTCATCGAAGCGGCCAACACCCACGACGTGGCGATGGTGCTGACCGGCCGCCGCCACTTCCGCCACTAACCTTCCGTCCCCCACCGTCTGCCCCTGCCGTCTGCCCTCCGCCGTCCGCTACGAACGGGCCCCCGAGGACCGTCGGCCGCCGAGGCCCCGCCCGGGGCACGCCGTCTCGTGCCTCCCCGCCGGTCCCTGCCCGACGGCGTCCGTCGCCACCGTCTTCCCCATTGCGGAGCAACGACGAGACCGTTACGTTCCGTCCATGGACGGCATCCCCTGCCATCGCCCCGAGCCCCGGGGCTTTCCCCCACCGGCGTCGACACCTCCTTTCAAGCTTCGGGCATAGATGTTTTTCAACTTTTCGCAAGACGTTGCCATCGACCTCGGCACGGCCAACACCCTCGTCTACATCCGCGGCGAGGGCATCGTCTTAAACGAGCCGAGCATCGTCGCGGTCGATCACAACAGCCGAGAAGTCCGCGAGCTCGGCTACGAAGCCCTCCAGATGCACGAGCGGACGCACAAGGACATCGAAACCATCTGGCCGCTGAAAGACGGGGTGATTGCCGACTTCAAGGTGGCGGAGCAGATGATCCACGGCCTGCTCCAGAAGGTCAAGAACAACTGGTTGACCACCATCCGAAGCATGGTCGTCTGCGTTCCCAGCGGGATCACCGAAGTGGAGAAGCGGGCGGTGCGCGACTCCGCCGAGCACGCCGGGGCGAAACGGGTGCACCTCATTCCCGAACCCATGGCGGCAGCCATCGGGATCGGTCTCGACATCAGCGAAGCGGTCGGCAACATGGTCGTCGACATCGGCGGGGGGACCACCGAGATTGCCGTCATCGCCCTCTCCGGTATCGTCATCGACGAGTCCATCCGGATCGGCGGGACGGAGCTCGACAATGCCATCGTGCAGTACTTCAAGCGCAACCACAACCTGCTGATCGGCTCGCGGACGGCCGAGCGCATCAAGTGCGAGATCGGGAGCGCCATCGAGCTCGACCCGGAACTGGAGCTCTCCGTGAAGGGCCGCGACCTGGTCAGCGGCATTCCGAAGCTGCGATCCGTCTCGTCCGTCAACGTCCGCGAGGCGCTCCGCGACAACCTCGACCAGATCGGGGCCGCCGTGCTGCGCTGCCTCGAGCGCACGCCCCCGGAGCTCGGGGCCGACGTGCTGGAGCGCGGCATCATGATGACGGGCGGCGGCGCCATGCTCGACGGCATCGACTCGATGCTTCGCGACCGGGTGGAGCTTCCCGTCTACGTGGCCGAAGACCCCCTCACCGCCGTCGTGCGCGGAACCGGAGAGGTCCTCGAGAATCTGGAGAAGTACAAGCGCGTCCTGACGTAGCACCACCGCCCACCGCACCACCGCCCACCGCACTGCCGTACTCTGCACCACCGCCCGCCGCACCGTGGCTTGTGGCGAACCCGCTCGTGCCGGAAGGACTCGCGCCGGAAGGACTCGTGCCGGAAGGGAGCGGGGCGGCATTTCTCCCTGGAGAGCCGGCAGCGAGTAGGTTGCAGGCGGATCGGGAGAGGACGACGGCCCTGTGCGCGCCGCCCGTGCCCCCGGCTCGCCC
This sequence comes from uncultured Bacteroidota bacterium, assembly GCA_937127285.1. Classification (GTDB taxonomy): domain Bacteria; phylum Bacteroidota; class Rhodothermia; order Rhodothermales; family Salinibacteraceae; genus CAKZLV01. Next base: position 5,113 of record CAKZLV010000310.1, read on the forward strand.
GGCTCCGAATCGCGCCGGCCCGCACCGCCCCGCGCTGCTCACTGTTTGACGCCTGCTCTTTGCCTCCCATGCCGTTCCAGCTCTGGGAACAAATTCGGGATTGGGTGATCCTGGCCGTTCTCCTGGTCACGTCCCTGCTGACGATGCTCACCCTCAACCAGCCCCTCGTCCGGTCGCTGCGCGCGGAGGCGATTGAGGTGACCGCTCGGGTCGAGAGCTCGTTCGCCTGGATGGGCCGCTACTTTCGGGCGCTGGAAGAAAACGACGAATTGCGCCGCGAGAACATCCGTCTCTCCAGCGAAGTGGCTCGTGCACGCGAGGTCCGGCAGCGCAACGAAGAGCTGGAGCGCATGCTGCGCATGCGCGATTCGAGCCGCGCCCCGCTGCGGTCGGCCCGGGTGGTGACGAAAGACCTGTACCGGCAGGAAAACATGATCACGCTCGACGTCGGGCGCGCCGACAGCATCCGCGTCGGGATGCCGGTTCTTCACGACGAAGGCATCGTGGGCACGGTGGTTCTTGTCAGCGAGCACTACGCCCGGGTGATGCCGTTTCTGAACACCGAGTTCCGTGTGCCCGCCGTCGTTCAGCCGCTCGGCGCGGAGGGCATTGTGCGCTGGGAGGGCGACACCCTCGACCGCCTTCTCCTGGAGCACATCGTCAAGACGGAATCGGTGGAACGGGGACAGCGCGTGGTGACGAGCGGTCACAGCGGCGTCTTCCCGCCGGGCCGTCTGATCGGAACGGTCGACTCCGTGGCCGTGCGCACCGGGCGCAACGAGTTGTCGGTGCACCTGACCCCCGCCGTCCCGCTCTACGAAATCAAACATGCGGTCGTCCTCCTCCGGCGGCCCGACCCGGAGCGGCTGAGCCTGGAAGACCGAGAGATCGGCTGACGCCGGCCGTTGCCTCCAGTCGTGGACGCCGGTTGTGCGCGCCGGTCGTGGGCGCCGGTCGTGGACGCTGGTCGTGCGCGCCGGGTGTCCATGCACCTCGCCACGGCTCCCTCCACTCTTTTCTCCTGCCTTTTCCTCTGTCTTCGTCTCTGGCTGATCCCCCGGCTCGCTCCCCCATGCGTTTCCCCCCTGCGATTCGTCCCGCCTTCCTGCTCGCCGCCCTTCTGCTTTCCCCGGCGACCGCCGCCGCGCAGCCTGCCACCGACCTGAGCGCCGACGACCTGGAACGAGTCATCCGTCGCACCATCGACGGCGAGGCCTTTCGCGGGGCGACCTGGGGCATTCACGTCGCCGACCTGCGCACCGGGGCCGTTCTCTTCTCCGAGCAGGCCGACCGCAACCTGATCCCGGCGTCCAACGTCAAGCTTTCCACCAGCGCCGCCGCCCTGGACCGCCTCGGCCCCGGCTACCGCTACCGCACGCACCTCTACGCCGACGGGCCCGTTCGAGACGGCGTCCTGAAGGGCAACCTCATCGTGCGCGGCACCGGCGACCCGACGATCGGCGGCGAGGAGCAGCAGGACGACGTCACCCGTCTCTTTCGCGCCTGGGCCGATTCGCTTCGCTCCCGAGGCGTTCGCCGCATCGAGGGGCACGTCGTCGGCGACGACGACTTCTTCTCCGACGTTCCCTACGGGACGGGGTGGAGCTGGGACGACACCGCCTACGCCTACTCCGCCGAAGTCAGCGCCCTGTCCTTCAACCTGAACAAGATCAACCTGCGCGTCCGCGGAGGATCGGCCGTCGACGCCCCGGGACGCATCCGGTGGGCGCCCCTCAACACCAGCTACGTCTCCGTCGTCAACCGGTCGCGGACGGTCGCCTCGACCGCCTCCGTCGAGGAAGACTACAGCCGCCGGCGCGGCCAGAACACCATCGTCGTCGGCACGCGCGTTCCCGTCGGCGCCACCGAAACGGAGGAACTGGCCGTCGCCAACCCGACCCGCTACTTCGTGCACGTCCTCCGCGAGGTGCTGCTGCGGGAAGGCATCGCGGTGGACGGGGCGGCCCTCGACGCCGATGCCGCCCCCATCAAGCCGTCGTACGAATCTTCGGACCTTCGGTCGGTGGCCTCTGTGCGCAGTGCCCCGCTTGCCCAGATCGTCACCACGCTCAACCGCGAGAGCGTCAACCTGTACGCCGAGATGCTGCTGCGGACCCTCGCCGTCGTCGACGCACCGCCCGCCTCCGCCGATCTCGGAACGCCGGCCCGAGGGGCGGCGGCGGTGCGAGCCACCCTCGGCGCCGCCGGCGTCGACACGAGCCGCGTCGAGATTGCGGACGGATCCGGCCTGTCAAGACAAAACCTCATGACGGCCCGCGGCACTGTTCAGCTGCTGCAGTACATGTGGACGCACGAGGACCCGGACGTACGCACGGCCTTTTACGAGTCGCTCCCCGTCGGCGGGCGCAACGGCACGCTGCAGTACCGGTTCGGAGACGGGGAGCCGGCTGCTGGCAACGTGCGGGCCAAAACCGGGACGTTGTCGGGCGTGAGCGCCCTCAGTGGCTACGTGTCCACCGGGCGGGGATCCCCGGTCGGGTTTTCGATCATCTGCAACAACTACGCCGTGAAGGGGCGCGTCGTGCGCCGGGCGCAGGATGCCATTGTGAACGCGCTCGCCCGCCTGGGCGAGCGATGACCCCGCCCCGGGGCGGCCCGGGACGCGCCGCCTGGATCTTCCCCCGGCATCAAGCGTCCATGCGTGCACCCCCGAGCGCCTCCTCTCTCCGGCAGGGCAAAACCAACAGGGCAAAACCAACCGGGCGAACGAACCGGATGAAAACGGACGGAGCGATCCACAGCATGGCGAAGCCGCCCCGGCGCACCGGCCCCCCTGAACTGGACGCCCCGGTTGCCGTACACCCTGTATGCACCGGTGGGCACTGACGAACGGCCCACCGGCTCTGTATTTCGCCGATCTACGGGTCAGATTTCGACTCCATGCTCCCCTCTTCTGCGTCTCGCGACGACCGCTCCGCCCCCCGCATCGATGCAACCACCGTCCTCGGCGTGCGCCACGACGGCCACATCGCGCTGGGCTCGGACGGCCAGGCAACCATGGGCGAAACGGTGATGAAACACCAGGCCGAGAAGGTTCGGTCTCTCTACGACGGAGAGATCATCGCCGGATTTGCCGGATCCACGGCCGATGCCTTCACGCTCTTTGAGCGCTTCGAAGAAAAGCTGCAGGAGTATGGGGGCAATCTTACCCGAGCGGCCGTCGAACTGGCCAAGGACTGGCGGACGGACCGCTACCTGCGCAAGCTGGAGGCCCTCCTGGCCGTTGCCTCCGCCCGGCGGATGCTTCTGATCAGCGGAAACGGCGACGTCATCGAGCCGGACGACGACGTGCTGGCCATCGGCTCCGGGGGCCCGTTCGCCCTGGCCGCCACCCGGGCCCTCCTGCGCTCGGCCGAGGGGCTTAGCGCCCGCGATATCGTCGAGGAGGGGCTCGGGATCGCGGCCGACATCTGTATTTATACGAACCACAACTTCACCATTTTAGATCTCGAAACCGAAAACTGAGCGGGTGCCTCCGCCCCGGTCCGATCGAAAGGCAGGCCCCCCACCGGGATCCGTCGTCGTTCGGATCGCTTCCGTCCCGCCGCGCCGCCGGCTCCGCAGCGACCCGGCCGACCGGCGGCCCCGGAGGCCCCGAAGACTGAACGCCCCCCGGCCTGCACCCCGTGACATCCATTTTTCCATCCCGGACAGATTTCAACGATGACTACTCCTCACCGCACCGTCGGGGCTCGCGACGGCTCCGACCAGGCAGCGATTTTCGTCGACTACGATAATTTGTTCTCCATTCTTGAGTCCCAGAGCAGCGACCGGCACCATTCCAGCGAATACGCCTCCGAAATCCTGTCGGAGGTCCGGCGCTACCTGGAAGAGGGCGACGACACCCCGACCCTTTTGAGCCGGGCCTATGCCGACTTCGCCGGCCTCCCCGACGGCGACGGGGCGAAGTTGCAGTCGCTGCTGTACCGCGACGGGGTCGACCCGGTCATGACGCCGGGCGTGGTGCAGGACAACGCATCCGAGCTTCGGCTCTGCCTCGACGTGTGCTCCGTCCTGCACGAGCGGCCGGACGTTCGGACGGTCGTCCTGGTGACCGGCGACCGGCCCTACCTCCCGCTCGTCCGTCAGATCCGCGAGTCCGGGCGACGCGCGCTCGTCGCCGCCGTCAACCCGCCCCGCCCCTCCGGCGGCGCCGACCTGGCCGAAGACGACGTCTACCTCGACGCCCGAAACCTGCTCAGCCAGCCCTCCCGAGACGCCCTCCTCGCCAACGCTCCGTCGCAGAAGGCCACGCAGAGCCGCTCCGGCTCCGGGGCGCCGCCGCGCCGCTACCGCGACATCACGAACCCGGTGGCCCGCGAGACGATCGAGATCACCGAGGAGCACTTCGGGCAGTACGACGAGGTCTATCTGACCCCGCTGCTGCGCAAGCTCTCGGATGTTCTCGGCGAGCAGCACGACCCGAAGTCGCTCGTGAGCGAACTCGAAGCGGCCGGTGCCGTGCGCCTCGAAAAGCGGGACGGCTACCCGTACGACTACACCGTCTTGATCGTGAACGAAGACCACCCGGGCGTCCAGGAAATTCAGGACGACTACTACAACCGCCGCTCGTCGTACGACGGCAACGGGGTTTCGGAATACGCCTCCGACTACGAACGAGTCGAGGCGGAGGCTGACGCCGACCGCGATGCGGAACCCGCCGCGCGGGAGGCCGACCCCGCCGCGCCGAGCACCGCCGACAGCCGTACGCCCGACGAAGGAGCAGCCCGCGAATCCGGTCGAGGCGACCTCGGCGAGGAGGGTGTCGACGAGCCGGCGGCGGACCCGTCGGCGGTCGACGACGCGCCCGATGATCCGACGGACGCAGACGAGTGGGACGACCTGGACCGATGAGAAGCAATCGCACCCCGTCGATGTCCGCGCCGACCGGAACCAGTCCGGGCGCTTGCAGCACCGGCCGTCCAACCGGCCGGCGGCAGACGCGCTCGGAAAGACGACGCCCGGCCCCCCGGCTCGGCCCGGTCGTTTGATCTTCGGAGCACTGATCTTCGGAGCACTGATCTTCGGAGCGACGTCACATCCGGCGGGCGCGAACCGGGATCTACTCTGCCGCGCTGTCGATACATACGTCGGCACCGAGGGGAGTGTCGCCCCGACGGCCGGCATCCCGCCGGGTGCGGCGCAGCCGAACCGCGGGATGCCCGATTGATTCCCCGTCGATTTGGATCGATTCATCGCCACGTCACCTGCGCCCGGATTGCGCAGGATCTTCCCGTATCGAATTTTCCACGTATGCCCAACGTACAGCAGACCGTCGACGAGCTTACGCCCCGACAGATCGTCGAGGAGCTCGACAAGTATATCATCGGCCAGGACGACGCGAAGAAGAACGTCGCGATCGCCCTCCGCAACCGGTGGCGTCGCCAGAACGCGCCGGACGAGATGCGGGACGAAATCATGCCGAACAACATCATTATGATCGGGCCGACCGGCGTCGGCAAAACGGAGATCGCGCGCCGGTTGGCGAAACTCGCCCGCGCGCCCTTCATCAAGGTGGAAGCCTCCAAGTTCACCGAGGTGGGGTATGTGGGCCGAGACGTCGACTCGATGATCCGCGACCTGACGGACATCGCGGTCAACATGGTCCAGGAAGAGCACAAGCAGGACGTGCAGGACCGGGCCCGCGAACACGCCGAGGAGCGGATTCTCGACATCTTGATTCCGCCCGAAGACAGCCAGGGCGGCTCGAGACGTTCGCAGAACGGCCCTGGCTTCATGATCGACACGTCCGAGCGCGAGGCGCCGGAGCAGGAGGGCGAGGCCCCGGACGACAGCCTGCGTTCGCGGACCCGGGAAAAGTTCCGGCAGAAGCTCAAGGACGGCGACCTCGACGACCGAGAGATCGAGATTGAGGTCTCGAAGGACTCCAACCAGATGATGCAGGTCTTCGGCCCGATGGGCATGGAGGAGATGGGCGTCAACCTGCAGGAGCTCTTCGGCAACCTGGGCGGCGGCCAGAGCAAGAAGCGCCGCGTCACCGTCGACGAAGCCCGCGAGATCCTCACGCAGGAGGAGGCGCAGAAGCTCATCGACATGGATCAGGTGAAGGAAGACGCCCTCGAGCGCGTCCAGAACTCGGGGATCGTCTTCATCGATGAGATCGACAAGGTGGCCGCCGGCACCCGCACCCGCGACGACGGGGGCAGCGGCCAGGGCGTCTCCCGGCAGGGCGTGCAGCGCGACCTCCTTCCCATCGTGGAGGGGTCGAACGTGACGACGAAGCACGGGATGGTCCAAACCGACCACATCCTGTTCATCGCCAGCGGCGCGTTTCACGTCTCGAAGCCGAGCGACCTCATCCCGGAGATGCAGGGCCGCTTCCCGATCCGCGTCGAACTCAACAACCTCGATGAGGACGACTTCTACGAAATCCTCACCAAGCCGAAGAACGCGCTGATCAAGCAGTACCGCGCCCTCCTCCGCTCGGAAGGAGTGACGATCGAGTTTGAATCCGATGGGGTGCGCGCCCTCGCCCGGATTGCCGCGCAGGTCAACACCGAAGTCGAGAACATCGGTGCACGCCGCCTGCACACCGTCCTCACCACGCTCTTGGAAGACATCCTCTACGACGTGCCGGATCGCATCGAGCCGGGGTCGGAGTTGACGATCGACGAGGACATGGTGGAGGAGCGCCTGTCGGACATCGCCGCCAGCCGCGACCTCAGCCAGTACATCCTCTGACCCGACGGACCGGCCGG
>CAKZLV010000311.1 GCA_937127285.1 uncultured Bacteroidota bacterium
TGGGGGCTGTGGACGTGTGGGGGGTGTGGACGCTGGGGAGGCGGTGTGGGCTATGGGGGGGTTATTTTGCACGTTGATCGTCGCGTATCACCGCTGGATGTCCTCCGTCCCCGGTACCCGGTATCCAGCACCCATTCTCCGGTGTCCAATCATTCCTTCTTCGCCTCGTTCAGCGCCTGGACGATGGCGGGGAGGGCGGTGCCGGCTTCTCGTTGAAGGAAGGCGTCGACGTCGTCGCTGAGGGGCGTGCGGTCTGGGTTGACCTCCACGACGTATGCGCCGGCCTGGCGGGCGGTGACGGGGAGCTGGGCGGCCGGATAGACGACGGCGCTCGTCCCGATGCTAAAGAAGACGTCGGCGGCGTGGGCGGCGGAGCGGGCGGCATCGACGGCGGCCGGCGGCAACATCTCTCCGAACCAGACGACGTCGGGCCGAATGAGGCCGCCGCAGTCCGGGCACTGCGCCGGCTCCCCGTTCTGGATGGCGGCGTCGACGGTGTCGGGGTCGGCGTCGCGCTCGCAGTCCATGCAGTAGCTGCGAGTGATGTTGCCGTGCAGTTCGACGACGCGGCGGCTGCCGGCGCGGTGATGCAGGTCGTCTACGTTCTGGGTGATCACGCTCACGCGGTCGACGTGACGCTCCAACGCAACGAGGGCCTGGTGGCCGGCGTTCGGCTCCGCCTCCTGCACGATCTGCCGGCGGTGCTGATACCAGGCCTGAACCAGCTTCGGGTTGTCCAAAAACGCGTCGACGTTCGCCAGTTCCTGCGGGTCGAACTCGTCCCAGATGCCTCCCGGGTCGCGAAAGGTAGGGATGCCGCTCTCGGCACTGATCCCGGCGCCGGTAAGGGCGGCGACGTGATCGGCTGCGGCCAGACGGTCAATCAGGTCGGGCGGAACCTCGGGCATACGGCAAAGGGGGCGTGCGGAAGATAACAGAACGGGAGGAGGACGAAGCGCGGGGAGGAAGAGTCGGTCTTCGGCACCGGCCGCGAGCCGGGTCGTGCGGGTCGTACGGGGCGTTGGGCGGGTGCGCCTACCGTGCGTGCTCGGGGGGCGGGCTGCTGGCCTTCTGGCGCTCGTCACCGGACGGCGGGGCGGGAGCGTCGGCGCGCTGCGCCCGTTCGATCGACCGGATGGCGGTCCGGGTTTCGTCCCGCGCGGTTTGATGGTCAGGGGCGTGAGGGTGGGAGGCGGCAAACTTGACGAGGTCGGCAACCTCGAGGACGGCCCGGACGCGCTTCCGGGCGTCCGTGGGCACGTCGGGGTGGTCGGTAAGAGCGGATACGATCTCCGCGGTCGTTCGCTCCCGCGCGGCGATGCCGAGCCGGGCGGCGAGGTAGGTGCGAAGAAGGGCCGACAGCTCGACGTAGAAGTCTTCTACATCGACAGGCCGGTCGTCGGCCGGGAGCGACAGCCGGTTCAGGCGGTTGTGCGCCGCCTCGAAGGCGGAGGGAGGAGCCGGCGCGGGGGCGGCCTCGGGGGCGGCGTCCGGTTCGTTCCGCTGCCGCCACCAGTACACGAGGCCGGCGATGGCGACGGCGCCGGCGATGGCGAGAAGAGCCCAGGGCCAAACCGGCTGCGGAAACGAGGCAAGGGGAGCGAGCCCCTTCAGGCCGCGAGCATCCGGCCCCACCGTGGCGGTCACAGGCAGCTGCTGCTCCTGCGTACTGACGAGAACGGTGTCCTGCCCGACGACGACCTCGACGGGGAGGGGCGGGATTCGGGCGGAATCCAGGGCGAAGGTAGCCACCCGGTAGGCCACGCTGTCCACGCGCCGCCCCGGCCCGGCGGACCCGAGGTAGCGTTCGGAGACCGTGCCCCGCGAAAGAACCTCGAGGTCGCCGAAGACGAGAGGGCCGGCGTCGGCGGTCGGGAAGCGGACCTCCGTCGAAAAGGTATGCTCGGCCGTCAGGGAGACGGAGAACGGTTCGCCGACGCGGATGCTGTCCGCCCCAATCTGCACGTCGACGCGGGCCGGGGCGGTCTGGGCCGGTACCGCGGGGGGACGGGCGGCGAGGGCAGCCAGCAGAAGGCCGAAAACCAGGTACCGCCCCGTGGCCGGAACGGCCGGCCACCGGCAGAGGCCGTGCCGCCCAAGAAAACCAGTCCGTCGCGCATTCATCCGTACGAAGAGGTCCGCCGTCGATTCCGTCCGCAAGGTTGGCTGGCAAGAGCACCGACAGCCTCAACTGCGCAGGATGCAGAGAGTTCAGCCGGGCCGGCTGCAAGAGGCGATCGGCTGCGAAAGGGAAGGCGCTGGAAGGGGCGATCGGTTACGACCGGCCGGTCCGGTTGCGCCGGCGAAAGAATTCGACGAGCGGCTCCACGGTGTCGGCATCGGTTCGAATCGAGACGTGGCCGACCTGGAGGCGGCGAAAGAGCGCCGCTGTGGCCTGACGCCGGTCCCGGGCCGCCTCTTCGTAGGCGCGGCGTGCGGCCCGGTTGCGCGTGTCGATCGTTACCGTCTCGCCCGTCTCCGCATCCGTCAGGTCCAGCAGGCCCACCTCGGGCAGGGATTCCTCGCGCGGGTCGACCACCTCCACCGCGACGGTGTCGTGCCGCTGCGCGGCTGCGCGCACCATCGGCGCGTAGCCGTCGTCGAAGAAATCGGAGACGCACACGACGATGGACCGCCGGCGCAGCAGCCGGAGCAGATACCGGAAGGCCGCGGCGAGGTCCGTCTGCCGCGACGCCGGCTCCGCCGTGAAGAGTTCGCGGATACAGCGCAGCACGTGGCGGCGGCCCTTCTTGGGGGGGATGAACGTCTCCACCTGGTCGGAGAAGAGGATCAGACCCACCGGGTCGTTGTTCTGCACGGCTCCGAAGGCCATCATGGCGCACACCTCCGCCGCCACCTCCCGCTTGCTTCGCCCCTGCGACCCGAAATCTTCGGAACCGGACAGGTCCACCATCAGCATGACTGTCTGCTCCCGATCCTCTTCGTAGACCTTCACGTAGGTTTCGTCCATCCGGGCCGAAACGTTCCAGTCGATGTTGCGGATATCGTCGCCGACCTGATAGGGGCGCACCTCGGCAAACTCGATCCCGCGCCCCTTGAAGGCAGACTGGTACTCGCCCCCGAACACGTTCTCGACCACGCCGCGGATGCGGATCTCGAGACGGCGAATCCGTTGAAAGAGATCGGTGGGAATCATGAGGAGTGGCGCAATGGCGGAGCAGGAACGGGCGGGGCAGGAACGGGGGGCAGGAACGGGGGAGCGCAGCGAAGGGCAACAGCCTGTCTGGACGGTCGGCTCCCGGTAGGCGATGCCGGAGCGGAAGCAAGGCGTGTACCGCTGCTGCAGGCGTCCGTTCGCCGGGGCGCTTGCTGCGCCGGGGCGGCCGGGTGCGAAACGGGCCGTGGGAGGGATCTGCAGCGGGTGGAAAGAGATTGGAGGGGAAAGAGACCGTATGGTCCCGCGGATCCGTACGGGCGGGGAGCGATACGGAGAGATGCCGTGATGGACAGGCGCCATTACGGGCAAGTCCATTGCGGGCAGGTCCCGTATGGGCAGGTCCCCTGTCGCCAGGCCCCGTTGGGTGCGCCTCCTCGGGGCTTGCCTCCCTCGATGCGGGGCTGCCCCGAAGCACCGTCGGCAGGAGAGATCGGCACGGTAGATAATAATTGAATTGCGGCGCCCGTTTTCCCTCGTGACAACCGCACGATCGGAGGCGCAACGGAAGAGGGCGTCCGGCTCGTGACAAGAGAACACACCTGCATGCAGCCTACCGACGAAGAACTGGTCACCGCCTACCTGGAGGACGGAGACGAGCAGGCGTTTCGGCGCTTGGTTGATCGGCACAAAGACCGCCTCTTCGGCTTTCTGATGGGGATGGTCAAGGACCGGGCAACGGCCAACGACCTCTTTCAGGAGACCTTCCTGCGCGTCATCCAGGCGATGCAAGAGGGCTCGTATACGCAGCAGGGCCAGTGGCTGAGCTGGGTGATGCGCATTGCTCGCAACGCGGCCATCGACCACATCCGTAAGCAGAAGAAGTGGAGGGACGTCTCTCGCGAGGACGACGATCGCCGTTCGTTCTGGGACACCCTGGAGGCCGAGACGCCGCACGCCGATGAAGAGCTGCACCGGTCGGAGCAGCGCGACTGGCTGGATGAGCACATCCAGGAGCTGCCTCCGGAGCAGCGCGAGGTGCTGCTGCTGCGCCAGGAAACGGACCTGACCTTTCGGGAAATCGCCGAGCTTACGGAGGTCTCCATCAACACCGCCCTCGGCCGCATGCGGTACGCGCTGAAGAACCTCCGCAAGATGATCAAGAAGTCCGGCAAGTCCTCCCTGGCCGGGTCCGTTGATCCATAGGCCCTCGTTCTTGCTCCGCCGCCCGTCAAGATCTCGCACGATGCCCTTCTCCCGACCCTCTATGGATGAATCGTTACCTCTCCTTCCGTACCTGTACGACGAGTTGAGCCCCGACGAAGCGGCCGAACTGGAGCGGCGTCTGGCCGACGACCCGGCGCTCCGCCGCGAGTACGAGGCGCTTCGGGCAACCAAGGAACACCTCGACACCCACCGGGCCGCCCACCCGTCCCCGGAACCCGACGAGGCCGTGGTGG
>CAKZLV010000312.1 GCA_937127285.1 uncultured Bacteroidota bacterium
CGCCCTCCTGCGCACGGGCCGCGAGCGATCCGTTCGGCAGCGGCCGGCCGTTCGGCAGCAGCCGGAGAGCTCCTCGCGCAGGATGGACGCCCATTGCCGGGGCGTCCCGTTGCAGGGCTTTTTGCAGGGCGTCCTTTTCCGGGGCGTTGCGGACGCTCCTGCCAGGCGGTCGTTCGCGCCAGGTGATCGTTCGCGCCAGGTGATCGTTCGCGCCAGGTGGTCGTTCGCCTCAAGGGTTCGTTCGCTGGAGGGCGCAGGGAGGGCGGCCGTGCCTTTCCCCCCAATCGTGCCTCCACCCAATCTTGAAGGCACCGGGGAGACATTGGCGATGCGCAACCGTAGGAGCGGGCGTATGTTGGTGAGACGCACGCTGTTGGTACGACGCCCGCCACGTGCTCCCCGTCGGCACCGCCCCCCACCGCCTTTTCGTCGCGCACCTCGGCATCGAACCGCCCGCTATGGTTCTTCTCTGGCTCGCGCTCGGCTTGCTCCTCCTTCTCGGCCTGGTTGTGACCCTCCGCACCGTTCAGTTTCGAAGCCGGCAGGTATCCGGTGAGACGGTGCCGGACGCCGGGCAGACGGAGGCGCTTCAGGACGGAGCAGCCGAGCGACTGGCCGGGGCGGTCCGCTTCGAGACGATCACCCAGCGCGACCCGGCCGATCTCGACCGCGAAGCCTACCACGACCTGTTTGCCTACCTGGCCGATTCCTTTCCGGCGGTGCACGAGCACCTCAGCCACCGGCCCGTCAACGGCCTGAGCCGGCTCTTCCGGTGGCAGGGAACCGATGCCGATCTTGCCCCGATCGTGCTGATGGCGCACGTCGACGTCGTGCCGGTTGAGAAGGAGACCTGGGACCAGTGGACGCACCCCCCGTTCGGCGGGGAGATCGACGACGGCTACGTGTGGGGGCGCGGTGCGCTGGACGACAAGGCCAGCGCCGTCGGGATCCTCGAGGCGGTGGAGCAGCTTCTGCAGCAGGGCTATCAGCCGAAGCGGACCGTCTACCTGGCCATCGGGCACGACGAAGAGGTGGGAGGAGAGGACGGGGCGAAGCACCTGGCCGAGGCGATTGCCGAGAACGGCCAGCGCCCGGCGATGGTCGTCGACGAAGGCGGGGCGATCACCGTGGGGGCGATTCCGGACTTCGAGCAGCCGCTGGCGCTGGTCGGGATTGCGGAGAAGGGCTACCTCAGCGTCGAGATCTCCGCCGAAGGACTGGGCGGACACTCGTCCGTCCCGCCCGATGAAACGAGCATCGGCTCGGTGGCCCGTGCGATCCGCCGGCTGCGCGACAACCCGCTTCCCGCGCGCCTCGATGGCGTGACGGGCCAGACGTTCGACCACGTCGCCCCGGAGATGGGCGGGGCGGCGCGGGTTGCGTTTGCCAACCTGTGGCTCCTTCGTCCGCTCGTCGAATGGGCGCTCAGCCGGAACGAAACCACCGACGCCGCCATCCGCACCACCACGGCGCCGACAATGCTGGAGGCGGGTGTGAAGGACAACGTCGTGCCCTCCACGGCCCGGACCGTGGTAAACTTCCGGATTCTGCCGACGCAGTCCGTGAACGACGTGAGGCAACACGTCGAGCACACCCTCGACGGGTTGCCCGTCTCCGTTGCGGTCGTTCAGCAGGGCGAACCGACGCGGGTGTCGAAGACGGAGTCGCCCTGGTTCGACCTCTTTAAGCGCACGGTGCGCGAAGTGACCTCCGACGACACCGTCGTTGCGCCTTATCTCGTGCCGGGCACCACCGACAGCCGCTTCTACTCCGACCTCTGCGATCACGTCTTCCGGTTTGCCCCGTTCACGCTCACAACCGACGACCGCGAGCGGATCCACGGGATCGACGAGCGCATTGCGCTCGAGGACTACCGGAAGATGGTTGCTTTCTACGAACGCGTCATCCGAAACGCCGACGGTCTGACGGACGGCGCTGCCGAACAAGAGGCGGCGTGATCGTCACGTCCTCGCTCCTTCGCACTGCCCCCTGACCGGCCTCCGGTCAACAGCAACGCGCCGGCCACCACCGGCGCCGATTGCGATCTGAGAACGATGCCCACCACGTTCTCGGCGCTTCACGCTCCGTCCCAGATTCCCCGCGGTCGGTGGGGAATATTCACATGCGTTCACGCCAAGTTACGTCTGCCTCTATAGGTTGACGATCCCCCACGGTACACCTACGCTTTGTTTGTTCGATCTTTGCCTCCTACCTCACTGTCGAATGACGGAAACAGCCATTTACTGGACGTTCGCCGCCACATTTCTCGTTGGAATGGTGGCGATCGGAACGTATCAGTTCTTGAACCTCCGCGCTGTCGAAGACCACAATGAACGAGCCTTCGACTTCTGGATCGGGGAAGGAAACGTGCCCGGGTGGTGGACCGCCGCCTCGCTCGCGGCCGGGTGGCTGCTTCTGGGGTGGATGACCTGGCAGATGTACCTCTGGTATGCCTACGGTCTCGGAGCCATCTGGATCTTTACGATCCCCTGGATCCTCTGCACCGTCGGCCTTCTCTTCGTCCCGAAGCTCTTCCGCCGATTTCCCGGCGTGTCGATTCCGGAGATCCTCCGCTTCCGGTTCGACCGCATGACGCAGACGCTGCTGGGGCCGGTGCAGAGTTTTGCGTACCTCACCTGGCTGGCGGCGGAGATTTACGTGCTCAGCGCCGTCCTCTCCAAGCCTCTCGACGTCGGCATCGTCACCATGGCGGTCATTGTGAGCCTGACGTTCGGCACGTACGTGACCCTCGGCGGCTTTCGGTCGGTACTGCGCACGGACCTCATTCAGTTCGTTTGCGCGGCAATCATGCTCGCTACGCTTTCGATCGCGGGCATCTGGGAGGCGGCGACGATGGCCGGCGGCTTCGACCAGATCGCGACCAAAATCCAGGAGCACCCGCCGGTCTATGCCGACAGCCTGTGGGACTGGGACTCGCCGGGGTACTCGTACATGTTCGCCTCGATCCTCATCTACACCCCCGGCTTCATCACGCTGCAGGGCGCATGGCAGCGCATCATGGCGACCACCGATGAAAAGGAGGCCGCCAAGGGCATGTGGTGGAATGTCGCCTTTAACGTGATCATCGTGGTGATCATGCCCACGATCATCGCCGTCGCCGCCCTCGTTCTCTTCCCGCCCGTCGGCGGCGAGGTGCCCGAGGCCGTCGGCTCCTACGGCTACTTCATCTTCTCGTCGATGATCACGGAGCTCTTCTCCAACCCGCTCGTCGCCGGTGCCCTCATCGTTGCCCTGATGGGCATGGCGCTGTCGTCGGTCGACACCTACGTGAACGTCTGCGCCATGAACCTGACGAAGGACGTGCTGGAGCCGCTCGTCTTTGAGCGGTTCGACGTCAGCGGCCGAACGCGCCTCAACGCGGGTCGCGCCGTGACGGCCGGTTTCATCGGCCTGTCGCTGCTCTGGGCGTTTGGGTTTCCCGGACTCTTCGACATGTACTTCCTGTCGAGCGCCCTGATTTCAGCCACGACGGCCGTTGCCGTCTTCAGCGTCTTCTCCAAGAAGCCGACGCGCCTCTCGGCCTACCTCGCCATCATGCTCGGGACCCTGGGCACGTTTGTCTTCTTCTTTCTCGGAAAGGCCGACATGATCGGCTGGCTGCCGGCATGGCTGACGGCCTCCGGTCTTGCCTACGGCGTCATCGCTCTCGCGCTCTCCATCCTGGGAATTTTCCTCGGCATCGCCGTCGGCAAGCCGCCGCGTGAAGAGGTTCTCGCCCGCTACGACGGAGCCTATTACTCCGGCCGCCGGGAGATGTACGACCTGAACCGGAAGATGAAGGAAGAGGAAGCCGCCTCCCGCAAGCCAGCCCCCGCCCCGGAAGGGGTGTAGCGGTTTGCGTTGGGACCTGGGACGTTGGGGCGTTGGGATGCGGAGAAGCATTGATCATTGATCAATGACCATTGTTCAATGAGTGTGCCCGTTGCAGACGCGGGAATTAGACCCACGAGGTACGCACCCCGCCCGTCGGTCTCCCAACGATCACCTCTCTGAGCGCCCACCCCCAAACACCCACCCGCCCGGACGCTCACCCGAACAGCAGCTTCACGATGTAGACGGAGGCGAGGAAACCGACGAAGTCGGCCAGGAGGCCGGCCGGGACGGCGTGGCGCGTCTCCCGCACGTTCACGGCGCCGAAGTACACGGCGATGACGTAGAAGGTGGTTTCCGTCGATCCGAACATGGTGGCGACCATCTTCACGACGAGGGAGTCCTCCCCGTACTGATTGATCATGTCCGCAACGAGTCCGGCCGAGCCGGAGCCCGTGAGGGGCCGCACGATCCCCATCGGTACCACCTCGGCCGGAATGCCGATTAGGGCGAGGACGGGATCGAGAGCGTTGACGAGGAAGTCCATCGCTCCGCTCGCGCGAAACATGCCGATGGCGAAGAGAATCGCGATGAGGTAGGGGATGATCGTCACGGCCACCTCGAAGCCTTCCTTCGCGCCCTCCACGAACACCTCGTAGACGCGGACGCCCTTGATGAGTCCGTAGAGGGGAAACCCGACGATGATCGTCGGAAGCACGAAGTAGGAGGCGATGCTGACGATGGAGCGAATCGTTTCGAGCACGGGGGGAGAGGGGTTGGGAGCGTGGGAGCGTGGGAGCGTGGGAGTGTGGGAGTGTGGGAGCTTGGGGGGCGGTCAGGGGGCGTCCTGCGTCTCGGGGTCGTCCGTTGCGGTGTCGTCGGGTTCGCCGTTTTCTTCACGGGCCAGGCGCATCGGGTCGGTCTTGCGGTAGCGCTTCAGCTTGCTGAGGCCGAGGGCGCCCAGGATTCCGGCGATGGAGGAGCAGAGGGTGGCGAGCGTGATGGAGAAGAAGAGCTCGTTGATCTGCAGCCCCATGAGGGCGACGAGCAGCGCGGGCGGGACGAGCTGTACGCTGGACGTGTTCAGGGCGAGAAGCATCACCATCCCGTTCGTCGCCGTCTCCTTCTTGGGGTTGAGGGACTGCAGCTCTTCCATCGCCTTGATCCCGAGCGGGGTGGCGGCATTCCCCATCCCGAACACGTTGGCGAGCAGGTTGAGCGTGACGTTCGCCAGGGCGGGATGGTCTTTCGGGACGTCGGGGAAGAGGGGAGACAGGAGGGGCTGAACGGCCTTCGTCAGGGCGTCGACGAGTCCAGCCTCCTCGCCGATCTTGACGAGCCCGAGGATGAGGCCGAGCGTGCCGATGAAGCCGAGCGCGAGCTCGGCGGCCGTCTCGGCGAAGTTCAGCGCCGCCTGGGCGATGTCGTTCATCTTGCGGAAGCGAACCGGCTCGAAGTCGAGTCCGCCGCGAACGGCCGCCGCCCCGGCGGAAAGCCCGGCGGCCTCCAGGAGGCGTCCCTGCAGCGGGTCGCCCTCCTCACCGGCGAGGGCGTCGCGGATCGTGGAGAGCGGCGGGGGCAGGGAGGCGTCCGGATCGAAGCGGATCTGTCGGCCGTCGCGGGTCTGGACGAGCATCGCCGGATAGGCGGCCGTGTCCGGGGCGCTTTCCAGATCGTAGAACTGCCGGTAGCGCTCCGGGTCGAGGCGGATGCGGGCGGACTGCCGGCGTGCATCCGGGCTGTATCCGTCGGGAAACTCGACGGCTACCGGCAGCGGGTCGTCGTTGCGGAAGCGATCGGTCGAGAGCTCGCGAACGTCCGTCGCGAGGGCGAAGAGAAGGCTGAAGATGATCAGCCCGGCCCAGATGTAGTTCAGCATCGGCGGGGAAGGAAGGCGACGCAAGAGAGAAACACGACGCCTTCATCATACGGCCTGCCGGAGAGAAGGGAAAAAGGGTTGGGCGTGGGGGCTTGGGAGCGTGGGGGGTTGGGAGCGTGGGGGGTTGGGAGCGTG
>CAKZLV010000313.1 GCA_937127285.1 uncultured Bacteroidota bacterium
GGTTCCCGCCTCCGGTTCCGCCTTCACAGACCCTCACAGACGTCTACAGACCCCCACGGACAGAAGAACGGGGCGATCGGTGACGGCAGTCCGATGAGGCGCGACCGGGCAGGGCCGGAGGCATCCCAGCGGTTCCGCCCGGAGGCGGTGCTCCGGCCCCTGCAGAGGGGCTGCTGCGTTCTCCCTGTCGGCCGGCCTTCTCCCACCGTCCCCACATCCTCCCACCTTCCTCCCTCTGTTCGCAGCGACCGGATTCCGGTTGCAACCGTTCGGCAGATGCCCAGGGTCCGGTACGCGGTTGTGTGCGACCGTACGGCCGGTGAGCGCAGCGGGGCGGCGCATCGGAACCAGCGGTTCGTTCGGCATCTACGGGAGGCCCTTCTCGATCAACGCTCGGGCTGCGCCGCCCGACTTGTCCCCTCCGGGGGTTCCGCCACTCTTCACTTCTCGCTACGACGTGATCGCCATGAAGGACAAGCCGAAAAACGTATTCCGCATCGACATTGAGCCGACGGAGGAGCACCCAGATCGCCATCCGACCCACGGCTGGCAGGTGCGCATCAAACGGCAGAAGAAACAGCACACAAAATACTTTTCCGACAAGCGGTTCGGCGGGCGCGACGCAGCACTTCAGAAGGCCATCGAGTATCGGGATGAACTTCTGGAGACCCTCCCCGAACCGATGGACCCCGTCCGACGATCGGCCGAGGCCCGCTCCAAGACGGGCGTGATCGGCCTCAACTTTTGCTGGAAGGACGACGGCAGCGGCACGCCGAAGCCGTACGTGCAGCTCAGCTGGTTGGAAGAAGACGGAACCCGGCGCAGCGCCGCCTACTCCGTTCGGAAGTGGAACCTCCGGCGCGCCGTCTGGAAGGCCTGCGTTCGCCTGCATCGGGCCCGCGTTGAGCACCGTGGCGAGGCCGAGGAGGTGAACGAGATGTTTCAGACCGCCTTTCCGAAGATCGAGGAGCAGTACGAGCAGGGTCCGGACGGCGAAGAGGCCGAAGCGGACGCGCCCGCCTCTGGTGCCAACGATCCGGGGGAAAATGCCGAAACCGAGTCCACAGACGGCGAGGCGTCGGGCACGGAGACGTCGGTGACGGCAGCGCAGTAAGGCCGTAGCAGGTCAGTAGGACCGTAGGCCCGCGGCCTTTCCCTCTCCAGAGACAGGCAGGGCCCCGGGACGGGGCTTCTGCAGGGGCAGGCGGGATGAGGAGATGAATTCAGGCATGCGGTTCGGCAGTCCGCGGCCTCGACAGTCCGCGGCCGGGGACTCCTGCACGAAACCTCCGTGGGATTTTCCTACGGGCGGCATCGGTCTTTTCCGGCCCGTCTCTTCGCCAATTTCCCACGGGGTTTTAACGCCGGAGAGGTCGACACCCCACTTCCTTTTCCCGTATACTGAAAGCGGTTCCATCCTGGTCGGTACGCGGTGGCAGCGAGTTCACCAGTGGCCTCTGCCCGGTGGTCTTCGCCCGATGCCGCGGGTTGCCGTCCGCTCGTGCTTCCGGCCGGCCTCGGCCGGCGGGGACGTTCCGTAGCGACCGCTGCCGGACGTCCGGCCGGTGGCATTCTCAATCACGACTCCCCATCACGCCCTCCCCCCATGCATGATTCCGACGCGTTCGCTTCCGCTTCCTCGTCTTTCTCCTCCTCGGCTGCCGGCCGTTCGCTTCGCTACGCCGTCCGGATGCCGATCGACGGCTCGGCCGACTCGGTAGACGCCGCCGTAGAGAAACTCCTCTCCTGCGACCGGCAGGAGTTGAGGCGAGCGCGGCGGCATCATCGCCGGGCGCTCGCGGCTCTGGAGAACGGAAGCTACGAGACGCTGTCGGACTCGACCCGTACCGACCTCATCGAGCGCCTGCGCAGGGATCTGGAAGCGCTGGATCGCGCCCTGCACCAGTCTCAGTCCGCCGCCCGGTCCCCCGGTCGCGAACATCGGGACCCGGAGTGCGCCTCCGCGTCCGAGTCGAGCGCGGACGAGTCGCCGGGCGGGCGGGCGGAGACAGGATCTGGATGGGAGCTTCCCTTCTGGCCGTAGGCCCGCGCCGGCAGCGGGGCGCGCGTCCGTCCCGGCGGCGGTGGCGGAAGCTGCCGGGTCGGTTACAAGGTGGCGAGGCCGAGTCCACCGACGAGGAAGCAGTAGTAGGCAAAGTACTGCAGGTTGCCCCGCTTCACGAAGTCGATCATCAGCTTGATGGCTACCACCCCAGATCCGTAGGCCACGAGCGTCCCGATCAAGAGGGGCAGCCATTCCGTGCCGACGCCCTGCTCGACGAGGTCGATCGTTTTGAGCAGCGTGGCGCCGAGCACGACGGGCAGCAGCATGAGAAACGAGAAGTTGGCGGCCGTTTCCGGCTTCACGTTTTGATAGAGCGCCGTGCAGATCGTCGAGCCCGAGCGCGAGATGCCGGGAATCATGGCGAACGACTGTGCGGCGCCGACGACGAGTGCCTTGAGGGGCGAGAGCCGTCCTCCGGGATGGGGGCGAAGGAGAGTGAGCAGGAGCAGGATGCCGGTGACGAGGAGCATGCCCGAAACGAGGCGCGGGTCGGCGAAAGCTCCTTCCAGAAAGTCGCGGAAGAGCACGTAGGCGATGCCGGTTGGCACCAGGGTGATGAGGATGTAGACCCCGAACCGGAACGTCTCTCGTTTCCGGTAGCGGTCGGGGATCGCGGTCGGCGCCAGCAGCGCATCCGTGGCCTCGCGGATCAGGTCGATCACCTCGCGGCCGTACACGGTCAGGATGCTGAGGACGGTGCCGAAATGGACGAACACCTCGAAGGTCACGTCCCCCGCCTCCGAGACGTCCATCCCCAGCAGGTGCTGGCCCAGGACGAGGTGACCCGACGAGGAGACGGGCAGAAATTCGGTCAGGCCTTGGATGAGGCCCAAGAGAACAGCTTCCCACCAGGTCATACCGTGCGGACGTTGGACGGAGTGTAGAGCGGGCGAAACGGAGGTTGGGGGGCGCCAACAAGAGCCAACAAGAGCCAACAAGAAAGCGCTGGCAAGAACTCAAAGTATCGACCGACTGGGGAGGGCACAACGACGCCGGGTGAAGCGGCGGTGCGTTTTGTCCTTCGAGAAGCCGCACGACCGGGGACGGGGCAGACGGGGCTGTTCATTTCGAGTCCTCATTTCGAACCCGTTCACGACGCCCCCCTTCCGGACGGACTGTGCAACCCGTGATCGCGCGGCCCCTGCACCGGGATGAGGACACCGGGATGCGAGGAGCCGAACCTGCGCGTTCTCGTCCCTCTTCCCGCGCCGGTAACTTTTTATCCACAAGAGGCGTATACGCAATCCTAGACCTTGAAGCCCGCTCTGGCAGCGGTTGACCAGCGGTTCGCACGAGAGCGGCTTCTTGATCGGCACCTTTCCGCGCATCCGGTCGAACCGTCATGGATCTGGACCCAACGCTCCTCACATGGATCTTCTTCGTCGGCGGCCTCCTGCTGATGCTTCTGGAAACGCTCGTTCCGGGAGGGGTGGCCTTCTTTCTCGGGATCGGCGGCCTGACCGTGGCCGGGCTGCGCGTCGTCGGCCTGCTGGCAGACCCCGTCACCGCCACCATCGCCTGGATCTTTCTGTCGACCGGCCTCACCATCGCGTTGCGGCCGATTGCCCTGCGCTACGTCGGGGGCGACGCCTCCGTGGCCATTACCGACGAAGACGCCGAAGCCATCGGAGCGCGCGTGCTGGTCGTGGAACCCGCCGGTGAGGAGGACGCCGGCCGCATCCGCTTTCGTGGATCGGAGTGGGATGCCCGCTCGATCGACGGCACCCTGTCGAAAGGAACAGAGGCCAAAATCCTCTATCGCGACAATCTGACGTGGGTCGTCGAGCCGACCGACTCGGCCGAACTCGACGCCGAGTTTGCCGAGATGCTCGACGACCACCGCTCGCCGGACGGACGCTCCGACGTCGACCCCTCGCCGAACGCGTCCGCTGACTCAGACGGCGGCCTCGGCTACGACCCCAGCGCTCGGCAACGGGAGGGGTGAGAGGAGGCGGGGAGGCGGAGAGACGGGGAATCGGGGAGACGGGGCGGCGGCCTGCGAGGTGGTGCGTGTTGCTGGACTGTGTCCACCCTCCTCGCAGTGGGCGCCGATGAATTGATGAGAGGGGGAGACGATGAAACGGGGAGACGGGGAATCGGCGACCAACTGCAGGTACCGGTGCCCCTCGTCCATCCTCCATTCTCCAACCCCCGACTCAAAACCCCCCTCCTTCCTTCCCTCCGTCCTTCCTTCCCTCCATCCTTCCTTCCCTTCACCCTTCCCTCCCTCTCCACCCTTCCATCCTTCCCTTAACGACCCGCTCTTCCCATGTGGACGATCTTGCTGGCCACCCTCGCGGTGGCGCTGTTTATCATCTACAACATGTTCATCATCGTCGAGATGCGCGAGGAGGTGATCCTGGAGCGCTTCGGCAAGTACCACGACACCCTGGAGCCGGGCTTTCACTTCGTCATCCCGTTCGTGGATCGCGTGGCCTATCGCCAGGAGATCCGCGAGCAGGTGATCGACGTGCCGCACCAGAAGTGCATCACGAAGGACAACATTGAGGTCAACGTCGACGGCCTCGTGTACCTGAAGGTGATGGATTCCTACAAGGCCAGCTACGGCATCAACGATTACGCGCTCGCGGCCGTGAACCTGGCGCAGACGACCATGCGCAGCGAGGTCGGCAAGATCACGCTCGACGACACCTTCTCCGAGCGCGACTCGATGAACGAAGCGATCGTACAGGAGCTCGACAAGGCGTCCGATCCCTGGGGCGTGAAGGTGATGCGCTACGAGATCAAAGACATCCAGCCCTCGCAGGAGATCGTCCTGACGATGGAGAAGCAGATGGAGGCCGAGCGCGAGAAGCGCGCCGAGATTGTCACCTCCAGCGGGACGCGCGACGCCCGGATCAACGTCTCGGAAGGCGATCGGCAGGAGTCGATTTTGATCTCGGAGGGAGAGCGGCAGCGCCGCATCAACCTGGCGAAGGGGGAAGCGAAGGAAATGGAGCTGCTGGCCACCGCCACGGCCGACGGCATCGAGCGCATCGCCGAGGCCATCTCGAAGCCGGGCGGCAACCTGGCCGTCAAGATGCGCCTCACCGAGCAGTTCATCGAGCGCCTCGGCAACGTAATCGACGGCGCCAACGTGAGCGTCCTTCCCGTGGAAGCGGCCAACATCAAATCCTTCTTCGAAGGGGCTTCGCAGGTAACCGACGGTGTGAAGATGGACGCGCAGAACCGTTAAAGATCGCCCCCGCGGTCGCTGGATGGCGGATGGAGCATGACT
>CAKZLV010000314.1 GCA_937127285.1 uncultured Bacteroidota bacterium
CAACAGGCCGGAAGCGTCCAACAGGCCGGAAGCGTCCAACAGGCCGGAAGCGTCCGAACAAGCTCCGCATTCGGCGCTCGCCCCGCCCGGCCCACCCTGATGGGGCAGGGCGTGGACGCAACTCCGGAGCGCCGTCTCCGTGACACGGCTGGGCCTTGCTGCGTGATTTTCCTGCAGGGCCCGCACCGCCGGCGTCGGGCCATCGGCGTCGTCCTGTTGGATCCCTCTCCTCCCCCTACCGAACGCTCGTCTCCCACCCCATCCTGTCATGGCCGATCCTTCGCCTTCCGACTCTTCGCCTTCCGACTCTTCGCCTTCCGACTCCTCCCCGCCCGAGTCGTCCTCCTCCCGGCCGTCTTCGTCGGGGGCCGGTTCGTCGAGGGCCGGTTCGTCGAGGGCCGGTTCGTCGGGGGCTGCTCCGCCGGAGGCCGCTTCGTCGGGGGCTGCGCCGCCGGGGTTCGGCACGCGCGCGGTGCATGCGGGGCAGCACCCCGACCCGTCTACCGGTGCCGTAATGACCCCGATCTATCAAACCTCCACGTACGCCCAGGCCGGGCCCGGAGAGCATCAAGGGCACGAGTATTCGCGCGTCAGCAACCCGACGCGCAGCGCCCTGGAGGGAAACCTGGCTGCCCTGGAGAACGCGGCCCACGGGATTGCCTTCAGCAGCGGCGTTGCCGGGATCGACGCAATTCTCAAGGGGCTTCGTCCGGGAGACCACGTCGTGTCGATGGATGACCTCTACGGCGGCACGTACCGCCTTTTCACGCAGGTATTCGAGCCGTTCGGGATCGACTTCAGCTTCGTGGACATGACGGACGTCGAGGCGGCGGCCCGGGCGTGTACAGACGACACGAAACTGATGTGGGTCGAGACGCCGACCAACCCGCTGATGCGCATTGCGGACATCGCCGCGCTGTCGGACGTGGCCCATGCCCACGGGGCCGACGTCGTGGTCGACAATACATTTGCCTCCCCGTATCTGCAGCAGCCGCTGGATTTGGGGGCCGACCTCGTCCTTCACTCCGCCACGAAGTACCTCGGCGGCCATTCCGATCTGATCCTCGGCGCCGTCTGCACGAACGACGACGACTGGGCGGAGACCCTCCGTTTTCAGGTAAAGAGCGGCGGGGCCAGCCCGGGGCCGATGGACTGTTTCCTCACGCTTCGGGGAACGAAGACGCTACATCTTCGAATGGAGCGGCACTGCGCCAATGCGCAGCACCTGGCCGACTTTCTGGCCGAGCACCCCCGCGTCGGGCGCGTCCGCTACCCGGGACGGCCCGATCACCCCGGCCACGAAACAGCCGCGCGGCAGATGACGGACTTCGGAGGCATGATCTCTTTCGAACTGGTTGAGGACGACCTCGACGCCGCCGTGGCGGTGCTGAAGGGCACGGAGGTTTTCACGCTGGCGGAGAGTCTCGGCGGGGTCGAAAGCCTGATCGAGCACCCGGCGACGATGACGCACGCGTCGGTGCCGCCGGAGCAGCGCCGCGCCATCGGCCTGACGGACTCGCTGCTGCGAATCAGCGTCGGGGTGGAAGAGGTGGACGACCTGCGGGAAGATCTGGCGAGGGCTCTGGCGACGCTGGACTGACGCCAGCGGGCTGCCCGAGACGTCAGTCCTCCAGGTCGAGGGAGCGGAGGCGGCGGTAGAGCGTCGAGCGGCTGATGCCGAGCAGGTCGGCGGCGGCAGATCGGTTTCCCTCCGTTTCCTTCAGCGCAGCCCGGATGCGTTCCCGCTCCGCCCGGTGCTCCGGTCGCTGCGAGGACGAGGCGCCGGCGCGGTGGGAGGCGGTGCGGCCCGGCGAGCGGACTTCCGGCGGCAGGTCGGCGCACCGGACGGTCGTCTCGCTGGCGCGAATGAGGGCGGCCGTGACGACGTTGCGCAGCTCGCGCACGTTGCCGGGCCAGTCGTAGTTGAGCAGTGCGCGGAGGGCGTTCTCGCCGAACGTGCGCGGCGGCAGGTCCATGCGCGCCTCGGCATCTTGCTGCAGGACGCGCACGAGGAGGGGAAGGTCGGACAAGCGGTCGCGCAGCGGGGGCAGGTCCAGGCGGGCGACGCGCAGACGATAAAGCAGGTCTTCCCGGAACGTGCCGTCGTCGACGGCCGCCTCGAGCGGCTGGTGGGTGGCGCTGAGGAGGCGGACGTCCACCTCCCGCTCCCGGGTTTCGCCGAGGCGGCTTACGCGGCGTTCCTCGAGCACGCGCAGGAACTGCTGCTGGACCTCCAGGGGCAGGTCGCCGATTTCGTCGAGGAACAGCGTGCCTCCATCCGCCGCTTCGAAGTAGCCCGGGCGGTCGTCCACCGCTCCGGTGAAGGCGCCGCGCCGGTGGCCGAAGAGGAGGCTGCCGGCCAGGGGGGCCTGCAAGGCGGCGCAGTTCACCGCCACGAACGGCCCGTCGGCCCGCGTGCTTTCTGCATGCAGGGCGCGAGCCACCAGTTCTTTGCCCGTGCCCGTCTCGCCCCGAATCTGCACCGGCACGTCCACTGGCCCCAGCGAGCGGATGTGGGTGTACACGTTCTTCATGGCCGGGCTCTGCCCCACCAGGTCGTGGAACCGGTCGTGATCGTCGAGCAGACGCCGAAGGTGGGCCTCGCGCGTGCGGTCGTGCAGCACCAGAATTCGGCCGGCTGCAGAGCGAGGGTCCGGGCGCACCTCGACGTCTAGGTGGACCCGACGGCCGTCGCCGGTTTCATACCGTACGGAGAGAGACGCCACCGAGCCGGGCGGTTGGCCGTCGGGCCCCTCGGCGGGGTCCTTCTGCGAAAGCGCCCGGTGCAGCCGGGAGGTCGCCTCGGCGTCGAGCGGCAGAACGTCCGGCCACGGTGCGCCGGCGGCCGCGTCCGGGTCGACGTCCAGGAGTCGGGCCGCCGGTCGGCTTACAAACGAAACCGTTCCGTCTTCCCGAAGCAGCAGCGCTCCCTCCTGCAGCCCGTCCAGGATCGTCTCCAGATGCCGGTTCGCCTGCTGCAGCCGTTCGTGGAGGGCGTGCGTCTGCAGGGCGACCTCGACGGCGGCGTAGAGGTCGCGTTCTTCGATGGGCTTCACGACGTACCCGAAGGGCGTGGTGGCGGCCGCGCGGGCCACCGTTTCGTCGTCGCTGTACGCCGTCAGAAACACGACGGGAGGGGAGGCGGGACCGGCGTGAATGCGCCGCGCGGCCTCGATACCGTCCATCGCCCCATCGAGATGAATGTCCATCAGCACCAGGTCGGGCGCATCCGCAACCGCGCGGTCGACGGCGCTCGGCCCGTCCATCACGTGTCCCGCAACGTCGTACCCGAGACGCGTAAGGCGGGTCTTCAGTTCGAGAGCAACGGCAAACTCGTCTTCGACGAGAAGAATGGATGCGGGGGAGGACATGGGCGGCAAGGCGGAAGG
This sequence comes from uncultured Bacteroidota bacterium, assembly GCA_937127285.1. Lineage (GTDB taxonomy): Bacteria > Bacteroidota > Rhodothermia > Rhodothermales > Salinibacteraceae > CAKZLV01. Next base: position 3,390 of record CAKZLV010000314.1, read on the forward strand.
CGCGTGAGAACGGAGGAAGAGAACCGGCCGCAGCCGGTCGTCGCCGGAGCGCGTGCGGCGCATCAGGGCGCAGCCTCTGAGGAGGGCGAGCCGGCCGGGGCGGGAGGCGGAAACGTGACGCGGACGCGCGTTCCCGCGTCGACGTCGATCTCGACGCATCCCCGGATCTGCCGTACGAACCCGCGCACGAGGCGCAATCCCAGCCCGGTTGCCGGGGCGGGAGCGTCTGCCTCCGGGGGAGGGGAGGAGGGATCCGGTCTTCCGTCCGGCCAGCCCTGCGCCCCGACTCCCTCGTCCGAGACCGTCAGGACGGCGTCTTCCCCGCGGCGGCGAAGCTCGATCGTCACGGCGCCCGGCTCTCCCTCCGGAAAGGCGTGCGTGAAGGCGTTGCCGACCAACTCGGTGACGACGAGTCCCAGCGGCAGGGCGGTCGACACCGGCAGGGAGAGCGGTTCAGCGTCCACGCGAAGACAGGTCGGCGGCGCGCCGTGAGCGCGAACCAGGTGCGGAGCGAGGTCGCGGAGGTACGAGGCGAACGGAACGCGCGAGAGGTCTTCGGCCTCGTACAACTGCTCGTGAATGGCCGCCATCGACCGGATGCGGTTCTGCAGCGAGGAAAAGCGCTGCCGGACGACGGGGTCCGAAACGGCGGTTTCCTCTGCATGCAGCAGGCTGCACACGATCTGGAGGTTGTTCTTGACGCGGTGGTGCACCTCGCGGAGGAGCACCTCTTTTTCTCGGACGGATTGTTTGAGGGCGGCCTCGGTACGCTTCAGGGCTGAAATATCTTGGGCGACAACGACCACCTCCGGCTCGTCGGACGTCGGACGTCGGAGTTCCGCCGACGACACCAGCACCGGCACTCCCGTTGCCTCGGCCGCATCCGGAAGCGTTCGCTCGACGGTCGTGCCCACGCCGTCGCGGAGCGGGCTCTCATCGAACACGTCCTGCAGGGCAGCACCCGCCACGGACTCTGCCGGCCGGTTCAGTCGTTCCGTTCCCGCCCGGTTTACGTGGCGAATGCGCCCCTCTGCATCCGTTACGAACAAGACTTCTGCCATCGAGTCGAGGATGGCGTGCAGGTAGGACTTGGACACCGTGGTTTCGCGCAGCGACCGCGACGTGCGCTGGAGGGCGCGAGCCGCGCGCAGAAGCTCATCATCCGGAGCGATCTCCTCGTCGCTCGCTGCTGCGCCCGTCTGCAGCCGGTCGATTGTGGTCCAGAGCGTCTCCAGCGAGGTGCGGAACGACCGGGTGAGGAGCATCCCGACCCCGACGAGGCTCACGCACCCGAGCACTGTGACGGCGCCGATGATCCAGACGCCGAGGGTGAGGGAGGGCATCGAGTGGGCGTCGACCGTGGCCGCATGCGAGGCCGCCTGCAGGTGCCATACCGACACGCCGGCCAGAAAGCCCAGCAGGACAATCGCGGCCGCCGCCGACGCCAGAACGAGATGAAACCGCTGAAGCAACATCACAGACCGTGGAAGAGGGGGGAAGTTTGGTTCGACGTGTGTGCCAGCCAAGACACACGGTGACACACGATGACACAACCGCCTGTCCCGCTCGACGGCGGAGGCACCGCTCTTGTGAGACCTCAACATCCCCGGAGAGATCCTGAGAACCAATTGGAAGAAGTTTGAGTGAAGTGGTCCACCGTTTGAGAGGAGTACGGTCCACACCGAGAAGCGTTCTCCGCGTTGCCGCGGGCGCTGCCTGCGGCAGCCCTCTCGGGTACCGACTGCGGTCGAGGCTTCCGGTTCGTTCTCTTTTCCTCTCAACCCTGACACGCCATGACTCTGCCCACAGCAGGTTGCACCGCTTTTACACGAATCCGCTTCTCTCTTCTTCTATTGGCCGCGGCGGCACTCGTCCTCGTCGGCTGCGACAGCCCCGGCGGCGTCTCGCCGGACTCTCCCTCCCGAGTTTCCCTCGCGTTCTCCCCAGCCTCGGCGGGAACGCTGGGAGCAAAGTCGATCTCCGTCGGCGACGATCAGGGGGCGACTCTTACGTTCGACCGCGTCGAGATTATTCTGAGCGAGATCGAGTTTGAACGAGATGACGACGCCGAGTGCCCCGACGGCCGTGAGGACGATGGATCCGACGACGCGTGCGAAGAAATCGAACGAGGACCGATCCTGGTCGACCTTCCGCTCGACGGTCAAGACCCGTCCGTTCTGATCGATACGGAGATCTCGGCCGGTACCTGGGAAGAGGTCGAATTCGAGATTGACGCGCTCGATCGGGATGATGACGACGAGGCGGCCTTTCTCCGTGAAACCGGATTCCCGGAAGAGGTCAGCATCCGGGCGACGGGAACGTACACGCCTGCCGGCGAAACGCCCGTTGCGTTCACCTATCTCACCGACCTCGACGCCGAAAAGGAGATCGAGTTCGATCCCCCCCTGACGGTACGAGACGGCGAGACTGCATCGGTCACGTTCTCCGTCGACATCGGCACCTGGTTCCGTGGGGAGGACGGCCGCCTCCTCAACCCGAACGACGCCAACGACGACGGCCCCGCCGAAGATGAAGTCGAAGACAACATCGAGGCGTCGTTCGACGGCTTCGAAGACGATGACCACGACGGACGCCGCGACGACGATGACGACGGCGATGACGGCCGCGACGACGATGACGACGGCGATGACGGCCGCGACGACGATGACGACGGCGA
>CAKZLV010000315.1 GCA_937127285.1 uncultured Bacteroidota bacterium
TCCTGGACACCTGCGCCCTGGTCGGCGCGGTCCCGTCCCGCTTCCCGTGGGAGGGAGACACGGTCGACCTCGACACCTACTTCGCCATGGCCCGCGGCATCCAGGAGAAGGACCTGGACGGCACGGACGAGGAAGGCGCCGGCGCCCAGGCGATGGAGATGACGAAGTGGTTCGACACGAACTACCACTACATCGTCCCCGAATTTGATGCGGACACGTCCTTCTCTCTGTCGTCGACCGCCCCGATCGACGCCTACACCGAGGCGAAAGAGATGGGCGTCGAAACGCGTCCGGTTCTGATCGGTCCGGTGACGTTCCTTCTCCTCGGCAAGGCCCAGGACGACGACCTGGAGGTCCTCGACCTGCTCGACGACCTGCTGCCCGTCTACCGCGAGGTCCTCGACGAGCTGGCCGACGCCGGTTGCGAAGCGGTGCAGATGGACGAGCCGGTCCTCGTCCTCGACCTCGACGACGCCGAGCGCGACGCGCTCACCACGGCCTACAACGCCCTCGGCGGGGCCGACGTCGACCTCCACGTCGCCACCTACTTCGGTGCGCTGGAGGACAACCTCGCCACGGCGCTCGACCTGAACGTGGACGGACTGCACCTCGACCTCGACCGCGGGGCCGGACAGCTCGACGCCGCGCTCGACCACGGCGTCCCCGACGACCTGCAGCTCTCCCTCGGCCTCGTCGACGGACGCAACGTGTGGCGCGCCGACCTGGACGCCCTCTACGAACCGGTTGAACAGGCCGTCGACGCTCTCGGCAGCGACCGCGTGGCCGTCGGGCCGTCGTGCTCGCTCCTTCACGTTCCCGTCGACCTCAACGCCGAGCCGGGCCTGGACGACGACGTGAAGCCCTGGCTTGCGTTTGCGGTCCAGAAGCTGGACGAAATCGTTGCCCTCGCCCGCCGCGCCGACGGCGACGTGGAGGGAACGGAGGCGACCTTCGAGAAGGCCCGGGCCGCCCGCGAAGACCGCGCCACGTCCGATCGCATCAACAACCCGGACGTGCAGAGCCGGATGGCGAACGTCACGCCGGAGATGGCCGAGCGCGACAACCCGCACAGCCAGCGCCGCCCCCTGCAGCGCGACCGCATGGGGCTGCCGCAGCTGCCCACCACCACGATCGGATCGTTCCCGCAGACGGACGACATCCGCGAGATGCGCCGCCAGTTCAAGAGCGGCGACATCTCGACGGAGGAGTACGAGTCCTTCATCGAGAAGCAGATCGCCGACACGATCGCCGCGCAGGAGGAGATCGGCCTCGACGTCCTCGTGCACGGCGAGCCGGAGCGCTCCGACATGGTGGAGTACTTCGGGCGCCGGATGAACGGCTTTCTCTTTACCGAGAACGCTTGGGTGCAGAGCTACGGCACCCGCTGCGTGCGGCCGCCGATCATCGCCGGCGACGTCAGTCGCCCCGAGCCGATGACCGTCCGCTGGCTGTCCTACGCCAACGATCTGACGGATCAGCCGGTGAAGGGCATGCTCACCGGGCCGGTGACGATGCTGCAGTGGTCGTTCGTGCGCGACGACCAGAGCCGCGCCGATACCTGCCGCCAGCTCGCCCTCGCCATCCGCGACGAGGTCGAGGACCTCGAAGACGCCGGCATCATGGCGATTCAGATCGACGAGCCCGCCTTTCGGGAGGGCCTGCCGCTGCGCGAGAGCCAATGGGACGCATACCTGGACTGGGCCGTGGAGTGCTTCCGCCTCGCCTCCAGCGGCGTACGGGACGAGACGCAGATCCACACCCACATGTGCTACTCGGAGTTCAACGACATCTTCGAGGCGATCGCCGACATGGACGCCGACGTCATCTCCATCGAGGCCTCCCGGTCGAAGATGGAGCTGCTGCAGGCGTTCGACGACTTCGACTACCCGAACGAGATCGGTCCGGGCGTCTACGACATTCACTCCCCGCGCGTCCCGCCGGTGGACGAGATGGAGACGCTGATTCAGAAGGCCCTCGACGTCCTGGAGCCGGGCCAGATGTGGGTCAACCCCGACTGCGGCCTCAAGACGCGCCGCTGGGTCGAGGTGCGCCCCGCGCTGGAAAACATGGTCCAGGCCGCCGAACGCGTTCGCGAGACGCAGGCGGTTGCCTGAGGCCCGGTCGAACGACCCAGACCGGCATCCCGGCGGAAGCCACTCTGCAGACATCCCGACCGCCGATTCTTCGGGCGGCGTCCCTCACGGGGCGTCGCCCGTTTTCTTGTTGGAGCCCGCGCTGCAGGCGAGGCCGGGGGCCCGGGACGGGTCTGTTTGGCGATTGTTACATTTGGATGTGAAAAGAATTCCCCGGAGAAGCAGATGCAGGCGCAAAAAAGTCGTGCGGGATGTGAAGAAAAGCGAACAGACCAAAAAGTATTTGCCATTTTGACTCAGTCGGAAAAATATCTACGGCAAAAGCGCTTCCATACAAGGGTATTTGCACATTGAGGTGGTGGTCGCTACCGTACACCACGGTGCGTCGGAGGAACGGCCGCTCCGGGCGATCTCCGACACGACGTTGTTCTCGTTCACCTCATCCCGATCTGCTCGCATGAAGCTGCCTGCGTCCCGTACAGCTCTGCTCGTTGCTCTCAGTTGCATTCTGGCCCCGACGGCCGTCGCAGGGCCCGAGGCGGCCCCGGCCGAGGTGCAAACCAACCTCAACTACGTCTGGACGATCCTGGCCGCGGCCCTCGTCTTCTTCATGCAGGCGGGTTTTGCCCTCCTGGAAACCGGCTTCACCCGCGCGAAGAACGCGGTCAACATCATCATGAAGAACGTGATGGACGCCTCCGCCGGGGCACTCGTCTTCTTCAGCGTCGGCTTCGCGATCATGTTCGGCCCGTCGCTGGGTGGATTCATCGGCACGGAGGGGTTTTTCCTCATGGGGATTGAGGGTCAGTCTGAAACCTGGACGTATGCATTCTTCTTCTTCCAGGCCGTCTTCGCCGCGACGGCGGCGACGATCGTTTCCGGGGCCGTTGCCGAGCGCATCCAGTTCAGCGGCTACCTCGTGTTCTCGATCTTGATCACCGGGCTCATCTATCCGGTTTTCGGGGCCTGGGCCTGGGGCGGGCTTTTCAACGGCGGCGGATGGCTGGAGTCGCTCGGCTTCATCGACTTTGCCGGCTCCACTGTCGTGCACAGCGTGGGCGGATGGGCGGCCCTGGCCGGCGCCCTGGTCCTCGGCCCGCGCACGGGGAAGTACGACGCGGACGGTACCCCGCGCAGCATCCCCGGGCACAGCCTTCCGCTCGCCGCGCTGGGCGTCTTTATCCTCTGGCTGGGCTGGTTCGGCTTCAACGCCGGGTCGACCACCGCCGGCACGACCGACATCGCCCTCATCGCCCTCAACACGTTCGTCGCTGCGGGCGCCGGGGCGGCGGCCGCCATGGCCACGACCTGGATTCGCGGGGGGACGCCGGACGCAACGATGACCCTGAACGGTGTTCTGGGCGGACTCGTGGGCATCACGGCCGGATGTGCGAATCTGCTGCCGGGCGCTGCGATTCTCACCGGGGCTGTGGCCGGCGTCATCGTCGTGTTTGCAACGGACGCCCTCGAACGGATCATCGACGACCCGGTCGGGGCCGTGGCCGTTCACGGCGTGTGCGGGGCGTGGGGCACCCTGGCGGCCGGACTCTTCGCAACCAGCGGGTTCAGTCTCTCGCAGGTGGGCGTGCAGCTGATCGGCATTGCGGCGGCCTTCGCCTGGACGTTCCCGGTCAGCTACGCCGTCTTTTCGCTGGCCGATGCCGCGCTCGGCCTCCGCATCGAAGACGACCTGGAGGACCGGGGGCTCGACCTGCACGAGCACGACGTCCACGCCTACCCGGAGTTTTTGCCCGGTGCCGTGGAAGGCCCGGTGGACGGAAATGGAAGCGACACCTCCAAGCGCCCCGTCGTCACGGTTCGCAGCGTCGAATCCACGGCATAGGCCAGTCGCCCGAGGGGGGCGTACCGGCCCAGACCGTCGCTCGCCTCGGTTTCTCCTCTCGGTTCCGCATCGGGGCCGGTCGGTACGGCCGCGCCGTCGGATCGTCGAGCCGGAGCGACTCGGCTACGCCGATTCCGGATACACGAGGTCCTGGAATCCGGAGGGAGGGGAGCGGTCGTCGACGAACGCCCGCCCCTCTTCTTCGGCCGCCTGCCGGATGTCGGCCAACTCGTCGTCCTCCACCACGTCGCGGCTCATAACCAGGCCCGTTGCAATGTCGGCCAGCCGCTGGCCGAGGTCGCCCGCGTTCGGAAGCCCCTGGCGGCATCCTCGCTCGATGATCCGGATGGTATGGTTGCCCACGTCGACGTCGAGCGCCCGGCTGACCCCGGCGGCAAAGCCGACGACGTAGGCCCCCGGACGGGCCTTGAGCAGGCGGGGCGCGTAGTCGCCGGGAAGGTCTCCCGCCTGCAACCGCAGGCCGTCGGCCACGGTCTCGATCACGTTGGCATGGAGTTCCTGATGAGACATGAAGGCGCGAGGCTGATGGGGGAAGCGTAACGACGGTGCGTGTCCTGCTGCATCTACGCCTGTTCCCTACGACCGATTCCGGCTGCCCGTTCGACGGGCGGTCGTGAGGCGGTCGTGAAACCCGGGCCGGCCGGGAGGCCTCGATCCGCCGGTGCGGGGCCGACGAGGGGCGAGAAGAACGGGCGGAAAAAGGGGGGCGGAGGCCCGACGGGTGGAGCAGCGGCGGCAACCGGGCGGCGTTGTATCAAAAACGGGAGCGTGCGCGTCTCATCAGGTGCAGTGTCGCCAACCGCTCATTCGTCGCCCCCTCGCCATGCCTTCCTCTTCCTCTTCGCCTCCGCCCCGGTCGGTCCTCCCCGCCGGCGTGCGCTCGGTCCTCCTGCGCGCCGCCGGCCTGCTGGTTCTGGGCGTCACCCTCACCGGGTGCAGCGGGAGCAACCTCGTCGAGCGCATCACCTCGCCCCGATGGGGGGTCTGTGGAACGCTCGTGATCGTCCTCGATATCGTCGCGCTGGTGGACGTCATCGGCGACGGCGCCCGATCGAGCGCCAACAAGGTCCTCTGGAGCCTGCTGATCATCTTCATGCCCATTCTTGGCGTCCTTCTGTACTTCTTCCTCGGGAGGAAGTAGCAGCTCGACCTCCCCGGCCGAGGCGCCCGTCGGGGAGGGCGGAGCCGTCGGAACAGCGCAAAAACGATCTGGGTTTGGACCAATCGATCCGATCCGTCCATCAACCCGTCCGTTTCCATGCGCATCGGCGACCTCGACCTCGGTGAGCGCCCGCTCTTCCTGGCTCCGATGGAAGACGTGAGCGACCCGCCGTTTCGCGTCTTGTGCAAGCGGTACGGGGCCGATATGCTTTTTTCGGAGTTCGTCTCCTCCGCCGGCCTGCTGCGCGACCAGGAGCACGAACATCAGAAGCTGGAGGTGTTCGAGGAAGAGCGCCCGATTGGGATTCAGGTGTGGGGGGGAGACATCGACGAGGTGCGTCGCGCCACGCCGATGGTGGAGGCCGCCGAGCCGGACGTGATCGACATCAACTTCGGGTGCCCGGTGCGTAAGATTGTGGCCAAGGACGGCGGGGCGGGCGTGCTTCGCTGCCTGCCGAAGATGAAAAAGATCACGCAAGCCGTTCTTGAAGAGGCCAGCCGTCCGGTCACCGTCAAAACCCGGCTGGGGTGGGACGACGACTCCATCCAGATCTGCGACGTCGCCCGCATGATGGAGGATCTAGGCGTGGCCGCCTTCACCGTGCACGCCCGCACCCGCGAGCAGCAGTACACCGGAGAGGCGAGGTGGAACTGGCTGCGCACGCTGAAGGAGGACGGGGTGCGCGACATGCCCCTCATCGGCAACGGCGATGCGCTCGATCCCGAAGCTGTCGAGGCGATGTTCGACGAGACGGGGGTCGACGGCGTGATGATCGGGCGCGGCGCGATCGGCAATCCGTGGATTTTCGAGCAGGCGAAGACGTACCTGGAAACGGGCGAGGTCCCCCCGCCGCCGTCCTGGGAAGAGCGCGTGCAGGTCGTCGCCGAGCACCTGTCGATGAAGTGCGAGTGGCTGGGCGAGCGGACCGGCGTGATGGAGATGCGCAAGAACTACA
>CAKZLV010000316.1 GCA_937127285.1 uncultured Bacteroidota bacterium
CAATGCTCAATGACTTTCTCCAAACCACTCATCCGCCCACACGCCCACACACCCATCCGCCCATCCGCCGAGACACCTTCCGTCGTACGGGCGAACGCGTGGGGCGTCCTGCCGTACAGGATCTGACGGCGATTCGTTATCCCCCACTACCCTTCCCTGCAGGTGATGAGCCATCCCTCCCCGCCTTCCGCCACGCGCGAACTTCGCGTCGAGTACGGCGACGTACAGGCCGCCCGGAGGCGTCTCGACGGCGTCGTACATCGGACGCCCGTGATGACGTCGCGGACGTTCGACGAGCGGGTCGGCGCCCAGGTGTTCTTCAAGTGCGAGAATCTGCAGCGCACCGGGGCGTTCAAGATCCGGGGCGGCTACAACGCCGTGCACCAGCTCTCTCCCCAGCAGAAAGAGCGCGGGGTCCTTACCTATTCGTCGGGCAACCACGCCCAGGCGATCGCACTGGCCGGACGGCTTCTGGGCGTGGACGCCACCATCGTCATGCCCGAAAATGCCCCGGAGGTCAAGCTGAACGCCACGCGCGGCTACGGCGCCGAGGTCGTCACGTACGACCCGGAGGAGACCGTCCGCGAAGACCTCGGCCGCAAACTTGCCGACGAGCGGGGGCTCACGCTCATCCCTCCCTACGACCACCCCGACGTGGTGGCCGGACAGGGAACCGCCGGCGACGAACTCTTCGAAGAGGTCGGCGATCTGGACGCGCTGCTCGTGTGCCTCGGCGGAGGCGGTCTTCTCTCCGGCTGCGCCCTCGCCGCCCGGCACCACGCCCCCGACTGCACGGTGATCGGCGTCGAGCCGGAAGCAGGCGACGACGGGGCGCGCTCGTTTCGGACGAGCGAGCTGCAGTCCGTTCACAACCCGGATACGGTCGCCGACGGGGCCCGCACGCCCTACCTCGGGCCGGAGGTCACCTTCCCCCTCGTGCTCGAGTACGTCGACGACATCGTCACCGTCTCCGACGACGCCCTCATCCGCACCATGCACTTCGTGTGGGAGCGCATGAAGCAGGTCATCGAACCGACCGGCGCCCTCGCTGCCGCGGCGCTCAACGACGGCGTGGTGGAGGGCGACGGCCGACGCATCGGCGTGATCGTCAGCGGCGGCAACGTCGACCTGGAGCGGGCGGCCACCCTGTTCGAGAAAATCCGCTGAGCCGATCGAACCTCCATTCGCCCGCCTCCCCCCTTCTCTGTTTGTTTTCCCCGTCAAGCCTTCTTTCTCCGTGTCGCAGCTGGACCGCCTCAAGACCTACCTCGACTCGCTCGTCGACCGCTACGAGCAGCCTGAATTTATTGCGGACGATCCGATTTCCATCCCCTACGGCTTCGACGATCCGCGGGATCAGGAAGTCATCGGCCTCTACGCAGCCCTTCTGGCGTGGGGACGGCGCGAGACGGTCCTGAACAAGATGGAGGAGCTCTGCGAGCGAATGGACTACCGGCCGTACGCCTTCGTTCGGGGATTCGACCCGGAGCAGGACGCCGGCGCGCTCGACGGATTCGTTCACCGCACCTTTCAACCGATCGACGCTTTCTGGTTCACCCGAAACCTGAGCACGGCTCTGGAGGAGCACGGAGGCACGGTCGAAAACCTGTTTGCCGACCACCTCTCAGAGAACGGAGACGAGTCGGACGGCGTCCAGTCGGCCATCCAGGGCTTTAGCACGACGATTCTGAACGCCCATCCGGAGACGCCGGAGCGCCTTCGCAAACACCTGGCGCGACCGGAAGCCGGCAGCGCCTGCAAGCGCCTCAACATGTATCTCCGCTGGATGGTGCGCGACGGGCCCGTCGACCTGGGGATCTGGTCGCGGATTCAGACGGATCAGCTCATGCTTCCGCTCGACGTCCACTCGGGGCGGCAGGCCCGCTCCCTGGGGCTGTTGGGGGGGCGCAAGAGCAACGACTGGAAGGCCGTGCGCCGACTCACCGCCGTCTGCCGGGAGTTCTGCCCGTCCGATCCCGCCCGCTACGACTTTGCGTTCTTCGGTCCGGGCGCTCACGACGAGTCGTTGGACGCCCGCTTCACCGGCGACAACAAGCTCGACGGCAGCTCCCTCCCGACGCCGCGGTAGTCCTGACGGTAGTACAGCACCGCTCCGTCATCGTCGTCTTCATCCACCTGTACAACGCGGCCGATGAAGAGCGTCTTGTCGGCCACCTCCGTCTCGTCGTGGGGGACGCAGTGCAGCGCAAGGCCGACGCTCTCCAGAATGGGCGACCCGGCATCGTCTACCCGGTGCGGGACGCCGTCGAACTGCTCGTGGCCCGTCCGGCCCGGCTCGGCAAAGCGCTTCGCGAGATGGGCCTGCCCTTCTCCCAGCACGTGCACCACGTAGCGCACGCCCGACTTCATGATGCGGTGCATCGACGCATCGCGCGCTACGTTGAAGCTTACGAGGGGCGGGTCGAGGGCGACGCTTGCAAACGATCCGATCGTGATGCCCCGGCCCGGTGCATCCGACAGGGGGTCGGGCGCCGTGATCACCACCACGGGCGACGGGACGCGGCGCATGGCCGCACGAAATCGGGATCCATCCACCGACTCAGGCATCGAGCGAACTGCAGGTTACCAGAAAATGAAGGACGTTCGTACCATTGGACTGTCGGCAGGAAACTGCGTTCGCTACGTTCCAGAGTCGTCACGGGTGTGAGAGGGCCGAAACCTGCTTCCCCGTCCCGCTCCGAGACGGGTCCCAAAACCAGGTCGTGCCCAGAGCCAGGTTACTCTCCGCCCGCGAACACGTCGCGGATTCTCCGGAAAAAGGATTTTTCCGTCTCTTCGTCCGTAGGGTTCGGCTGAAAGTGAGGGCGGTCGCGCAGCTTCTCCAGCACCTTCCGCTCCTCGTCGTCCAGATCCCGCGGGGTCCAGACGTGCACGCGAATCATCTGGTCTCCGCGTCCAGTGCCGTTCAGGTCGGGGATGCCGCGCTCGCGCATCCGCAGGATCCGGCCCGCCTGCACCCCGGGCTCTACCTGCAGCCGGGCCCGGCCCTTCAGGGTCGGCACCTCCACTTCGGTTCCGAGAGCCGCCTCCGGGAAGGACAGATAGAGGTCGTAGAAGATGTCGAGGCCGTCGCGGACGAAGTGTTCGTGCGGCTTCTCCTCAATTTCGATTCGCAGGTCGCCCGGCAGGCCGCCGCGGATACCGGCATTGCCGGCATCGGAGATCGTCAGGTAATTTCCCTCCATAACGCCTGCCGGAACGCTGACGTTGATCGACTCCTCCCCTTCGATCCGGCCTTCCCCGCCGCAGTCTTCGCACGGGTTCTCGATAATGCGCCCCTCGCCGTTGCACTGCGGGCAGGTCTGCACGTTGACGAACTGACCGAAGACCGAGCGAGACACCTGGCGAATCTCGCCCGTGCCGTCGCATTTCGGACACATGACGTAGTTTTCGCCGTCCATTCCGCCCTTTGCCCCCGTCCCGTCGCACGTCTCGCACGCGACGAACTTGCGGATGTTGATGTTCTTTTCGGTGCCCTCCGCAATTTCCTCCAGCGTCAGCGGCAGGGTGATGCGGAGGTCGCTGCCGGGGCGCCCCCGCCGGCGCGTCGACCGCCCTTGCCGCCGGGCGGCTCCGCCGAAGATATCGTTGAACGCGTCGAAGATGTCGTTGATGTCCTGAAAGCCGCCTGCGCTACGCCCCCGGCCGCCATTCTGGCCGAGGCCGGCCTCCCCGTAGCGGTCGTACCGCTTGCGCTTCTCCGGGTCGGAGAGCACATCGTAGGCCTGAGCCGCCCGCTTGAACTTCTGCTCCGCATCCGGATCGTCCGGGTTTCGGTCTGGATGGTACTCCATGGCCTTCTTCCGATAGGCCTTCTTGATCTCCTTCTGAGAGGCGTCGGAGTCGACATCCAGAACGTCGTAGTAATCAGTGGCCATGAGTGAGGGGCTTCGATCCGAAGGCGGGGAGCGAACAGGGGTGCACAAAGGGTGCCGGAAGCGCCGGCCGGAGGTGGCGGTAGCTTGTCTACTCGTCGGGATCGGTAGCCACGACCACCCGGCTGTGCCGGATGACGCGGTCGTCCATGACGTAGCCCTTCCGGATCTCTTGGAGGACGGTTCCGGGCTCGGCGTCCGCAGAGGGCTGCCGCATCATGGCTTCGTGGTAGGCCTCGTCGAACGGCTCGCCCTCGGCGTCGATGGGCTCGACGTCGAGGTTCTTCAGTGCGGTGAGGAATTTCTGGTGGACCATCTCGACGCCGCTTTTCAGCGACTCGAAGGCGGCCTCTGGGTCGCTGTCGGCATCCAGATCGTCGGCGGCATTCAGCGACCGCTCCATGTCGTCCAGCACCTCCAGGATCGGCCGCACGGCTTCGAGCTTGCCGGACGCATGCCGGCGCTGCTTCTCGTCGGCCATTCGCTTGCGGTAGTTCTCGAACTCGGCCGCCTTGCGCAGAAGCTTCTCGTTGAGCTCGTCGCGCTCCTGCTGGAGGGCGTCGCGCTCTTCCCGCAACTCGGCCACGTCCTCTGCCGACCAGTCGGAGAGATCGACGCCTGCGTCACCGCCCCCGTCGCCGTCCGACGCCTCCGCTTGATCCTCCGCAACCGGTGCCTCCGCAGACGGGGTCTCGTCCGATGCGTTCTCGTCCGACGCGTTCTCCTCTTGAACCGTCGCATCCGGGGCATCGTCGGCAGGCGTGCCGTCCGGCGTCGCTTCCGACGCAGGCTCGCTGTTTCCGTCTTTCACGCTGGTGGAGTCAGTCACGGTCGGTTCGATTGATCGCTGGTTCAAGCTTCGTCGATGGGCCCGCACTCGGTCGGCCCGCTGCCGGTCCTCAGCTGCTCGTCCCCGGTGCTGGGCCGGCCTGCATTTCCGCGTGCGCGCGCACCCGGTGCATGAGTGCGCACCCGGTGCATCCGCGCCGTGCGGACGGGCGCTCGGCGAGAGCCGTCCACGGGGGACAGCCGGGCGGCATTGCTACAAGAATGTGGGACGGATACAAGGCCGTGTAGATTCATGATCGTTGCGACCTCCACCCCTTTTCCGCAGAATTCCCTTTC
>CAKZLV010000317.1 GCA_937127285.1 uncultured Bacteroidota bacterium
CCGACGACGACAACGACGGCGTCGACGATGCCACCGACCCCTTTCAGGTCGACGCGTCCAACGGCACCTCGACCTCTCTGCCCCTCTTTCGCGACCTGTTTCTGGGAAGCATCAATCAGTCCCTGGCCGGCGGCGTGGGCTTCACGGGGTTAATGGCGAACGGAACCGACGACTACCAGACGCTCTTCGACGCCGACAACCTGCTGACCGGCGGCGCCACCGGGCAGTTTTCCATCGTGGAAGTGCCGACCGGTACGGCCGCGGGCACCGCGAACACCCAGCAGAACGGGTTCCAGTTCGGCGTCCAGCCTCCGGCCGAGCCCTACCTCGTGGAGGCCCAGATAGTCGGCCCGTACTTCAACAACACGCCGCAAGACGGTTTTGAGCAGGGCCTCTACATCGGGACGGGCGATCAAGACAACTACATCAAGATGGCTCTCAGTTCCAGTGCGGACTTTACCGGCGCCGATGGAGGAATCGAGATCGTTGTTGAAGAGGGCGGCGTCGAACAGCGCTCCCTCTATCCGATCGACGGCCTGGTCGGGGAGACCCAGAACCTATCTCTTCGCTTTCTCATTGACCCCGCCGCGGGAACCGTTCAACCGAGCTACGCGGTGGGGGGCGGGTCCACAATCGATCTCGGGTCGCCGCTCTCTCTGTCGGCCGGGGCCCTGCTGGCCGCCGTCGAAGGAACACACGAAATTGCGGCCGGGGTGCCGGGCGGTCTCGCCGTGGGCGTGACGACCACAACCGGCGGTGCCGGGTCGACCTTTCAGGCCGACTATGAGTTTCTCAGCGTCCGGACCGAGACGCAGCCCGTTACGCTCACACCCGTAGCGCGCATCAACGCCGGCGGTGGTGCCTACACGGATGGATCTGGTAATCAGTGGTCCGGCAATCAGTATGAAAACGGGGGAACGAAATACAGCGTGTCGACTCCGATTGCGAGTACGGAGGATGACCCATTGTACCAGAGCGAATATTGGGGAGACGTTACCTATTCCATCCCCGTCCCCGAGCCGGGCAGTTACACCGTTCGTCTTCACTTTGCCGAAATTTACTGGGGCGTGAATGGGGGGACCGGGGCACCGGGAGAGCGCGTTTTCAACGTTTACCTAGAAGGCAACAAGGTTCTCGACCAGGTCGACATCAATGCACTCGTCGGCCCGGCCACGGCCTTGATCCAAACCGTTTCCTCCGTCGCCGTTAGCGATGCAACGCTGGACCTACAGCTCGAGGCCGTCGTGAATAACGGCAAGATATCGGCCATCGAGGTTCTGAAGGAAGATGGAGCCCCCGACCCAACGTTCTACTCGCTCACCACCCAAACCTCCGGAAGCGGGACCGTAACCAAAGCCCCGGATCAGGCAAGCTATGCAAGTGGGACGACGGTTACGCTGACAGCGGAACCGGATGCTGGATGGGAATTCGTGGAGTGGACGGGCGACGTCACCGGGACCGCAAACCCCGTCACGGCCACGGTGAACAGCGACCTCTCCGTCACGGCCGTCTTCCAGGAGACGATCTCGCAAGTTGCCATTGCGACGTCCGTTCAGGGGAACGGGACCGTGGTGAAGAACCCGGATCAGCCCTCGTACGATGCCGGAACGGTCGTCGAGCTCACGGCCGTGCCCGATGCAGGCTGGTACTTCACCGGCTGGTCGGGCGACGCCACCGGCACGCAGAACCCTCTCTCTGTTACCGCGGACAGCGATCTGGCTATTACAGCCTCGTTCGAGGAGCTTCCGACGGCCGAAGCCTTTGCGTCGTCGATCACGGTGACCGACGCCTCCGGGGAGTCCATCTCACGCACGTTCGGCGTCGATCCCGTGGCCACGACCGGCTTCGACCCGTCGCTGGACCGCTCCGCCCCTCCGGCTCCTCCAACCGGAGCTTTCGATGCCCGATTCGACGGCGGCGGTGCCGGCCCCCTCTTTAGCGACATCCGTGCCCCCATCAGCCACCCCAGTACGCTCTCGTGGAGCCTTGCCGTGCAGGGAAGTGACACCCCCCTCCGTCTGGAGTGGGACCCGTCCCTCTTCCCGCAGGGAACGATGACGCTGACGTCGGGCGCCGACGGGACGGTGGTCGACATGAAAGCGGAGGAGTCCGTCTCGATTGACGCACCGCCGACGGACCTGACGATCGAGTTTGCGCCGTACGACCCGTCAACGCTGGCGACGGCCTCGCAGTCGTTCGCCGGGGGCTGGGATCTCTGGGGCTCCTCCCTGGACGTGGGGGCAACCCCCTTCTCCTCTCTCGTTCCACTCGCGCAGCAGGGCTCGCTCCTCGGCTACGACGGCGCGTACGGCCCGGAGAGCCGCATCCACCCCGGACGCGGCTACTGGGTGAACCTGACGGCAGGCGGTTCGGAAACGATCGAGGGATTTCCGATTCAGCAGGTGCAGTCGCGCCTGGATGCGGGCTGGAATCTGATCGCGGGACCGAACTGCACCGTCGATCTTCCAGCGGACGTTACTGCCGCCTACGTCTACGACGGGACGAGCTACCAGCCGACGACGCAGCTCGCGCCCTTCGAGGGGACGTGGGTGAACGTCGCCGGCCCGACCACGCTCACCTTCGACTGCAACGCGGCGTCCCAGACGCTTGCGGCCACGGCGGCCGGCGATAAATCATCCGACCCGTCCATTCAGCCCCGCATGACGCTCCACATTCAGGACGCCACCGGTGCCGAGCAGGTCCTGTACGTGACCCATGAGTCCACGCAGGCGTCGGCCCTGGATCCCTACCTCTTGCCTCCGTCCCCGCCTCGCTCGGTGTTCGACGTTCGGTTCGCCGGCGACCGGCGGGCCTCGACGAACCGGAGCGAGTCCGTCTTCCTGCAGTCGGCCGCGTATCCCCTCTCGGTACGGGTGGACGGTCCGGCCGCGGCCGGGCAGGCGGTGGAGCAGACCGCTGACGGGAGCGGCCGGACGCACAGCCTGCGCAGCGGGGCGTCCTTTTCGATCGACGACCCGGCGGTGACGCAACTGCGCCTGGATCTTCCCGAGAGCGTCGTGAAGGAGCTTCCCGAGTCGTTTGCGCTCCGGGGGAACTACCCGAACCCATTTCGGGGATCCACGACCCTTCAGTTCGACCTGCCGGAGGAGGCGGACGTGACGGTCGAGGTGTACAACCTGCTCGGCCAGCGCGTGATGGAGGTGGACGAGACCCGGCTGCCGTCGGGAGCCGGTCAGACCCTGCGGCTGGAGGGCGACCTGGCATCGGGGGTCTACCTGTACCGCATCCAGGCCGTCATGGGGACGCAAACCGTCCGGGAGACCGGAAAGATGGTGGTGGTTCGCTGACCGGCAAGCCCCGGCGCGGCGCTCTCCGCGACGCA
>CAKZLV010000318.1 GCA_937127285.1 uncultured Bacteroidota bacterium
TCCGCCCTGACCGTACGGGTTATTGCATGCGAGAATCCGGTTCACCACAAAGCGCTCCTGTGTCTAGTCTCGAAACGTTGCACTCAATCATACGCGCCGGTGACGGTGTTGCGGGGCTCTTGACGGACCCTGCCCCCAGAAGATATGGAGCAACCGGGGTCAGTTTCTCAGTGATGCATGGGTCCGACCCGAATCGGGGATTGCTCGCCGTCCCTGTTTCTGGTCTCGCGCCGCCAATCGGTTCGAGCTCTGCGTCGGCATATCAGGGGGCGCAGCAGCAATGGGTCATCCAAGCATCGGCCGGTTGCTGCGGCACCGTCGATCTCTGTTGTGTTTTCAGTCGCCGCCCTGCAAGTACAAACGGTGACGACTGGTCAGACCAAATCCGGAACCTCAGAAGTCCTGAACTCCCCCACTACCGCCACCTCGCCGCGATGCGATCGGACGCAGGGCTTCCGAATGGCGAGGGACCGGACGTCGACTCGTCATGGAGCAACTTCCCGTGACGAGGAACGTGCCATCACGGCAGGAGCCTGTCATGACAGGGAGAGGAGCTGCCCGACCGTTTGCTTGAGACCGTTCCGGGTATGTCCAAACATCGGATAGCGGACGACATAGTGACGCTGATCCCGGTGCCGCCAGGTCTGCCACGCCCAGTACCCTCGCTTCAGCATCCACTCGATGCGCGTCTGCACAGGGATGGGGGCGGGGCTTCGGTCGTAGCCGAACGCGTCCATCTCGTCTGCGCAGATGCGTTCGATCAGGGCGACGGCGGTTGAGGACAGCTCCGACCGCCAGGAGTCGGTTCGGTCCGCGGAGATCGGGCGGGTGGCCTTGTGGTTGAAGGAGGCGGCGGCATCCGACCGCATGTACTGGTCGGCCTGCCGGTGAAAGGCCAGCATTCCCTCTTCGAACGGCTCCTGCAAGAAGCTGCACAGGGTGCGCACGGTGGCTTCCGGGGCCGAAACCAGATCCTCGTACCGAAGCGTCGTCCGCTGATCGGGGGGCACGCTGTCGTGCAGGATCCGACGGCCCACCTGAAAGCTCTTCCGCCGGATCATGGCGTTGAAGATCGGGTCGTCCGGGAAAAAGTCGACCCGCTGCATCGAGGCGACGCCCGCCCGCGGATCCCGGACGAGGTAGATGAACTGCGCATCGGGAAACATCTCCACAAGGATGTCGGCGTAAAAGAGGTTTCCGGGGGTCTTCTCGCCCCATCGGGCTTTCCCGTAGTGGTCGGCCCAGGCTTGCAGGACCGTCGCGTACGGGGCCCGGATGGTAGGGGGGTGGCGGAGAATATCGGCCCGCAGCCGGTCTGGGTCGAGTTCGGGAAGAAACGACGTCCAGCGGCTCAACCAGTGGTCGACGTATTGGGCATACACCGCATCGGAAACCGCCGGCGCTTGCCAGTCGGCAATCGGTGTATTGATCACGTAGGCCCGGATGTAGTCCAGCTCGTCGGGCACCGCAATGCGAGAGTGGGCATTCAGAACCAGGCGGAGAAGGGTTGTGCCCGACCGGTTTGCGCCGACGATAAAGATGGGGCGGTTCGAGGAGGACATCGGGAATGGGGCGCGATGAAAGGGGCGAGCTAGTCGAGACGCCTCAAGACGGTTTCCACCCGCTGCGCGAGGTCGTCGTAGTCAAAATGCTGCCGGGCCCGGTCGCGGTTTTCGCGGCCCTTCTCGAGGACGCGCCGATCGTCGACGAGAGCTCGTACCCGTTCCGTCAGTCGATCCGTGTAGGACGGGTCGTGCGTTCCCTCGAACGGAATGAGCATGTCGTCCGGCAGTACGTGGGCCGCCTCCCCGACGCGCGTGGCCAGGACGTACCGGCCGCAGGCCATGTAGAGGGGAAGCTTTCCCGTCGTTCGCACCTGACCGACGCGATCGTTCGTCTGCTTCGACAGACCGACATCAACGGCCGACAGGTAGCTCGGCAGCTCGTCGTACGGGACGTAGCCGAGGAAATGAATGCGGTCGGTAAGACCGAGGTGGCGGGCCCGCTCTTTCATGCGATCGATTCCGTCTCCGCCCCCGATCATCACGGCCTGCACGGGTTCATCACGCAGGCGATCGAGGACGTCCAGCATTTCCCAGCCGTAGCACGTCTGCAGCCGGTCGTTCCAGTGCGAGGAGCCGAGCGTTCCCAGGACCAGGTCGTCGTTCAGACCCAGACGCTGACGCACCGGGTCCCGGTCGGGATGGAGATAAAACTGGTTCAGATCGACGCCGTCGGGGACCACCGTCACGTTCGTCCGGCCTCGTTCGGCCAGCAGCGCCCGGTGATTGCGCCCACGGACGATGAGGTGGTCGGCGAGCCGGAGGGACGCCCACTCCAGTGCGGCCGTGGCGGCAACGCCCACGGGGCCCCGACCGATGCTGCGGGCAAGATCCGTGATGGCATCGCCGGTGTCGATGACCACCGGCGTGCCCGTTGCCGCCTTGTACAGGGCAGCGGCGCTGACACCGGCCAGCGACATGTCGAACACGTACACCGTACGCGGACGCTGTCTCCACAGGGCGCTTAAGAAATCCCGCACGCCGCGACCACGTCCGCCGGATCGGTAGGTGAGGGTCAGAGCAAAGGAATCTGCCAACCGGCCGGCCAGGCTTCGGGCCCGGACGGCCATTGCGCCCCCTGGGGAAGCGTTGACCAGAAAAGCAACCGGCGTCTGCGCACGGTTCGAGGACGGTTCGTCTCGGCCCGCATTGGTCGCCGTGCAGGGGGGGGCAGGGGATTTGGTCAGACGTTCCACAGACACAGGCACGCGTTCATTCGGGTCAGGAGTTGGAAGGGACGAGCGAACCGAGGGCAGATCGAGTCCGAGCCAGAAAGGGATATCCGAGTTCGTA
This sequence comes from uncultured Bacteroidota bacterium, assembly GCA_937127285.1. Classification (GTDB taxonomy): domain Bacteria; phylum Bacteroidota; class Rhodothermia; order Rhodothermales; family Salinibacteraceae; genus CAKZLV01. Next base: position 2,856 of record CAKZLV010000318.1, read on the forward strand.
GCCTCTCTGGTGGCGGTGTTGCCACGACTTCCATTTCCAGTAGAGAAGCTTCGGGCCGAAGGTGAGGGGCAGAGAGGCGCCATCCGTCCGGTCCGACACCGGGGCATATCCAAACCGACGCATCTCGGACGCGCACAGTCTTTCGACGACGCGCACGTGCGCCTCGGACAAACCGGTTTTCCACTTGTCCAGGCTCTTTTGATTGACCGGTTGCTGTACCGACGGAGTTTGAATCTTCTGGTGAATGTGGCGGTGACTGGTTTTGTAGAAGTCCATCATCTCCCGCTCGAAGGAGAGCTCCAGGAAGGAGCAAATCGCTTTGACGGAGGCCTCTGGAGCCTGCACGAGGTCTTCGTACCGAACCGTCCGGTACCGATCGCGAGGAACATGTTGGTGCAAGAGCTGGACCCCACGCCGGATCGAGCGCCGCCAGTTCAGCGCATTGAAGACGGTTTCGTTCGAGTAGTACGGGCTCGTGCTCATCGAGTGCGTCACCGCGCGAGGATCCCGAATGACGTGGAGAAAGCGCCCGTCCGGAAACATCTCGTGGAGGATATCCACGAAGTACAGGTTGCGTGGGGTTTTTTCGCCCCACACGTCGCTTCCTGCCTGCTTCATCCCATGCTCCAGGAGCGTGCGGTACGGCCCCCGAAGCGTGCGATCCGGGGTCTCGAGAATACGGGCCTCCAGCATCGTGAGATCGTCGGAGAACAGGCGGGACCGGTCGTGGAGGTAGGTCCGAACGAGGTGGCGGTACCGGTCGTCGGTGCGAGGGATGCGCCAGGATGACAGGTCCGTCCGGAGGTCCATCCAGTGGAAGTAGTTCATTTCGTCGGGGATGTAGACGCTGCTGTGTGCATTGAGCATGAGGCGAAGCAGCGTCGTCCCGGAGCGACTGGCACCGATGATAAAAAACGGGGAGGGCATTTTGGGCGGGGGGAACGCGAAGAAGAGCGGGGGTCGCCACAAACGCAGGAGGAAGGGCGTGGGGACGCTTCCGTCGGTGACGGTTGACGATCGCCGGAAGAGGTCGTCAGAGCGGTCGGGCTGCTGGCATCTGTCAAAGACGAGACCGACCGCTAACCGGAAGGGGCCGGCGACGACGGCCGTCGGGCGATTCCCTCACGCGGCACGGAGGACGAATCGGAATCCGGGGAGGGCTCGATCCCGAGCGATGCCCGCACGGAATCCTGGATGTGGATGCGCAGATCCTGAACGTAGCGCCTCCACCAGCGCGACGTCTTCTCCTGGAGACGAGCGATGTCGAGGGTATCGATGACCCGGTGGACGTTCTCCCAGCGAAAGATCCGCGGGCAGGGAAACGAGGCCCCGTACGCATGTCCCCAGTAGCTTCCTCGTGGGATCCGCCGGGCGAAGTCGACCCAGGCTCGGGGGCCGCTTGCCAGCATCCGCCGAAGGGCGTCCCTCGACCGGTGTTCTCGGAGGAGATCGAGACCGCCGTCATCCTCTACCAGCGGGACAGCTCCGGCGTCGAGGGCCTCGTAGAAACGGTAGGTCTCGACCGAGGCCCACCCTCGGGGGCACAGAACGACCTGCGTGTTGGAAAGAAGCTGGGCGTACGCTTCCTTCGACAGTCCGCTGTTGAAGGACGACGTCGCGATCAGCTTTCCATCCGTCCGTGCCTCCAGGGCTTCGATCATGGCTGTGCGGGAGACCTTCCGCTGTCCTGCAAACGACCACCGGTAGGGACGCTCCGCCAGCGGTACGGGAGAGAAGAGGTCGCGCGGACAGTTGCTTCCGAGCGGGAGGTAGTGGCAGTGATCCCACCGGTCGATTTCTGCCCGCCAGTAGTTCCGGTAAACGAAGGAAGCGTCTGCGTAGAGCTCCACCGGGGCTTTCCCGAACTCATCCGTGATGTGAATGAGTCCGACGCCTTCCGTGCGACACCCGGAACGGGAGAAGCGCCGTAGATAGCGACGAACGGACCGGACGTCGTAGTTCTGACCCTCCAACACGACCACGGAACCCGGAATCGCCGTGCTGAAGTGGCCGTCGGGATGATGCACCAGAGAGAACCCCCGGAGGAGATCGCAGATCCACTCGTACTCGCGGGGGTAGACGGGGGGCGCACCGCCGGGGTCCGATCCCCCGTCTCGGTACCGGCCCCGGGACAGATCGCGTTGCCAAATGACGTGTAGCCGGTTCATAAGAGTAGGAAACGGGGGAAGGGACGAGGTGGTCGGGAAGGATTAAGACGCAAGGGCGCCCTGGGTTTGCATCTGATGATAGGACCAGAAGGCGTTCTTCCGTCGGAGAAGGTCCTCGTACGGCCCCTGCTCCACGATGCACCCGTCCTCGAGGACCACGACCCAGTCTGCATTTTCGATGGTGGAAAGCCGGTGGGCGATTGCGAGAACGGTTCGCCCTTCCATCAGGCGCTCAATCGACGACTGAACGAGCTGCTCGGATTTGCTATCGAGGTGGCTGGTTGCTTCGTCGAGGATGAGAATCTCGGGATCCTTGAGAAGGGCCCGCGCGATGGCTAGCCGCTGTCGCTGGCCGCCCGAAACGCGCACGCCCCGTTCCCCGAGGAGGGTGTCGAATCCGTCATCCATCTCTTCGATAAAGTCGAGCGCATTCGCCTCGGCGGCCGCCTGCCGAATGGTCGCCCGATCGGCGCTCAGGTTTCCGTATCCGATGTTTGCCCACACCGTGTCGTTGAACATGTGGCTGCTCTGGCTCACGACCGCGATCCGGTCGCGCAACGACCGCAGGTCAAGATCTCGAAGGTCGGTGTCGTCGAGAAGAATGCGTCCGCTGGTCGGGTCGTAGAACCGAGGAATGAGATCGGCCAGCGTGGACTTCCCGGCTCCAGAGCCCCCAACCAGAGCCACCATCGACCCGGACGGGATGGACAGGTCGATGTCGTGAAGCACGGGTTCTCCCGGCTCGTAGGCGAAGTCGACGGACTCGAACCGGATGCCTTTGCGGACGGACGGCGCCGGAAGGGTGCCCTCGGCCTGATACGGCTTATCCGCCGGATCGAGAAGGGCGGCTACGTTCGCGAGTCCGGGACTGTTGCTCGCCCAGACCCCGCGCTGATCGTTGAGATTGTTGACCGTGGGCATCAAACGGAAAAGAGCAAAGAGAAAACCCAGGAGGAAGGCGATATCGAGCTTCCCCGGGATCACGTAGAACTGGATGGCGACAACGATCAAGATGACCAGGACGGTTCCTACGATCGTGTGCGAGAGGGGCTGGACCAACGACGAGCGTTTAAAGGTGGAGACGGTTGCATTGGCCAGATCCTCAATGCGATCAAAGAGACGCTTGCGCTCGTGGGGCTGGCGGTTGTAGGCAACTACCGTTCGGATTCCCCCGATGAACTCCGTGAACCGGGTGGAGAATCTGCGGTTGGCCTCCGTCAGCCACTCGCCGTGCGACCGGATCGTCCGCATAAGCCAGGTGAGACCGAAGGAGAGCGCACCGAAAACGCCGAGAACGAGAAGGGTGAGTTCCCCCGAAATCCACGTCATAAGGGAGAAGTACATGATAAAAACCGTCCCCTGGATGATGATGTTGAATACCACGGAAACGGCGGTTGTCGCCCGACTGATCTCAGTCGTGATGCTGTTGAGTAGATCTCCCCCTTTCGTCTTGGAAAAAAAGCTCAGCGACACGGACTGCAACTGGTCAACGATCTGTCTGCGCAGGTCTTCGACAATCTCCACGCGGCTCTTTACAGAAAGAACGCCTGATGTGTAGCCGAGCAGAGCCCGCATCCACGTTCCGACCAGGATAAGCCCACAGGTGTGATACGTCCGCTCGAGAGGCGTGCCGTCGACGGCCAGTAGATACTGATCGATCCAGGTGATCCCGGAGCGAAAGGGGTCCGATGTTCCTTCCGAAAAGGTTTGGAGAAACGGAATAAGCATTCCGACGCTGAACACTTCTGCAACGGCGGCCGCGAGGGAGGCGATCACGGTGAGCGCGATGATGCGCCAGTGCGTGCGAACGCTTTTCCGGAGGAGTCGAATCTCAGGAGTCACGGTGAACGGGGGAGTCAGCAGGTAGAGGCGAGGGACCAAAAACGAATGTCGGGTTACGATGCCATGGTAGTTCTACCGAGAAAAGACTGCGACAGGTCGTCGTGTCGGTCGTATTGATGCACGATCGCGCAGACCTCTTCGGCTCTGTTCAAGACTCGTCCTTGAGAATCGGTCGGAATGGCCGCCCGGGGGGCAATTCCGAGGTGCATCGCGCATCCCTCCCCGAACGAGTGAACGACGACGTTCCCGATCTGCTCGGTGCGAACCAGGTAGTTAAACACCCCCTGGTCCGTCCCCCAGCCGCGGTACCGTTCCACCACTTCGCGGCAGATTGCGTCCACGGCACGAATGACGGCCGTTCGCCCCCCGTGAAGCACGCCGACGCACAGGATCGGGAAGTCCTGGAGTCGCTCGAGGCCTTTTCTGCCGTAGAGGCTCTCCACCCAAGACGCATTATTTGCCTGTTCACCGAGGCGGACCTGCGCGTACTCTTCGTAGACATGCAGACGGTCGTCCGTTGGCTCCGAGAATGGAGGGGCCTGAAACGCGACGTCGCGGACGTCACAGATGAGAATCTGCTCGTACGTCGGATGTGAACGCAGGAACTCGCGGAAGTAGAGGAAGCGAGCCGACTGGCAGTGCCAAAACGTCCTCGCCACCCAATTCCCAAGGCCTGTATCCACCAGGTCGAGACGGTCAAGAAATGAAGAGAGCCGCCGGTTGACGCTGATATCAGGGATGAACGTCTCCGGGCGCCCTCCGCGGAGCCAGTTCCGGTACGGGTACGCCCCCTTCAAATTGAGACGCCGAACGGGAATCTGATCAATGCCGTTGCGGGAGAGGTGGGCCGTGCAGGAATCGGGTAGATCGGATGTGTAAAAAACCACGTCGCCCTCGTATCCAGATGCGGAGAGCGTGCGGACGAAGGGTTGCAGATCGGTCCATGCGTAGCTCTCAACGTACGCCAGGACCACTGAACGGCCGGCCATGATGGGGCGTGCAATCGATGAAAGAAGTCGGATCCCGGTCGGAGGGTAGGAACTGGTGCCGCCAGAGTAGTCATCCCCCGGAGTACGACAAACCCGAAAAGTGGATGAACCAGGGCGAACATCCGCTCCGGGCGGCGG
>CAKZLV010000319.1 GCA_937127285.1 uncultured Bacteroidota bacterium
ACTGGTCACTGGTGATTGGTCACTGGGTACTGGGGACTCGGTATTCGGTACTGGGTATTCGGTACTGGGTACTCGGCCGTGGGGCGGCTCGGCTTCGGGAGGGGGTGCTTTTGGGGAGCGACTTATTTCATAAATTCGACACTGCAACATGAAGGGTATTGCTGGAACCATTGCGCGCGGCTTCATCAACAGCAAGCTGACACCGCTGCTGATGGCCGCCTTCCTCGGGATCGGCCTCTACAGCGCGTGGCTGACGCCGAAGGAAGAGGATCCGCAAATTGAAGTGCCGATGGCGGACATCGCCGTTCGCTATCCGGGCGCCACGCCGCAGGAGGTGGAGCGCCGGGTGGCCGAACCGCTCGAGCGCCTGATCTCCAATATCGAAGGCATCGAGTACGTCTACTCCACCTCGATGCCGGGCCGGGCGATGGTTTCGGCCCGCTACCTCGTCGGTGCTCCCTCCGAGCAGAGCATGGTGAAGCTCTACGAGGAGATCCTGAAGCACATGGACCAGATGCCGGAGGGGGCGAGCACGCCGCTCATCAAAACCCGGGCGGTGGACGACGTGCCGGTCTTGACCCTCACCCTGCACAGCGACGATCCGTCCTACGACGACTATCAGCTCCGCCGGATCGGGAACGAGATGGCGATGGACCTGAAGACGATCGACGGGGTGGCGGACGTTAAGGTCCACGGGGGGCGCGGCCGCGAGGTGCGGGTGAAGCTCGACCCGAACCGCCTCGCCGCCTACGAGATGGACCCGCCGGCCATCGCCCGGCAGCTCCAGGCCTCGAATCAGCAGATGGACGCCGGCTCGTTTCAGAGCGGCGACACGTCGTACATGGTTGAGACTGGCGACTTCTTCGGGAGCGTCGAGGAGGTCAAAAACCTCGTCGTGGGCGTGCACCGCGGCAGCCCCGTCTACCTGAAGCAGGTCGCCGACGTGACCGACGGTCCGGGGGAGCCGGAGAAGTACGTCTCCTTCGCCTACGGCGACGGATCGGATGCGGCCCGGGCCGGCCCTGCCCAGACGTCTTCCTCCTCTGCTCGCGCACCGGCTTCGGGAAGCCTGCAGCCGGCCGTCACCGTCGCCATCGCGAAGCGCAGCGGGCAGGATGCGATGACGATCGCCGAGCGGGCCCTCCAGAAGGTGGACGCCCTGGAGGCGAGCCTCGTGCCGAACGAAGTGACCGTCTCCACCACCCGCAACTACGGCAAGAGCGCCTCCGACAAGGTGGCCGAACTTCTCCTTCACCTCCTCGTCGCCATCGGGGCGGTGACGCTCATCGTGTCGCTGGCGATGGGCTGGCGGGGCGGACTCGTCGTCTTCCTGTCGGTCCCGATCAGCTTCGCGCTGACGCTTTTCGTCTACTACTTCTTCGGCTACACGCTGAACCGAATCACCCTCTTTGCCCTCATCTTCGTGACGGGCATCGTGGTGGACGACTCCATCATCGTGGCCGAGAACATGGAGCGGCACTTCAAGATGAAGCGGCTCCCGAAATTCCAGTCGGCCATCGCCGCGATTAACGAGGTGGGGAACCCGACGATTCTCGCCACCCTCACGGTCATTGCCGCCGTCTTGCCGATGGCGTTCGTGTCCGGCCTCATGGGCCCCTACATGAGCCCGATGCCGATCGGGGCGTCGATGGCGATGACCTTCTCCCTGATCGTCGCGCTCGTCATCACCCCGTACCTCGCCTACCGGCTCATTGCCGGCGGAAGCGACGAGGACGAGGACGACGAGGAGTCGGACTACAAGCTGGAGGAGACGCCCATTTACCGCGCGTACTCTGCGACCATCGAGCCGCTTCTGGATAGCTCCTGGAAGCGGTGGGCCTTCATCGGCGGGACGCTCGTCCTGCTTCTCGGGTCGCTCTCCCTCTTCTACTTCCGGGTGGTGACGGTCAAGATGCTGCCGTACGACGACAAGGACGAGTTTCAGGTGGTCGTCGACATGCCGGAGGGGACGACGCTGGAGCGCACCGACGCCGTCCTCCGCGAGATGGCCGCCTATCTCTCCGACCAGCCGGAGGTGACCGACGTGCAGACGTACGCCGGCGACGCCGCCCCGGTCAACCTGAACGGGCTCGTCCGCCACTACGACATGCGGAGCGCCCCGCATCAGGGAGACATCCAGGTCAACCTGCAGTCCGAGCACCACCGCGACAAGCAGAGCCACACGATTGCCAAGCGAATGCGGGGGCCGCTGCAGGAGATCGGCGAGAAGTACGACGCGAACGTGAAGGTGGCCGAGGTTCCCCCCGGCCCGCCCGTGCGGGCGACGCTCGTGGCCGAGGTCTACGGACCGACGTTCGAGCAGCAGCAGGACGTCGCCCGGCAGGTGAAGCAGGTCTTCGAGAACACCGAGGGCGTCGTCGACGTCGACTGGCGCGTCGAGGCCGACCAGACGAAATACACCTTTACGGTGAAGAAGGAGAAGGCGATGCGCGCCGGCGTGCCGACCGCCCGCGTCACGAAGACGATGCGGATGGCCCTCGGCGGGCAGGACGTGACGCAGATGCACTTGCCGGAGGAGCGCGAGCCGGTGAACGTGAATCTGCGCCTGGGCCAGGAGAACCGCTCCAGCCTGGCCGACCTCAAGAACCTGCGCGTGCAGTCGCAGAGCGGCTCGATGGTGCCAGTCGCCGACCTCGTGACCATCAAGGAAACGACGCGCGACAAGCACATTGACCGCAAAAACCAGCAGCGCGTCGTCTACGTGATGGGCGACGTCGCCGGCGAGATCGAAAGTCCGGTCTACGCGATGCTCGACATGCAGGAGCGCCTCGACCAGATCGAGGTGCCGAAGGGCTACAGCTTCGACCAGTTGTATACCGGACAGCCGTTCGTCGGGAGCGACTTCTCCCTGAAGTGGGACGGCGAGTGGCGCATTACCTACAAGGTCTTCCGCGACCTCGGCATCGCCTTCGCCGTCGTGCTGCTCATCATCTATATCCTGATCGTGGGGTGGTTTCAGGACCTGATGGTGCCCCTCGTGATGATGATCGCCATCCCGCTCTCTCTGATCGGGATCGTGCTCGGGCACTGGATTCTGGGCGCCTTCTTCACCGCCACGTCCATGATCGGGTTCATCGCCTTAGCGGGCATCATGGTGCGCAACTCCGTCCTCCTCATCGACTTCGTGAACCTGCGGCTGGCGGATGACGTGCCGCTGCGGCAGGCGGTGATCGAGGCCGGTGCGGTGCGGACGCGCCCGATCCTGCTGACGGCCGGGACCGTGGTGATCGGCGCCTTCGTGATCGTCTTCGATCCGGTCTTCCAGGGCCTGGCGATCTCGCTGATGGGCGGCGCCATCGCCTCGACCGCCCTGACGCTCCTGATCGTCCCGCTCATCTACTACATGATCGAGAAGAAGCTACAGGACTCGTCCCTCACCAGCACCGAGCCCGCAGGAATGGCCGGCGGTGCCGACCTGCCCGGCGGCGACAGCGCCCCGGCCGCCCCGGCGGAAGAGGAGACGGAGACGAAGAGCGGTGATGCCTGATGGGGCGGTATTCGGGGCTCGGTATTCGGTATTGGGTATTCGGTACTGGGTATTCGGTACTTGGGGCTCGGTACTCGGTAGTGGGGGACGGGACATGGGTCATCGGACATTCGTCATTCGACACTCGTCACTCGACACTCGTCACTGGTCATTGGCCTCCCGTTCATCCACCCCTCCACCCCTCCAGCCATACTCAGCCCTCACGCGTCCGTAGCCCCCAAGCGTCCGTAGCGTCCACAGCCTCCACAGCCTCCATTCACCCATCCCCGCCTGTTGCCATGAAGCTTGTCGCCGTGATGAGTCTGGATGCGTATCGCGATGATCTGCACCGGATTTACCAGGAGCACGCGATTCGCGTCTTCAGCGAGATCGACATCGAAGGCTACCACCACAGTCAGCCCTCGCCGGCGACGGCGATCGGGTGGTTCGGGCGATCGAACTCGCCGGCCTACTCGACGCTGACGTGGGCGTTTTTGGCGGACGACCGGGCGGACGACCTGCTGGACGCAATCAAGCACTACAACGACACCCACAACCTCGACCATCCCGTGCGGGCCTTCGAAATGCCCGTCGACCGGGCCGTCTGATCCGGCTCGGTTGCGAGTTTCGACTGTCGAATTTCGAGTGGGTGGGTTCAGCCCGTACCTCTCCAATCAGTGAATCAGCCAATCGAGAATCCACTATGTCTACTGCTGAAGCAACTGCGAACGACTCCGTTCAGACCTGCCGGGTCCCTGCGCCGGAAGAGAAACTCGTTCGCGTACTCGCCGGCGTCGTCACCCTTACCGGACTCGGACTCGGCTATTTCGTGAGCGACTGGTGGTTCCTGCTCACCGCCTTCGCCGGCCTCAATGTGATCCAGAGCGCCTTCACCGGCTTCTGCCCTCCCGAGATTCTGTACCGGTGGATGAATCGATGATCGGGACGGGGGGTTGGGTGCTCGGTACTTGGTATTCGGTACTGGGTATTCGGTGCTCGGTATTCGGTGCTCGGTATTGGGGGACACGGGTCAGTGGACACTGGTCACTAGACACTGGACACTGGTCACTGGGCACCGGTCACTGGGGAAAAGGTGGTATCGACGAGTACCCCATGATCGGGGATCAATCCCGAGTACCCAATTACCAATACCGAGTACCCAGTACCCATCACCAGTACCCAGTACCCAATCACCAATACCGAGCACCGAACCCGTCATTCTTCCTTCTGGGCGCGCTGCTCGGTCTCTGCGTCCAGGATCCGGCGGAGTTCGGTGACGAGCGGGTCGACGTCGCTCGTGTAGTCGGTGCCGTAGGAGAGGTTGAAGCGATAGTCGAAGTCGGGCGGGTTGTCGCCCTGGACGTGCTGGAGGAGCGTCTCCAGCTTATCGAGCGCCTTCGCAACGCGAGCCTCCGGCGTCTCTGCGGCTTCGTATTCCTCCCAGAGATCCCGAATCTGCATCCGGCCGGCCTCCGGAAGAACCTCGGTGATCGCCTGGAGATCCGCCCGCTCCTGCTCGCTCGTCCCTTCGGGCGGCTGATCGACCGCGGGCACGTCGCCCGCGAGCGCTTCCCCGAGATCGTGCACGACGCAGAGCTTGAGCAACCGCTGGGCGTCGAACGTCTCGTCTCGCTCTTCGAAGTGATCCCCGAGAACGACGGCCCAGAGACACAGGCGCCACGTGTGGGCGGCAACGCTTTCGGGGCGACCGGTTGACGTCCAGGCCGTCCGGGTTTCGTCTTTCAGAGACTCGGCACGGCGAAGAAAGGACAGAAGAGATGCGGCGTCGGTAGGGTCCACAGTCGGGCGGGCGACGTGAGACAAATCTGTACCTTCTCTACCCGTTTCCTGCCGGATCTTTCCCCACCGGATCTTTTCTGATCGGATCTTTTCCGATTAGATCTTCCTCGGCGATTGCGGGTCGCTCTCGTTCCGAAGACTCCGGTTGCCTGCCACCGGGGCCGACGCGAACCGGCAGGAGCCTCGGGAGCGGCGTCCCTTCCGCTACCAGGCGAATCCGGCCTCGTCGTCACAGCGCAGGCGTCGACCATCATCCTGCGGTAATCCGCGCGTCATTCCGAGATAACATCCTTCCATTATGTTACGGTGATTCACTCACGGGCATCTCGCACCCTTCTCCCCACCGTATGGCTGACTCCACCGTTTCCCGCCTGAAGCGCGCCGTTCACCAGAATCCCCGAACGTCTCGTGAGGGGCTGCTGGAGCGGCTGTTCACGCTTTGGTTTCGCGGATTCGTGTATACCCAGATCTGGGAGGACCCGCGGGTGGACGCCGAAGCGCTGCAGTTGGGCCCCTCCAGTCGCGTGCTGACGATTTCCTCTGCGGGCTGCAACGTGCTCAACTACCTCACGCACAGCCCGAAGCGCATCGTCGCCGTCGACCTGAACGAGGCGCACATGGCGCTGACGCGCCTGAAGCTGGCCGCTCTCCAGCACCTTCCCGACCACGAGGCGTTCTTTCAGTTTTTCGGCGTGGGGGAGGGACGTGAAAACGTGACGCGCTACGACCGTCATCTGGCCGGATCTCTCCACCCGCAGGCGCGCGCCTTCTGGGAGTCGCGCACCGTGGGAGGCCTCGGCGGCCGGCGCATCCGCTATTTCGAAGACGGATTCTACGAAAAGGGAATCCTGCCCCGGTTTCAGCGCTTCTCCGGGTTTGTATCCCGCCTCGTGCAGAACCGGAGTCCGGAGGAACTCCTGGAAGCCGATACCCGGGCGGAGCAGGACGCCTTCTTCGCGGACTGCGTGGCTCCGTTCTTCGACCACCCGGTCGTCCGGTGGATCGCCGAGCAGCCGGCCGCGGTCTACAGCCTCGGCATCCCGCCCAACCAGCAGCGCATCATGGCCGAGGAGTCGGCCGCGTCGGTGGCCGACCTCTACCGCGAGCGGCTGAAGAAGCTCGTCTGCGGCTTTCCGCTGTCGGACAACTACTTCGCCTGGCAGGCCTTCGGGCGCCGCTACGACACGGAGAATCGCGAGGCGATTCCTCCCTACCTCGACCGCGACCACTTCGCCGAGCTCCGCTACCACGCCGATCGCGTCGACACACACGTGACGTCCGTATACGACTTCCTGGTTGAGCAACCCGACCACAGCTTCGACAGCTTTGTGCTGCTGGATGCGATGGACTGGATGGATGCGGACACGATCACCGACCTGTGGAGCGAGATCGCGCGGGTCGGCGAGCCGGGCTCTCACATTATCTTCCGGACGGCCGGGTCGGCCTCGGTCGTGGAAGGGGCGCTCCCCGACGACCTGCGCCGGCGCTTTCGCTACCACCGGGAGCGGTCGGAGGCGCTGCACGCACAGGACCGCTCGGCCGTCTACGGCATGTTTCACCTGTACTCGCTGGGCGGGTGAGCGCTGAGACGAACCGGCGATCCCTTCCTACAGATCGCGAATCTAGGACGCCCCCGATGACCTCTGCAACCGAAACGACCGACGCCCGACCCGTAGATGCGGCCGACCGGATGGACCGCATGTACCGGTGGACCCGGTACGTGTACGATGCCACCCGCCGCTACTATCTTCTCGGACGCGACCGGATGCTTCGCACCCTCGCGGACGACCTGCCCCCTGCCGCCGGCACGACGCCCACGGTGCTGGAGATCGGCTGCGGGACGGCCCGCAACCTGCGCCGCCTCGCCGAACTGGCGCCGGCGGCCCGGCTCTACGGTCTGGATGCCTCCGAGGAAATGCTGGATACGGCCCGCCGCTCCCTCGACCGAAGCGGTCTCCCGAACGTGACGCTCGGGCAGGGACTCGCGGAAGAGGTGGCCCCCCCGGCGATGCTCGGCACCTCCGGCCCGTTCGACGCCGTGTTCTTCTCGTACGTGCTGTCGATGATCCCCACGTGGGAGGCGGCGGTGGAGGCGGCCCTAAACCAGGTCCGTCCGGGAGGCACGCTCGCCGTCGTCGATTTCTGGGACCAGGGCGATCTTCCCGGCTGGTTTCGCACGCTCCTGCAGAGCTGGCTGGGGCTCTTCGGCGTCCACCACCGCCCCGAACTGCTGGCGTATCTGCGGACGCTCGACGCCGACGGCCGGGCCGACCTCACGCTGGAACCGGTTGCCTACCGCTACGCCTACATCGCCCACCTCCACGTGCCCGCGTAGAAGCGAGGGAGCGTGGGGGCTTGGGAGCGTGGGGGCTTTGGACGCTTGGGACGCTGGAACGCGGCAATGAACAATGATCATTGATCAATGCTCAATGACTTGTGTCCATCTACCTTTGCGACCAACGGGAGCGATTCATCCAGTGACCAATGTCGAATGACCAATGACCGTCTCGACGATCGTTCTTTGCTGCATCGACCGGTCGCGGTCCCGGCCATCTGCTACGAGCCTTGGACGCTTCGGACGCTTAGGGGCTGAGTACGGCTGGAGGGGTGGATGGGTGGAGGGATGCGGGGCCAATGACGAGTGTCGAGTGACGAGTGTCCAATGACGAATGTCCAATGACCCGTGTCCAACGACCGGTGTCCAGCGTCCAGCCCCCA
>CAKZLV010000320.1 GCA_937127285.1 uncultured Bacteroidota bacterium
GTTCCACCGTCCAACGCCCAAACGTCCAACGCCCCAACGTCCAACGCCCCAACGTCCAACGCCTCAGCAACCCGTCAGCGGTCGCGGATGACGTTGCGCGCGAGCCAGTAGCGTCCGATGTCCTGGATGGCGTCGGTAAACTGGTCGAAGTCAACCGGCTTCACGACGTAGCTGTTTGCACCCCGGTCGTAGCACCGCTCGACGTCGCACGCCTCTTTCGACGACGTGAGGACGACGACCGGGAGATCTCTCGTTCGCTCGTCGGCCCGGATGGCTTCCAGGACCTGCAGACCGTCCACTTTCGGAAGCTTTAGATCCAGCAGGACGAAGCGCGGCAGGTCGTCCGGGTCGCGGTCGCTGTACGCACCGCGGGCGAAGAGAAAGTCCAGCGCCTCCGCTCCGTCGCGCACGAGGGTCACGTCGCGATCGAGGTCGAGTCCGCGCAGAGCATGAAGCGCGAGCTCCGCGTCGGAGGCCTGATCTTCGACGAGGAGGATATCCGTGCAGGTACTCACCGGGGCACGCAGGGTCACGTTCAGGAAAAGCAGGGAAAGGGGACGGTTCTTCGCGTGGGAGTCCTGCCGGTGCAATCCGTTACACCGAGCAGATTACAGACGCCGGGCGCGTCCGAGCCGCTACCCGGCGACATCAGGCACTTGCCTCTCCGAGCGTGAACGAAAAGGTCGCGCCTTCCCCGACGTCTCCCTCCGCCCAGATCCGGCCGTCGTGACGGCGGATGGTCCGCTCCACGATAGCCAGCCCGACGCCGGTGCCCTCGAAGGACGCCTCGTCGTGCAGGCGTTGAAAGACGCCGAAGAGCTTGTCGGCGTACTTCATATCAAATCCCACGCCGTTGTCGCGCACGGCGTAGACCGGGTCCCCGTCCTCCGATTCGTACGCCTCGACGGAGATCCGCGCCGGATCCCGGTCGGCCGAAAACTTCAGGGCGTTCGAAAGGAGATTGACGAACACGCGTCGGAGCATGGCGCGGTCGGCATGGGCGTCGGGAAGATCGCCGACACGAAACTCCACCGACCCCTCGTGGCCCTGCCGGGCTTCCTCGAAGGCCTCCCGGGCAAGCTGTTCGACGTCGACGCTGCGCCGGCGCATGTCCCGTCGCCCGATTCGGGACAGAGAGAGCAGCCCGTCGATCAGCTGCGTCATCTTCTGGGTGTTCTCGTAGATGACGCGAACGAGGCGCCGGCCTTCGTCGTCGAGGTCGTCGGCGTACTGCTCCATCAGCATTCGGGAGAAGCCGTCCACCGCACGCAGAGGCGTCCGCAGGTCGTGCGACACCGAGTACGTGAACGACTCCAGCTCTTCGGTCCGTTCCTGCACCCGTTGCTCCATCTTTTCGGAGTAGGCGCGCACCTGCTCGACGAGGCGCGCCTGCCGGATGGCGATGGCGAGCTGATCGGCCACCTCGCGGATGATGTGCCGCCACTGCCCCGCATACACGTCCGGCTCGTTGCTTCCAAAGTTCACCATGCCGATGAGCTCTTCCTCGGCGATCAGCGGGAAGGACACGTAGGAGCGAATATTCTCGTCGCGCCGGAGCCGCCGGGTGACGGCCGTGGACGGCCCCGACTGAATGTCGCCCACCATTTTGGGCTCTCCGTCGAAGAGTTCATCCGGGATGGGCAGGTGGTCGATGGGGAGCACCGTACCCGGGCGGAGCTCCGTATCGCCGTGCTTCTGGTAGATGGCCAGAATTTCGGACTCGTCCCGGTCCCAGTGAAAGAGCACGACGCTGGCGCGGATGAACGGAACGAACTCCCGCAGCCGCTCGAGAGCGGCCGAGGCAATGTCGGAGGGCGACTGCGCCGCGAGAATGGCTTCGTCGATCTCGCGAAGGATTTCCAGACGGCGCGCGTACTCCCGCAGCTGCTCCGTCGGATCGTCGCTCGGGGGACCGGGCATGGGCATGCGTTCGGGGATCGGGTTGAGGGGTTCGGGTTGAGGGGTTCGGGTTGAGAGGTTCGGGTTGAGAGGTTCGGGGTGAGAGGTTTGGGGTGAGAGGTGTGAGGAGCGGGTTGCGGGTTCGGCGCGGGCTGCAACCGGCCACGCCCCCCACCCGCCGACTCACCCGCTGTCGATATATCGTCACAGCGTCGAGATGTCGACGCTCGCGGGCTCACCCAGCCCCACCCCTTCACGTTTTCTTCTTTCTGACAAAAACTTATCAATCAACGGTTTAACCATCTAAATATTCGGGGGCGAGCGGGTTGGAACGGTCTTCTCCATGGTTACAGAGTGAACGCGAGACAAACGGCGCGTTCCGCGTGCCCATCGGACTTCTCATCACCGGTCTCCATCCTGCCATGCTTCAGAACGTGTCTACTTCTCCTCCCGCCTCGTCTCGTGCATCGTCGTCGGCCGGTGCGGATTCGCCTCCCGAGCCCACCGCGTCCGAGTTCGACGCCCTCCGCGACCGCGACCCAGATGCCATCGAGCGCTGGGTGTACGGAAATCGGCGTATCGTCTATCGTCTCCTCCTCAAGATGGTCAAAGATGCCGACGTGGCCGAAGAGCTGCTTCAGGAGACGTTCTACCAGGCGCTCCGATCGATCGACCGCTTTCGGGGCGACTCCAAGGTGTCGACCTGGCTCTGCAGCATCGCCCGGAATCTTGCCTTCCGGTACTTTCGCGACCAGGACCGCTACACAACCGCGGAGTCGGACACGCTCGAGTGGATGAACCACAACGACGAGTCCGCGAGCTCGCTTACCGACGGCGATCCCCGGGACCACACCGAGCGAACCGAGCGCAAGGAACTCGTGCACGCCGCGCTGGCCGAGCTGCCCGACTCCTACCGCGAAATCATTCGGATGCGCGACCTGGAAGAGAAATCGACGAAGGAAGTGGCGGAGGCGCTTGATCTTACCCGCGTAAACGTTCGCGTCCGCCTCCACCGGGCCCGCCAAAAGTTGGAAGATCTCCTGCGTCCGCAGTTCGAAGACGACCTCCGGCGCACCGGCCGGCTCGCTCCTGCCGCGTAAACGGGCGGTCCCGGTCGAGGATCGCGCCGCCTCGTAGACCGACGGTCTGCCGGCGTCCTTCCTCCGGACCGCCGCTCGCTCCGCAGTACGAATCGCGCACCGTCCACCGTTCTCACATCGCCTGATGGAGCTGTCGCTGGAGTTTTGGTACATGCTGCCGGTGGCCATCGTTTTCGCAACGGTGGCCCTGGGATCGGGGGTGGAGGGAGCCACGTTCTTCTCCCCGTTCTTCATCCTGGCGCTGGGCCTGGAGCCGCGTACCGCCATCAGCGCCGGGCTTATCGTGGAGGTGTTCGGATTCGGCAGCGGCCTCGTCGCCTACATCCGCCGTCGCCTCATCGACTACCGAATGGGCGGAACGCTGCTTGCCGTCAGCATCCCCGCGGCCCTGGTCGGGACGTACGCGGCCCACTACGTGGCCGACGACATCCTGAAAACCGTTCTCGGCGTCGGGCTCGTGGTCGTCGCCGCCAGCTTTCTCCGATCGCCGACCGCGGCGGTGCGCGACCAAATCGACGCCGCCAACCGGCAGTCCCCCGACCGCGCCGAACGCTGCCGCCGCACCGCCGACGGAGAGGAACTTTGCTATACCGTGTTCAACCGTACCGAGGGGATCTTGTCCGGCGGCATCGGCGGACTCTTCATCGGCATGGTGTCGACCGGCCTCGGCGAACTGAACGGCTACCTGTTTCTGCAGCGGTGCCGCATCCCCGCCCGCATCGCCGTCGCCACGAGCGTGTTCGTGGTCGCCGTAACCGCACTCACGGCCTCTGCCGGACACATCGCCACCCTGCTTCAGGTCGGCGGCTCTACGGTGGAACGGCTCGTCAACCTGCTGCTCTTTACCGTTCCCGGCGTGCTCGTCGGCGGGCAGATCGGCCCGGCCGTTGCCGAGCGCATCCCGGAGCGCACCCGGGAGCTGGGAATGGGCGTCCTCTTCCTGATTGTCTCTATGATTCTCCTGGCGGAGGTCGTCCTGACATGAGCCGCCCCGGCCCCCGCTGAACCCGGTTTGCTTCGATCCATCGTCGTTCTTACCAGTCGATTCTCCTTCTTCTATGCCCCAGTACAACAACACCTCTTCCGATCCTGCCTCATACGACGTCATCGTGATCGGCGCCGGACAGGGAGGCGGGCCGCTCGCCGGTGCTCTGGCACGGGCGGGCCGGTCGGTTGCCCTCGTTGAGCGAAAGCACGTCGGCGGAACCTGTGTGAACGAAGGCTGCACGCCGACCAAAACCATGATCGCCAGCGCCCGCGTCGCTCACCTTGCGCGCCGGGCGGCCGACTACGGCGTCGACACCGGCGAGGTCTCCGTCGACCTCGAGCGAGTGCGGGCCCGCAAGCGCGAGATTGTCGAGTCGTTCCGCTCCGGCAGCCGCAGCGCCGTGGAAGGAACGGAGGGGCTGGACCTCGTCGAGGGAGAAGCGGCCTTCGTCGACCCGCACACCGTGGAGGTCGCCTTCGACGACGCCCCCCCGCGGCGACTTTCCGCCGAGCGGTTCGTGATCAACACGGGGGAGCGCCCCTTTATTCCGCCCATCGACGGGCTGGATGAGATTGACTATCTGACGTCGACCTCCATCCTGGAGCTCGACACCGTTCCCGATCACCTGATCGTTTTGGGCGGCGGCTACATCGGACTCGAGTTCGGGCAGATGTTTCGGCGGTTCGGATCGGACGTCACCCTCATCGAGCGCGGCGATCAGATCGTCTCCCGCGAGGATGCGGACGTCGCCGAGACGCTGACGGAGATCCTGCAGGACGACGGCATCCGGGTCCTGACGTCGACGCGAATGGACTGCACCGAGAAGCGGGCGGACGGGACGCTCTCGGTGTGCCTCGAGGGTCCGGATGCGCCGCAGCGCCTCCGCGGCACGCACCTGCTCGTCGCCGCCGGGCGCAGGCCCAACACGGACGTCCTTAACCTGGACGCCGCGGGAGTCGAGACGACGGAGCGCGGGTACGTCGCCGTGAACGATCGTCTCGAAACGTCGGCGGACCCCATCGCGGCGATCGGCGACGTGAAGGGCGGACCGGCGTTTACGCACATCTCCTACGACGACTATCGCATCGTGCGCGACAACTGGCTCGAGGACGCCGGCCGGTCGATCGAGGGGCGGCTGGTCCCCTACACCCTCTTCACCGACCCGCAGCTCGGCCGCGTCGGTCTCTCCGAGGAGCAGGCCATTGAGCAGGGTCGCGACGTGCTGGTGGCGAAAATGCCGATGACCCACGTCGCCCGGGCGCTGGAGGTCGACGAAACGCGCGGCCTCATGAAAGCAGTCGTCGACCGCGACACGGACCGGATCCTCGGCGCCGCAATTCTCGGGACCGAGGGCGGGGAGATCATGTCCGTCCTCCAGATGGCGATGATGGGCGGCGTCACGGCCCAGGAGATCCGCTCCTCCGCCTTCGCCCACCCGACCTACACGGAGTCGCTGAATAATCTCTTCAGCAACCTGGAGAAGCCGGAGGCCGTGACGGCGTAGAGGGGTGGAGAGGTCAAGGGGTGGAGGGAGGTACGGGTGGAGGGATGGGGATGTGGGGGTATGTGCGTCTCCGACGGGCCATCAGCAGGCCCACCGCACCTCCGTCTCCGGGCACCCCTCGGCGATCACTCCGGTCCGTCGTCCTGCGGCTTCCGTCACGCGGCAACGTCCCACGTCTCCACGACCTCGTCCCCGTCCACCACGTGGAGAGCGTTCTGCGTGGCGACCGTCACGCAGGCGTGGTTCGGCACAATCCGCAGCCGGTCTCCAACGCCGAACGTCGCCCCTCCCGGAACGCGCATCCAGCCGTGCTCCTCCGACAGGTCGGTGACGACGGCGTGCGGATGGGCGCGCATGTAGCGGGCGTTGTAGAGCACCGTCCCGTAGCGGTCCATGCCCGGCCCCTGATCGGTCGTCACCACCTTCTTGCCGGCGTCGACGTAGACCCGCTCCGTTCCGGAGGGGTCGCGCCGCTTGCTCACGACCGAGGTGTACACCGAGAGGGCGCAGTCGTCCAGTTCTGCCGATTTCAGGTTCACCTGCATGGCGTCGTTGAAGACGTAGTTGCCGGGGCGGATTTCGGTGATCCGAAACCCCGCCCGCTCGGCGTTTTCGAAATGCGTCAGGGACGGCGTCGAGCCGATGCTGATCTCGAAGGTGTCCGCGTCAATGCCCTCGCAGCCGGCCTCGGCCAGTCGGACGGCCACCTCCAGCATGCGGTCGCGCTCTTCGCGGCCTGCGCGGCGGAGGGCGTCGGCCTTCGATTCTCCGTCGTGCGGACCGTGATAGGCCTGTCCGGCGTGCGTGAGGATCCCCGCCAGGTCCAGGCCGGGAGCGTCGGCAATTGCCTCGGCGAGGCGGATCGTCTCTTCGTCGGCGTCCCACGGCACCCCGCAGCGCCCGTGTCCGACGTCCACCTCAAGCAGCACGTCCATCGTCGTCCCGGCGTCGTCGAGGAAGCGCGACGCCTGCCGAACGCCCGCCTCCGTGTCGACGGTGAAGGAGACGGTTGCCGTTTCGGTGAGCGCCAGCAGGCGTTCGTAGCGCTCGCGGCCGACGACGGGGTAGGCAACGCGGATGTCGCCGACACCGGCCTCGGCAAAGGCTTCCGCCTCCGGAAGGGTGGCCACCGTGAGGCCGATTGCCCCTCGATCGATCTGCCACCGGGCGAGGGCCGGGGACTTGTGCGTTTTGCCGTGCGGGCGCAGGGCCGCGTCGTTCTCATCGGCTTTGGCCTGCATCCGGTCGAGGTTTCGGCTCAGGCGATCCGCGTCCACAAGCAGCGCCGGCGTCGAGAGGTCGTCAATCAGCATCAAGGAGAACTGGGGTCGGTCGAGAAGGGAACGAGCATCGAAGGTACGGGCCTCCGGCCGATTGGATTGTAACGGCGAGAGAAGAGAAGATCGAGAGGCAATGTGAGACGCCGGTGCCTCCTGATTTTTTGAGATTGCCTGGGCCCGGCAACGAAAAAGCGCCCGGACACCGACGTGCCGGGCGCTTGGAACGGGGGGTTCTCGAGACGCGCGGAGCGGCGTCCCGACGGGATCCACCATTTGCATTCCCTCCACAATGCTACAGCGTGACGCGGTCGATCTCGCGGTCGTTCAGCGGCTGCACCGGGCGGTTGTTGTCGTCGTAGATGGCCGTCAACGCCTCCATCTGCTCGGCCGACATTGTGAGCGGCTCCTGCATTACGTGCCAGCGCACGATCTCCGAGCACGGCGGCGTGGTGAGGGAGCCCGGGTACGTGTAGGTGGTGCGGTCGGCCGGAAGCATGTCGGCCGCGTTCATCATGAGCGGATCCGCGGCGGCCATGGTCGCGCGGCTCTCAAGGTCTTCCCAGACGGGGGCGAGGAAGTCGTTGGCCTCGCCTTCTTCGTAGAAGATGCCGAGCACGGCCAGTTCGCCGTCGTCGGAGGCGTGCACGAGGTGCACCTCGGCCGGGTAGCTGGTCCCGTCGACCGTGTGCTCGCTCGGGGTGTGGAAGTGGAACTGTTTCAGGGCGAAGGCCTTGCCGTCGATCCTCAGGGTGCCGCCTTCGATGTTGACCTGCACGCCGTGACCGGTGTCGAAGAGCGTGCCTTCAGCCTCGGTATAATCGAATTCAACGTTGACGTCCTGGGCCTCGTCGTCGGCGACCAGGTCGATGGGGGACTGCCGGCTGCCCGCACAGGCTTCGTAGGTTTCGTTGAGCTCGGCCCAGTTGGCGGGGCCGGTCTCGCCGGTGTAGTCCCACGCAATGGTTTCAGACTCAACGGACGCCGTTTCGGTCGGGGCGTCTGCCTCGGCGGCTTCTTCATCGCCGGCGGTTTCCGTCTGGCAGGCCGTCAGCACCAGGGCGAGGGCGAGTATCCAGAGAACGGGTCGGAACTGCGGTCGGGTATTCATCAGAACAGGAAAGTTAGTGGGCGGAAAAGACCGTCCATCGTGAGTCAGCCTCTACCTCCCTGTCCCTATTACGCGTTCCGGAAACACGTTACGTTAATGTAAAATAAGTGGGGCGTGTGGGCGGTTGGGCGTGTGGGCGGTTGGGCGTGTGGGAGAATTGCAGAGACGGCGAGACGGGGAAGCGGGGAGACGGGGAAGCGGGGAGACGGGGAACGCTACCGCCGACCTCCGAACGCGCACCGTAAAAACGCGCAACGTCCAAACCTCCAACGCAAAACCCGCAACCCTCAACCCAAAACCCGAACCTCAATCGTGCGTCAGCATGGCGTAGAGGACGGGGACGACGAGGAGGGTGAGCCCGGTCGCGACGATCAGGCCGCCGATGATGACCCAACCGAGCGGACTCCAGAGGCTCGATCCGCTCAGCGTAAGCGGCAGCAGCCCGCCAATCGTGGTGAGGGTGGTGAGCACGATCGGAGCGAAGCGCGTTGCCCCGGCTTCCGTGACGGCCTCGACGACCGGTCGGCCCTGATCGCGCAGCTGGTTGGCGTAGTCGACGAGGATGGTGGAGTTGTTGACGACGATGCCGGCGAGACTGGTGAAGCCGACAAACGCCGTGAAGCTGAACGTGTAGCCGGTGAGCAGGAGCGCCGGGAACGCACCGATTGCGGAAAGCGGAATGGCCGTCAGGATGATCCCCGCCTGCCGGATCGAGCCGAACTGCAGGACGAGCACCGCCAGAATTCCGAACACGGCGCCCAGGAGGGCCGGAAGCAGGCTTGCGAAGCTGTCCTCCTGCGCCTCCAGTTCACCCCCCACGAACGTCCGGTACCCGGCCGGAAGCGACACAGCGGCCAACCGCTCGACGACCGCCTGCGTGACGGCGACGGGCGTGGCGCCGGGACGGACATCCGCTGTGATCGTGACGGCTCGCTCGGTGTCGAAATGGTCGATGCGCACCGGTTCGCGGGCCAGTTCGACGCGGGCGATCTGCCGGAGCGGTACCTCAGTACCCGCGCTGGAGGACACGGAGAGCCGCTCCAGGTCGGTCACCGTGGCGTCTCCCGCAACGCCCACGACGATATCTATCTCGTCCCCGTCGGCGTCCCGGTAGGTCGCCCCGGGAAGCCCGGCTACCGCCATTCGCACGGCTCGGTCCACGGACGCAAGGGAGACGCCGTGGAGGCCGGCGCGGCCGCGGTCGACCGCCACGTGCAGGCCCGTCTTCGGCTCGGCCAGCGGGTTGTCGACGTTCTGCGTCCCCGGCGTCGCCCGCATCGCGGTGGCGACGGTGGCAGCGAGGCGCTGGAGTTCGCCCAGCTCCGGACCGATCACCTTGATGGCGATGGGGGCCTCGACGGGCGGACCGTTCTTAAAGATCTCCGTCTCGTAGCGCGCACCGGGGCGATTCGACAAATCCGCTTCGAGGTCGGCCGCGATCTGCGGAATCGCACTGGCGCGGTCAGCTTCCACGAACACCTGACCGACGGTCGCCTTCTCGCGCCGGGGGATCACGTTGTAATAGATAAGCGGGTTGTCGCGGCCGACGTTGGCGGCGAAGCGGCGGATGTCGTCGCGGTCGGCAAGCCAGTTTTCCACGCGCCGCACCGCCCGATCCGTCTCTGCGAGGCTGGAGCCCTCCGGGGTGGTGACGCTGATGAGGAACTGCGGCTTCTCGGCGGCAGGGAAGAAAGAGACGCCGATCACGGGAAAGAGTGACGCGCTGCCGACCAGGGCTGCGAAGGCAATCGTCAGGACGGTCCCCCTTCGCTGAAGCGCAGCATGTAGCGTGCGCCGGTAGGGGCCGTCGACCACCGCCTGCAGCCACACGCCGAACCGGGTGTCGGGCTCTCCCTGGGCCGCCGACTGACCGGTCCTCGCCGGCTCGGTCGTTTCCGATTCGGGCGGCTCGCTGTCGGGATCCGTCCGCCTGGTCCACTTCGCGGCGAGGAGGGGCGTAAGCGTGAGGGTGACGAGGAGCGACCCGCCCAGGGCGAAGATCACCGTCAGCGGCATCGAGCGGATGAAGTCGCCGCTTCCGCTCTGCACGAGTGCGATGGGAAGGAACGCGAGAACGGACGTGACCGACGTGCTCACGACCGCCCAGCCGACCTCGTCGGTTCCCTTCAGCGCTGCGTCGATCGCCGACAAACCCTTGCGGCGGTAGCGAACGACGTTTTCGGTGATCACGATGGCGTCGTCCACCAGGAGTCCGAGGGCAATCACGAGGCCCACGATCGAGATCTGTTGCAGGCCGTACCCGCTGAGGTCGAGCACGTAGATCGCGATCAGAATCGACAGGGGGATCGCCGTCATCACGATGGCGGACGACCGCCAGCCGAGCGCGAGCAGAACGACGCCGCCCACCAGCAGAATCCCCTGCAGGAGGTTCCAGAAGAACCCGTTCACGCGGCTGCTGACGCTCTCCGATTGATCGAAGACGTCCTCGAGCCGGACGTCGGCGGGAAGCGACGCGCCGAAATCCGCCAGCGTTTGCTTCACCCCGTCCAACACCTGAAAGATGTTCATGCCTTTTCGCTGGGTGACCGTCACGAACACGGCGCGTTCGCCTTGAAAGCGGGCGTGATAGGTGCGCTCGGCGGCGACCTGCTCGACCCGCGCCACGTCACCGATCCGCACGAGTCCACCGCCGCTCTGGGCGACGACCGTGCTGCGGATGTCGTCGATGGAGGCGTAGTCGCCGGTCGTCTGCACGTTGAACTGCCGCCCGCCGACGTCCAGGTTCCCACCCGGAACGTTCTGTGCTTCCGACTGCACCGCCCCGAGGATCCGGTCGAGCGACAGGTCGAGCTCCCGAAGGCGTTCGAGGTTCGGCGCGACGCGCACTTCTTGGTCCGGATACGCCCACGTCTCGGCCTGCTTCACGCCCTCGGACCGCTCCAGGCGGCGCTCCAGGTCTTCGGCCGCGTCCTGCAGCACCGCGTACGAGGCGGTTTCGGAGACGAGGGCGGCCTGGTAGATGGTCACGTCCGTCGTCGTGAAGTCGTCTACCTCCAGGCTGCGAACGCCCTGCGGCAGGTCCGGCCGCACGCCGGCCATCGCCTGCTCGACGTCCTCGAGCGCATCGTCCGGGGAGACGCTGGCGAGGAAGTTGATGCTGGTGACGGAGATGCCGTCCTGTATCGTCGACTCGATCCGATCGATGTCTTCCAGTTCGTTGACGGCCTCTTCGACGGGGTCGACGACGAGACTCTCGATGTCCTCCGGACTCGCGCCGGGGTAGACGCCGACGACGCGCACCGTGGCCGTTTCGAATTGGGGATCTTCCGACCGCGGCATCGTCCAGAAACTGGCGATGCCCAGAAGGGTGAGAAGCACCAGCACGATGCCGGTGAACGACGGGTTGTCAATCGCGAGCTTGGGAAGCGTCATGGCCGGACGGGAAGAAGGGCGCGGAGCGAGCGGAAAAGCTGGCGGTGGCGGCTACGGCGCAACGCGCACCGAGTCGCCGTCCGACAGGCGCGGGGCACCGGTCGTAACAACCCGATCGCCGGGCGCCAGTCCGCCGGAAAGCGCCAGCGTGCTGTCTCGGATGCGGGCGATCTGCACGGTCTGCCGCCGAACGGTCCCGGTTGCGTCCTCCACCCGGAAGACAACCCCTTCGGACCCGTCGCCCGAGACGAGTGCATCGGCCGGGATCTCGACGGGGCGCAGGCCGCGCGACGGAAAGAGGGTCACCCGACCGATGAAACCGGACTTCAGCCGGTCGGCCGGGTCGGGGACGGACAGCTCCACTTCGAACGTTCCGCTGCGGGCCTCGGCGGCGTCGGCGACCTCTGTGACCTGCGCCTCCATCGCTTCGCCGGGATAGGCGTCGAAGACGACCCGGGCGCTGTCGCCGATGGCTGTGCGAACCACGTCCTCCGCCGGCAGGCCGACGCGCACGACCCATCCCCGATCGATGGCGCCGAGCGTCAGGATCGGGGTGCCGGGGCGCACGTACTCGCCCTCCTCGGCGTGCCGGTGCAGGACGCGGCCGCCTTCCGGGGCGTCGATGACGGCAAAGCGGCGGTTAAACTGCGCGGCCTGCACGCGGGCCTCGGCCACATCGACGGCCGTGCGAGCGTTCTGCAGGGTCTCGAGGGTAGCGACGGAGTCCCGATAGAGTCGGGCGGTCCGCTCGCGGTCGCGCTGCGCCTGCTCGAGGGCACTCTCTGCCTCGGTGACCCGGGCATCGATCTCCGACAGATTGAGTCGGGCCAGCGGAGCGCCTCGGGTCACCCGATCGCCTTCGTCGACCAGAATTCGGTCGATGACGCCGTCGATCTTGAAGGCAAGCTGGATCTCGGCCTTCGAGGCGAGGCGACCGCTGGCGTGGACCGGGATCGGCGTCTCCGGCTGTGTGGCCGTTGCAACGTCGACGACCGGAGCCGGGGCGTCCGATTCGGCCGACGGTGCGCGGGCTTCCACGCCGCAGCCGGTGAGGAGGAGAGTCAGAACGAGCAGGAGCGGGAGGAAGTGCATGGCGGTGTGGGAGCAGGGGAGCGTGGGAGCGTGGGGGCTTGGGGGTGTGGGAGCGTG
>CAKZLV010000321.1 GCA_937127285.1 uncultured Bacteroidota bacterium
CCCCCGCCCCCTCACTCTGCGTTCCGGCGGGCCACCAGGTCCGGGGAGAGGTCGTGGATCGAGGCGGTGCCGGCGAGAGCGAGGGCGGTGTCTAGCTCGTCGCGGAGCATCGACAGAACATCGACGGCACCGCGCTCGCCGTCCACGGCGAGTCCCCACAGCACGGGTCGGCCGACAGCGACGGCATCGGCGCCCAGGGCGAGTGCCTTCAGCACGTCCGTCCCTCGGCGGATGCCGCCGTCGACCAGCACGTCGACCGCCCGGTCGTTCACGGCGTCGGCGACGTCGGGGAGGACCTCGATTGTGGCCGGGGAGGTGTCGAGTTGCCGGCCGCCGTGATTGGAAACGATGACGCCCGCGGCCCCATGCTCGGCAGCGCGCACGGCGTCGTCGCCCCGCACGATTCCCTTCACGAACATAGGCACGTTCGTCAGGCCTGCGAGCCAGTCGAGGTCGTCCCAGGTGAGCGACGTGTCGAAGTTCTGATTCACGTAGGCCGCGAGGCCGGAGCCCTCGACCTCCGGAAACGACGGTTTGCCGGAGGCCTCCAGGTTCTTCATCACGAGTCCGTCCGGAAGCGAGAAGCCGTTGCGTTCGTCCCGTTCCCGCACCCCCCACACCTGGGCGTCGACCGTGAGCACGAGCGCCTCGCAGCTGGCCGCCTCCGCGCGGCGAACCAGGTCGCGAGTTGCGTCGCGGTCGGTGTACACGTAGAGTTGAAACCACACCGGGCCGCGTCCGGCCGCGACTACGTCTTCGACGGCCGTGGTCGACAGCGTACTCAGGATCATGATCGTGCCCATGCGTCCCGCCGCCCGTGCCGTGGCGCGTTCGCCCTCCTCGCACGCCATCCCATGAAACGCGGTGGGGGCGACAAGGAGGGGAAGGTCCAGAGCAGACCCCTGCAGCGTCGTGGCCATCGACCGATTCGAAACGTCCCGCATGACGCGGTAGCGGATCGAGAGGCGGTCGTAGGCACGCCGGTTGTCGCCGAGGGTGAGCTCGTCGCGCGCCCCGCCGGCGTAGTAGTCGTATACCATTGTGGGAAGATGCTGCCGGGCGGCATCCCGGTATTCAAACACGTTGAGAGGTGCGGGGGTCGTCTCGGGCATGGTGCAGGCAAAGAAATCGTGAAGGTGAACGTGCAGGAACCTAGGGGGCAGAGGGAGAAAGGACAAGACGAGCGGCACGTGCCGACGTGGCCCTGTCCTCGCTGCGGCCCGGTTGACTTTATGCACCATTGAAGCTATCCAACACGTGGTATCCGTCCGTTGACTGCCGTCAACCGCGGCTTCTACGCGCCCCTCCCCTCACTCTACGTCTGCCGTCATGCGTGCGACGCATTTCCTTCCGCTCACTCTCCTCGCGGGCCTTCTGCTCTGGAGTTCTCCCGCCGCCGCGCAGGTGGACGCCCGCCTGCTGCGCCATCCCGACGTCTCCGAAACCCAGATCACCTTCGTGTACGGGGGCGACGTATGGGTCGTCCCGAAGTCCGGCGGCACGGCCAATCGCCTCAGCTCACCCGACGGTGAGGAGGCGTTCCCGCGCTTTTCGCCGGACGGGGAGACGATCGCCTTCAGCGGCAATTACGACGGCAACGTCGACGTCTACACCGTGCCCGCCGGCGGCGGGGTTCCGACGCGGGTGACGCATCACGGCGGCGGAGATCGGCTCGTGGACTGGCATCCGAGCGGGGACAGCCTGCTCTACGCTACGGGTATGCACAGCGGCCGGCAGCGCTTCAACCAGCTCTATCGCGTCTCGGCCGGGGGCGGACTGCCCGACCGGCTTCCGCTCGGCTACGGGGAGTTTGGGGCCTATTCGGAGAATGTGCGCTACGTCGCCTTTACCCCCGAAACGCGCGTCTTCCGAACCTGGAAACGCTATCGCGGCGGCGCGGCGCCGGACATCTGGGTGTACGACTCGCAGACCGACACCGCGGAGAAACTGACCGACCACCCGGCCAACGACGAACTGCCGATGTGGGACGGGTCGACCATCTACTTCCTCTCCGACCGCGGCCCGAACCAGCGCTCCAACATCTGGGCGAAAGACCGGGCGTCCGGCGAGACGCGTCAGGTGACGACGTTTGCCGACTTCGACGTCCACTTCCCGGCCATCGGCCCGTCGGATCTCGTCTTTGAGGCGGGCGGCGACCTGTACCGGATGGACCTGGAGACCGAAGAAGCCCAGGTGGTGGACGTCGACGTGGTGACCGACCGCAAGACGGTGAAACCGCGAACCGAATCCGTCGCCTCCCAGATGCGCAGCGCCTGGGTGTCGCCGGACGGCAAGCGCGCCGTCGTCGGTGCCCGGGGCGAGCTCTTTAGCCTGCCGGCCGAGCACGGCGTCGTCCGCTCGCTGACGCGCACCTCGGGGACGGCCGAGCGCTACCCCGCCTGGTCGCCGGACGGCGAGACGATCGCGTACTTCAGCGACGCCTCCGGCGAGTACGAACTGACGCTCGAGCCGGCGGACGGCTCCGGGGAGCCGGAAACGGTGACCGACCTCGGCGCCGGCTTCCTCTATCAGCCGTACTGGTCGCCGGAAAGCGAGAAGATCGCCTTCATCGACGAGGCGATGACCGTGCGGATTCACGACGTGACGTCCGGCGAGACGACCCCCGTCGAGCAGTTCCCGAACTGGATGAACCACTACAGCCTGTCGACTTTCGAGGTGTCGTGGTCGCCGGACGGACGGTGGCTCGCCTACAGCCGCACCCTCGAAAACGACCAGTCCGCCGTCTTCGTCTACGACGTGGAGGAGGAAGAGAAGCATCAGGTGACGTCCGGCTTCTACTCGACCGGGGAGCCGACCTTCGGCCCGGAAGGGAACCACCTGTTCGTGACGACGGATCGCAACTTCGACCCGGTCTACGGCGAGTACGACAGCGACTTTGTCTACCCCAACGGCACGCACATCGCCGCCATCCCGCTGCGCGACGACGTTGATTCGCCCCTCGCCCCGCGCAACGACGAGGTGAGCACCGACGGCGAGGACGAAAACGGGAACGACGACGGGGAGGACGACGAGGGGAACGAGGACGACGAGACCGTCGAGATCGATCTCGACGGATTGGAGGACCGGATGGTCGTCCTTCCGGCCGAGCCCGGCAACTACCCGCGGCTTGCGGCCTCCGAGGGGAAGGTGATCTACCACCGCGCGCCGCGCACCGGATCGGGCGACGAGCAGGCCCCGCTCGTCTACTTCGACCTGGAGGAGCGCGAAGAGAAGACGATCATCGACGACGCCGACGACTTTGTGCTGTCGGCGAGCGGATCAAAGCTCCTCGTTCGTAATCAGAATCGGCTTGCCGTCATCGACGTCGCCGAGGGGCAGTCGATGGACGACACGCTGCCGACCGACGAGATGGAGATGCAGCTCGACCCGCGGGAAGAGTGGCAGCAGATGTTCGCCGACGCCTGGCGCTTTCAGCGCGACTACTTCTACGACCCGACGATGCACGGGGTTGACTGGCAGCAGATGCGCGAGCGCTACGGCGCCCTGATCGACGACGCCGTCACCCGCTCGGACGTGAACTTCATCATCGGCGAACTCATCGCCGAGTTGAACGCTTCCCACACCTACCGCGGCGGCGGAGACGACTTCGCCGACGCCGACCGCCGCTCCGTCGGCACCCTCGGGGTGAACTGGACCGTCGAGGACGGCGCCTACCGGATCGACGAAATCGTGCGCGGCGCGCCGTGGGACGTCGAGACGCGCTCCCCGCTCGACCGCTCGGGCGTGGACGTGGAGGAGGGCGACTACGTGCTGGCCGTGAACGGCCGGACGATCGATCCTGCGCAGGATCCCTGGGCGGCGTTTCAGGGGCTGGCGGGGAAGACCGTCGAACTGACCGTTAACGACGAACCCTCCCGCGAGGGCGCCGAGCGCGTCGTCGTCGAGATGATGACCACCGGCGAGGAGGAGCGCCTCCGCTACCTGTCCTGGATCAACCAGAACCGGCTTCGTGTCGAGGAGGCCACCGACGGACGCGTCGGGTACGTCTACGTGCCCAACACCGGCATCGGCGGGCAGACGGATCTGCTGCGGCAGTGGCGCGCGCAGGTGCACAAAGACGCCCTCATCATCGACGAGCGCTTCAACAGCGGCGGACAGATTCCGGACCGCTTCGTCGAGCTTCTCAACCGCCCGCCGAAGGCCTACTGGGCCGTGCGCCACGGCGAGGGCTTCCAGACGCCCTCCGTCATGCACGACGGTCCGAAGACGATGCTGATCAACGGCTGGAGCGGCAGCGGCGGCGACGCCTTTCCGGACTACTTCCGCAAGGCCGACCTCGGCCCGCTCATCGGCTCGCGCACCTGGGGCGGCCTCATCGGCATCTCCGGAGCGCCTGCCCTCGTGGACGGCGGCGTGGCCACCGTTCCGACGTTCCGCATGTACAACCCGGACGGAACCTGGTTTGCCGAAGGAACGGGCGTCCGACCGGACATTCCCGTGGTGAACAATCCCGCCACGCTCTACGACGGGACCGACCAGGTGCTCGAGCGTGCCATTGACGAGATGGAGGCGGCCCTCGAAGAGAACAATCCATCGCGTCCCGCACCGCCGGCCTACGAAGACCGCACGGCCGCACCCGACAGGACCGGGAGCGACGACGGCTGACGGGGCAGCTTTTCGGTCAGTCGCTGCATGCGCCGGTAGAGTACACCCCCGGCCGGAATGGTGGATTTTCCGGCCGGATGTGGGCGTTCAGGATGAGACTTCTGACGTTTTCCTCGAACCAGCGGAAAAAATTACCCTGACCGAAAAATCGAAACGTTCCCCGCTGTCCGGTATGTATAGAAGCAGGCATATTTCAAAACATATTCCAGACCACGTCTTCTCGCCGTGTGGTCCACATCGTCCCCTCTTTCCTCAACAGCGACACGTTATGAAACGCACGCTTGGTTACGGCACCGCTGGCGTTGCCGCGTGGGTACTGGTCAGCTTCGGCGGCGTTATGATCGATCCGGCGCACGCAACCGTCTGGACGCAAAGCTTGATGGCGTCGCTGCTCGCCAGCCTGATTCTGGCGCCGGCCCTCTTCTTTTGGCAACAGCGCGATGCGCGTTCGTCGTCGGACGCAGCGCCATCGGACGCAGCGTCGTCGGACGTGGCCTCCGCCTCGCCGCACCCGGCCCGCTCGTCTTGCCCTACCCGGCCATCTCGACGGCCTCGTCGAACTCCACGCCCACAAGTTTTGAAACGCCCTGTTCCTCCATGGTGACGCCGTACATGCGGTCGGCCAGGGCCATCGTGCGCTGGTTGTGCGTCACCAGGATGAACTGCGTCTGGTCCTCGAAGCGGCGCACCAGGTTCATGAAGCGCTCGACGTTGGCATCGTCCAGCGGCGCATCGACCTCGTCGAGGATGCAGAAGGGGCTGGGCTTGACGAGGTAGATGGAGAAGAGGAGGGCGATGGCGGTCAGCGTTTTTTCGCCGCTCGAGAGCTGTTCGAGGGTCACGGGCCGCTTGCCCCGCGGCTGCGCGATGATCTCGATGGCCGAGTCAAGGGGGTCGTCGCGGTCTTCCAGTTGGAGCTTCGCCGAGGCCCCCTCCCCGAACAGATCGGTGAAGATTTCCGAGAAGCTGTCCTTGATCTCGTCGAACGTTTCGAAGAAGCGCTCGGCCGCGGTTTCGTTGATCTCCTCGATGGTTTCCATCAGCGTCGCCTCGGCGTCCTCCAGGTCCTGCTGCTGCTCGCGGAGGAAGTCGAGCCGCTCCTTCTCTTCCTCGTATTCTTCGAGGGCGAGAGGATTCACGCTACCGATGGCGTTGATGCGCCCGCGAAGGCTCTTGACGGTCGCCTGAGCCTCCGCCTCATCAAAGTCGTCGGGCACGGCCACCGGGTCGTCGGTGAGGTCGCGGTCGAAGTCGTCGGAGACGCTTTCGAGCAGGTCCTGCAGGCGGGTGTCGATTTCGGCGAGACGGACGGCGGCGTCGTTTTCGGCCGTGGATGCGTGTTCCCGGGCCTGGCGAACCTGCCGAAGGTTGTCTTCACAGTCCTCGATTGCTGACTTGGTGCGCTGCACCGACGCCTCGGCGGTTTCCACGGCGTCGTCGATCGACGACCGTTCGGAGCGGAGCGCTTCGATCTTTTCGTCCAGCTCCGACTGTGCGTCCAGCGCCGTCTCGATCGTCGCCCGCAGGTCGTCGAGCTGAGCCGTTCGCTCTTCCATGCGCCGCTCCAGCTCCTCGACCCGTTCGAGAGCCTGTTCGCGCTCGCGCTCCAGCGTGTCCACCCGGTTGCGGGCCTCCACGGCGGCGACCTGCGCCTCGCTGAACGCCTCGGCTGCCGCGCGCTCGCGCTCCTCGGCCTCATCAAGGTCCGCCTCCGCCTCCGCGCGCTCGCGCCGGCGGGTCCGGACGCGCTCCGCGCCGTCGTGCACCTGGGCGCGCAGCTGGTCGATGCGGTCGGATAGCTCCTGCGCCTCCGCCTCGATCTCCTCCAGCCGTTCCTTCAGGTCGTCGCGACGCTCTTTTAGCGACTCCCGCTCGTACCGGGCGCGTTCGAGTGCCTGGTCGGCCTCGGCCAGCGCCGCCTCCGCCTCACGGACCTTGTTGCGGTAGGGCGACGGGTCGGCCGCGTCCAGGGCCGCGCGGGCATCGGCCACGACGCCTTCTTGCTCCTCGCAGCGCGCCTGCAGGGCGTCGCGGCGGTCGCGCGCCTGCTCCAGCTGCTCGCGGCGCCCAAGCCGGCTGGCCACGGGCGAGGCGGTCGCGAGGCGGCTCCCTCCCTTGAACAGCCCGCGGGCGTCAACCCACTCGCCGGTTGGCGCGAAGACTCGGGCCGGGCCCTCGAGGGGGCCGGCCGCCGCCCGGGCGTCCTCCAGCGACGGAGCCAGGTAGGCATCCTGCAGAAGGATGTCGGCCATCCGAGCGTGCGCGTCGGAAGCGGTGCGGACGTGCTCGCGCAGGGGGGAGACGGCGTCGCGATTCGGGGACGACGGTGCGGGGGGCGCGTCGGGCAGGCGGTCGAGGAGAAGGAAGGTGGCCTGCCCGGCATCGGCGTTGCGCAGGCGGGCAATGGCCCGGTCGGCGTCGGCGGCCGTGCCGACCACGACGCAGGCCGCCAGGTCGCCCAGGGCGGCGTCCAGCGCCACGCGCACCTCGTCGTCGCAGGCCAGCACGTCGGCCACGGTCTGCAGGTCGGCCCCGGGCGCCTCGTCCGCCAGAAACTGAATGGCGTCGTCGAACTCGTCGTAGCTGGAGACGAGACCCTCCAGGAGGTCGACTTCGGCGGCGGCGGCGTCGCGCTGGCGCTCGAGCTCGCGCAGCGTCTCCTCGGCTTCGTCGAGGTCAAAGGCGCGCTCTTCCCGTTCCGCCTCGGCCGCCTCCAGCGCGTCCCGGGCGTCGGTGAGGGTCTCCTGCGCATCCGCGCGTTTTGCCTCGGCCTCCCGAACGCGCGCCGACAGCGCCTCGGCGTCGGTTTCCAGGGAGCGGATCTGTTCGCGGGCCCGGTCGCGTTCGTCGTCGAGCAGCTCTCGGCGGTTCGTGAGGCGGTCGAGGGTGCGCCGCCGGTCGTTCTGTTCGTCCTCGGCGTCCTGTGCCCGCCGGCGCAGGACCCGAACCTCTTCGCGCAGGGCATCGGCCGCTGCGGTCGCTTCGTCCCGCCGCTCGCGGGCGGCTTCGAGGTCGGCTTCGACGTCGTCGAGGGACGGGCGGGCCTCGGCCAGCGCGGCATCGAGGTCTTTGATGCGTTCCTCCAGCGCCGTGCGGCGCTCGGTCGCCTCGTCGAGGGCCTGTCGGGTGCGATCCCGGTCCGTCCGCGCCCGGTCGAGGCGCTCGCGCTGCAGGCGCTGCTCGGATTCGAGCTCGCGCACGCGGGCCCGGTGCTCCTGCAGGGCCTCGCGCCGTTCGCGCAGCGTCGCTTCGTCGTCGGAAAGCGTTTCGCGAAGGGCTGCGAGGCGCTCCTCGGCAGCTTCCTCCTCGGCCTGCCGCGTCTCCGCCTCGTCGGCGTGCTCGGCCCGCTTCGCGCGAAGCGCCTCGCGCTTGTCCACAAGCCGGTCCAGCTCCACCTGGGCCAGCAGCACCTCCAGGCGGCGCAGCTCCGACTCGGCCTCGTTGTACTGCCGGGCCTTCTCGGCCTGCCGCTTCAGGCGGTCCACCTGGGTGGAGATCTCCTCGGTCAGGTCTCGGATGCGGCTCAGGTCCGTCTGCGTGTTGTCGAGCTTCCGCAGCGCCTGCTTCCGCCGCATCTTGTAGCGGGTGATGCCGGCCGCCTCCTCGAACATGCGCCGCCGGTCCTCCGTGGAGCCGGAAAGAAGCTCGTCGATCATCTTCAGCTCGATGACCGAGTAGGCGTCCGCCCCCATGCCCGTGTCCATGAACAGGTCGGTGATGTCCTTCAGGCGGCACTGGGTGTTGTTCATCAAATACTCCGACGTGCCGTCCCGAAAGAGGCGACGGCCGATCGTCACCTCCGAGTACTCCGTCGGCAACACGCCGCGGTTGTTCTCGATGGTGAGCTGCACCTCGGCCATGCCGAGGGGCTTGCGGTCGGCGGTGCCGTTGAAGATGACGTTCTCCATCTTCTCCGACCGCAGCACCGTGGGGCGCTGCTCGCCGATGGCCCATCGAACGGCGTCGACGATGTTGGACTTGCCGCACCCGTTCGGGCCGACGATCGCCGTCACCCCCGGGGCGAAGGTCAGGGTCGTCTCGTGGGCGAAGCTTTTGAACCCGTGCAGGTCGAGTCTGCTGAGATACATGCAGCCGGTGGCAGAGGCCGAGGAAAAGCAAGGCGGAGTGCCGGCCGCCGGACCCGCGCAAACGGAAAAAGTCCGGTTGCCGTCGAATGGTACAAAGAACGATCGGTAGTGCCGTTTTGCAACCGCCGCGTTGCTGAGCGCGTAGCCCCACTGAGTCCGCCTGGGCCGGGCTTCTGTGAGAAGGGCGGCGGCGAGGCCGTTATTGGTCTCCGCTAAGCGCCCGCCGTCCGTCCCGAACCGGACGGCTCAAGAGACGTTTTTGCACGACCGGGCGCTGCCACCCGGGCGCGGGCCCCGAGCCGGCGAAGACGCCGGTCCGAACTTCGGTCGGGCCGCCCCGTGCAGGCTCGGGTTTGCGGATATTTCGCCTCCCCGGCCGCCCGCGTCTCCTTCGGCACCTGCCCGGGTTCTCGCCCCGCTCCGTTCCCTCCTTCTGCTCTCGACCCACGCGTTGTTTTCGACCGACGAGCTCCCCATGTCCGCCCCCTTCACCGATACGCTCCGGACGGATACCTCCGCCCTCTACACCGACCTGTATCAACTCACGATGCTGCAGGCCTACTTCCGGGAGGAAATGACGGAGGAGGCCGTGTTCGACCTGTTCGTACGCCGCCTCGACGGGCGCAACTTCCTTCTGGCGTGCGGCCTGGAGCAGGCGCTGGAGTACCTCGAAACACTTTCCTTCAGCGACCGTAATCTCTCGTATCTGCGGAAGCAGGGCACCTTCGCCGACGACTTCCTGGAGTGGCTGGGCGACTTCTCGTTTACGGGCGACGTGTATGCCGTCTCGGAAGGAACGCCCGTCTTTCCCGATGAGCCGATCCTGGAGGTGGTGGCTCCCATCGGGCAGGCACAGTTGGCCGAAACGTTTCTTCTGAACCAGATGACCTTCCAGACCGGCATCGCCTCGAAGGCAGCGCGCGTGCGCCACGCCGCCGACGCAGACGGCAGCGACCGCCTCGTGGCCGACTTCGGCATGCGCCGCCTGCACGGAACGGACGCCGCCATGAAGGGGGCCCGCGCCATGTACATCGCCGGCATCGATGCGACGTCCAACGTGGCGGCCGGGGAGGCGTACGGCATCCCCGTCACCGGCACCATGGCTCACAGCTACGTGGAAGCCCACGACCGCGAACGAGACGCCTTCCGGGCCTTCGCCGACACGTACCCGGAGACGATCCTCCTCGTGGATACGTACAACACGCTCGACGGCGTCCGCAAGGTGATCGACCTGGCCGAGGAGCGGGGGGAAGCCTTTCGCGTGCGCGGCATCCGCCTGGACTCGGGCGACCTGGCCGCGCTGGCCGGCGACGCCCGCCGGCTGCTCGACGAGGCGGGGCTGGAGGACGTGATGATTTTTGCCAGCAGCGGCCTCGACGAAACCAAAATCACCGACCTGCTCGATCGAGGCGCGCCGATCGATGGGTTCGGGGTCGGAACGAAGATGGGTACCTCGGCCGACCGTCCCTACCTCGACAGCGCGTACAAGCTGTGCGGCTACGCCGGCAGGCCTCGGATGAAGCTCTCGGCCGAAAAGTCGAATCTTCCGGGCCGCAAGCAGGTCTTCCGCCAGTACGACGGGCAGACGGCGGTCCGCGACGTGATCGCGACGTCCGACGAAACGCTGGACGGAACGCCGCTGCTCGACCGCGTGATGGCCGGCGGAGAGCGAACCGACGCCGGCGCTTCGCGCCCGCTGGATGCCCTCCGCGAACACGCCGCCGCCCGGGTGGCCGAACTGCCCGACCGGCTGGCAGCCCTCGGCGAGGCGGAGCCGTTCGAGGTGGTTCGAAGTGAGGCCATGGAGCAGCGCCTGGCCTCGACGCGCGAGCACCTCCAGCAAGAGATGACCGCCGACCCCGCCCGGTAATTCGCCCCGTAATCCGCCCGCCGATCCGCCCGGTAATTCGCCCGGTACCCCGTCCCGTACACCCGCCCCGCAACAGACGCCCCGCAACAGGCGCCCCGTACGAGGCGCCCGACCGCCCGGCCCGTTGCCCTCTCCACTGCGCCGCCGTCCGACCTGTTCCGTCACATATCTGCTGTGTGCCATGAGCGCCTCTCCGTCCGCTCCTCGCCCGTCCCGCCCGTCGTCGGGCGGCCCCGACGAATCCGAACGCATGGCGACGCTCGCCCGCTACGACCTGCCGGAGAGCCCTCCCGCTGAAGCCCTCGACCGCATCACGCTTCTCGCCACCCGCCTCTTCGACGCCTCTGCGGCGATGGTGAACTTCGTCGACCGCAACGAGCAGCGGTGCGTGTCGGCCCGGGGGATCGAGGCGACAGATCTCCCGCGCCGGCTCTCGTTCTGCACCCATACCATCACGCGGGGAAGGGTAATGGTGGTAGAAGACGCGACGGACGACCCCCGCTTCGCCGAAAACCCCATGGTGACCGGCGAGCCGCATCTCCGGTTTTACGCCGGCGCCCCCATCACGGCCCCGAACGGACAGCGCCTGGGCACCCTCTGCCTCATCGACGACACGCCCCACACGGGTTTTTCGGAGGCCGACCGGCGCTCGCTGCAGGACCTGGCTGCTCTCGTGATGGACGAACTCGTCCTGCGGCGCTACGCCTGCTCGCTCGGCAACACGCTGGAGAACCACCGGGCGGCCAACATCGAAACCACGCGCATTCTCGAAAGCATCACCGACGCGTTCTTCGCCCTCGACGGCAACTGGAACTTTACCTACGTCAACGCCCAGGCCGAAGCGCTGCTGGAACGCTCCCGGGAGGCGTTGATCGGAGAGAACGTGTGGAATGAGTTCGAGGCCTCCGTCGGATCGACGTTCTACGAGGCCTATCACCAGGCGGTGACCGACCGCGAAACGGTTGAGTTCGTTGAGCACTACCCGCCCCTCGACCGGTGGTTTGAGGTGAAGGCCTTTCCGTTCGAGGGCGGCCTCTCCGTCTACTTCAACGACGTCACCGAACGCATCCAGGCACAGCGCACCCTGCGGCGCGAGTAAGACCCCACCGAGGCCATCATCCGAGCATCGCTGCCATCGTGGCGGTGGATGCGACGGAGGCTGTTACCTTTGCCAACGACCGCGCGGGCGAGATCCTCGACGTCTCGGTGGATGCGCAAGTCGGTCAAGCTCTTCCGGCCGCAGGGAGAGGGGAGGGGAGGTGAAGGGCGACCTCCCGGATTCGCTGGAGGCCGACCTCGACCCCGCGCGGCTGAACCGCGTGATCGACAACCTGGTGAGCAATGCCCTCAAGTTCACCGAACCGGGGGAGCCCTCACGCTCCGCGTTCGAGAAGAGGACGGCCGCCGCCCGGTTCGTATCGAGGTGGAGGATACCGGCGTCGGGATCGAGGCGGACTTCCTCCCCGACCTGTTCGAGGCCTTCGCCCGCGGGCTGGATCAGAGCAAGGAGGGGAAAGGCCTGGGTCTCGCCATCACGAAGCGCCTCACCGACGGGATGGGCGGAACGATCGACGTGGAGAGCGAAACGGGAGTGGGGACGCGCTTCACGATCCGCCTGCCGCGCACCGTACTCGTGAATCGTAAGTCGTGAATCGTGAGTCGTGAATCGTGAGTCGTGAATCGTGAGTCGTGAATCGGGGGTTGTGAATCGTGACTCGGAGGGCCCCCGATTGATCAATGTACAATGATCATTGATCAATGCCCCCAGCGTCCAAAGCCCCCAGCGTCCAAAGCCCCCAGCGT
>CAKZLV010000322.1 GCA_937127285.1 uncultured Bacteroidota bacterium
GACGAGCGGGCGCGCCAGCACGTCGGCCCGGTACCAGCCCGTTTGCACCGGCCGCGCCTCGACGCGGTACTCAAGGGACTGGCGGACGCCGCTCAGGGCGTGGGTGTACACGCCGGGTGCGTCGGCCGGTACGGTAACGGTTTCGGTGCCGGTGTCGGCCCCGGACCGCAGAAGCAGCGTCACTGCCGGCGGGGTTTCGCCGGTGGCACGGATGGAGATCTCGAGAGAGTCTCCCTTCACAACGGTGGTGTTGCCCGGCGAGACGGACAGCTGAAACGGCGCCGGTCGCTGGTAGGGCGTGGTGGGGGTGAGGAGGCGCTGCGACGCATCCAGAAACGTCGACGGGGCCATCAGCAGAAAGGCGAGCACGGCCACAACCGGCAGCGACGCAAGCCGGGCGGCCGTCCGGGCGCGGTCGAACGTCTCGACCTCTTCGAAGCGGACACCTTCGATGTCCGACCCCAGGCGCTCGACGGCCCGATCGATCATGGGCTCCGGAGCGTGGCTGCGCTCTCCTCGCGCCAGCTGAAGGAGGTTCAAAAGCCGGTCCGAGACTTCCGGGTAGCGTTCTCCGATGGACCGGGCGACGGCCTCTTCAGAGGGAGGGTCCACCCATCCAATCAACTGCCCGAGCGGGCGGGCGAGGTACGCGCCGATCACCCCGAGCGTGATGAGCGCGATGCAGACTGCCAGGGCCGTGCGGGGCGTCGTGCCCAGCCAGAGACCGGCCTCCACGGCAACGACGATGAACCAGACGGCGGCGAGGGTCCCCAGGACGACGGCAGTGCCGAAGGCCGCATGGGCCCAGGTGATGCGGCGGATCGTGCGGTGAAGCCGATCGCGGAGGCGGTCGACGAGACGGGCGGTTTCCTCGCTCATGACGCAGGGGGAGAGGGTTCGCGGGCGGCCGAAACACGGGGCGGTCGATGCGGTTGCGCCGGGCCGCACCATGCAGTCGGCCGAGAAGCAGCAGTCCGGCGAGAGGCGGCGATCCGACGGGAGACAGCGCAGCGGCGCCCCGAGGCGGGACGCCGACAATCGCTTCACGCCGATTCCACACAACTGTCCCTACCATGCGGCTCCGCCGGGTGTTTCTGCGGAGGAGGAAAACCGGCGGCGGGCCGCTCGAACGAGCCGCTCGAACGAACTGCATCCGCAGGCCGGGGACGCCCCTCGATGCCGGCCTCCTCCGCGTCGAATTGCGCGTGAAGACGCATGCGGCGGTATCGAAGGCCGGATGCAACGCATACCTTTCCCGTGTGTTGTGGTCCGTTGCAACAGAACCGTTGCAACACGACCGTTCCCCCACCCATCGTCCGCCGGGCCGCCGGCAGCGGTGATGGATCCTCTGCACCTCGAACTGGCTCTTTGCCTCCGGCCATGCGCGCTCTCCTCCCTGTCCTCGGTGTTGCCCTCGGTTTCTTCCTCCTGGTCACTGGCTGCCGGACGTACGGCGACAGCGGCTACGAGTCTGGCCCCAAGATGTACCGACAGATGCAGCAGGCGCTCCGGCAGGGCGAGCAGGATCGGGCCCGGGCGCAAGCAGACATGCGACGCCTGCAGGCGGCCGCCGACACCATGGCGGCGCTTGATCCGATGGTTGAGCGGTTCCGAGAGGCGCTCACCCGCCACGAGGAGGTGCTGGACAAGCACCGAACGTACGTCGAATCTCTCTCCGCGTCCAGCAGCTACCGGTCGCTCCACCGCGCCTACGGAGCCATGACCACCGACGAGCGCGTCCTGCGCACCATCTACAACCGCACCATTCGGCGCGTGTACGCTGCGGTTCACGGGACGGAGGTCGACGAGGGAGACGGCCCGGCGGAGAGCACCTACTTTACCGAGCCGGTTGAGTACCGGCGGGCGGCGAACCAGCAGGACCAGTTGACCATGCAGGAGGCACTGCGGCGATAATTCCGGTCCGGGGCGGCTGTACCCGCTGCCCGAAGCACGGTTCGGCACGGGCATCGCAGCGGCGTCGCGCCCCGGTCCCACGAGTCCATTCCCTCATCTACTCCCCCAGGTCGTCACACGCCTCGTCGGACAGGTCGGCTGCCCCGGTGCGGGGGTCTTGCGTTCAGCAGGACTCCCGCTTTTCTTGTGGAGCCCCTTTTGGGAGGTCTTTCCCGAGAAGGCCGCGTTCCGGCGCGGGCCTCAGCCCTGCGCTCACCGGGTACGCGCTGGCGCTCCGCCGGGTCTGCCGGATCGACGTCCCGTTCACCACTTCCCTCTCCCGATGCACCGTCCCCGCGTGCGATGTGTCGTCGTCGGAGCGATGCTTCTTGCTGCTTCCGTGGCGGCCCCGGCAAGTTGGGCCCAGTCGACCGGAGTTCTTCGCGGTCGGGTTCTGCACGCGTCAACCGGCGATCCGGCCGTCCGGGTGAATGTGCATGTTCAGGGGGACGGGGTGCAGACGGGCACAGTGACCGATGCACGGGGACGCTACCGCATCGCTCTGCCGCCCGGCACGTACCGGGTTGTTTGGAGCGGCGTGTCGCTGCGTCCGGCGGTGCGCGAAGTGACGATTGCAGGCGGCGAGACGCAGACGCTGGACCTGACCCTTACGGTGCGGTCCTACGACCTGAACGAGATCGTGGTCGAGGGAGGGCGCTTCGGGCGGTCGAAAACCACGACGACGTTGCAGACGGTCGAGGCGGCGGCGATCCAGCGGCAAGACGCCGCCGACGTGTCGGAACTGGCCCCCCTGCTGCCGGCGACCCACGTGCAGACGAATTCGCGGGGACAAACGATTCTGTATTTTCGCAATGCGGGCGACCGGCAGGTCGGGCAGTTCTTCGACGGGGCGCTGCTCAATATTCCGTGGGATAACCGCGTCGACATCAGCATGATTCCCGCCGGCGTTGTCGAGGAGGTGACGGTGGCGAAGGGCGTTCCGTCCGTTCGGTACGGCGCCAACGTGCTCGGGGGAGCGATCAACTTCGAGTCGCGAACGCTGGCCGAGCCCGGGCGCACGACCGACCTGAGGAGCGAGGTGGGAACGGCCGGTCATCGGCGGGCGGCGGTGACGCATCTGGGGCGGACGGGCTCCTGGGATTATACCGCGGCCGTGCAGTATGCCGAACGGGGAGATCTGCCGCTTCCGCAGGACGCCGATCTGGAGTTCAACCAGCCGGAAAGCGAGCGGCGCGTGAATACCGACCGGCAAATCGTGAACGGCTTTGCCCGCGCCGGCTATCGGTTCGACGGAGGTGCCGAGGTGGGCGTCTCGCTGCTGCACGTGGAGGCGGAGCAGGGCGTCGCCCCGGAAGGCAATGCCGTTCCCGACCAGACGCGCTACTGGCGGTATCCGACCTGGCGAAAATCCGTCGTCATGGCCAGCGCGCAGGTTCCGGTCGGGTCAAAAACCTCGCTCCGGGGTGCTGCCTGGGGGAGCCGGTTTGCGCAGGACATCGACCAGTACCAGGACATCGCCTACGAAACCCTGACGGAAACGCAGGAAGATCGCGACCTGACCGGCGGGGTGCGCCTCATCGGAACGCAAGACCTGTCGCTGGGCACGCTGACGCTTGCGGTGAACGGTCTCACGACGCGGCATCATCAGACGAACATTCCGTTCGCGTCGGGCTCGGCCCGAGAGGATTCCGTGAGCATCTACCGCCAGCACATCTACAGCACCGGCCTGGAGGTCGAGGCGCAAATCCACCCCCGGGTGCAAATCCGCGCCGGGGCAAGCATCGACGGGACGGCCACGCCCGAAACCGGGCCGTTTCCCGACCGGGATCCGTTTGCGGCGTGGGGACTCACGTCCGGCGTCCGCGTTGACCTGTCGGACCGATGGAGCGCACGGGCTGCGGCCGGCCGCAAGAGCCGCTTTCCGACGATGCGGGAGCTTTTCGGGGCGGCGCTGGGCAAGTTCGTGCCGGCGCCGAACCTGCAACCCGTCACGGCCTGGATCGGAGAGACCGGTCTCGAGCACCGCGCGCAGACGTGGTCGGTGGGAGCCACGGCCTTCCTGAACCGAGTGTACGACACGATCGATAAGCGCACGTTTCAGTCCGGCCCGAACGCCGGGAAGGAGCAGCGCGTGAACCTCGACGGGGCCCGCATCGTCGGGGTGGAAGTGACCGCCCGGTGGCAGGCGACGCCCGGACTGCTTGTTGACGGCCACGTCACGTGGTCGCGTCCGCGCTCCTTTGCTGGAGGCGACACGCAGAAGCTGGACGAAAAACCGGCGTGGCTGGCGACGGGATCGGCCACCTACGACCTGCCGCTGGGGCTCTCCCTGATGGGGCAGGCCCGCTACCTCGGCGGCGTCTACGCCCGGAACGAACAGAACGTCTTCGAGGAGCTCCCGGAATCGCTCGTCGTGGACGCCCGCGTCGGCTACGATCTTGCGGCGCTTCCCGACGGCTGGAACGGAGAGGTGTTCGCGCGGGTGGACAACCTCACCGACGACGCCAAGTTCGTCGGCCTCGGCCTTCCCGGACCGGGACGCCGGGTGCGGGCAGGCGTGACGCTCTAGTTTTAGGCCCCGTATAGGAC
>CAKZLV010000323.1 GCA_937127285.1 uncultured Bacteroidota bacterium
TCCCTCTGGAGAAGGGACGCAGGGTCTGGCGTGCGGGTCGGAGCCCTCGAAGGACCCGGCATCGTTCCGGTCCCGGGGCTTCGATGCATCCCAACCGCCTACTCCACCGCCACGCTCGTGTGGACGATGCCTTCGGCGTGCAGGTCCTCGAGCAGGTCGAGGACATCCGATTCCAGGGTTGCGCGGTCCACGTCGTACTCCGTCTCCAGCCGGTCGCAGATCTGTTCGGGCGTGACCGGTGTCTCGGAGAGCATCTCCCAGATGCGGGCACCGACCTCGTCGAGCCCGTAGTAGAGTCCGCGGTCGAGGCTGAGGATGACGACCTCGCCCGCGAGGTTCGAGGACAAATGATCGGGGCCGGCGGTGACACGGGTGCTCAGGGTCATGGGATTGTCGGGGGATGGGGGGATTAGGGGAATCGGGGAATGGGGGATTGAGCAACGGCACACGGCGGCTGGGCTTTTCGTCTTCCTGGAACAGCGCCATGGTTTGGGAGGGACGACGCGGGGTCCCAGGTCCTTCCTCCTGTGCTGGGGGTCATCCATTCGGGTCGGCGGCACGGGGATGGGATGAGCGTTCGACCGCCCGTTCCGGACGTCGTCCGTCGGGGCGGGAGCGCAGCCCCAGTCCGTCGGCCAGGAGCCGCACCGGGCGGACGAGGTACAGGAGGGAGTCGGGCACGGCCGGACCGGCGAAGGCGCGGTCGTTGTCGGTGGGCGTGACGGCGAGGCGGAGGTAGTGCAGGATCGTCGACCGGTTGTCGCGCAGGCGCTGCCGGGTGCGGACGGTAAACCAGAAGGTCTGCCAGTCGGCCTCCCGGTAGATCCCTTTGTCCGTCCCGAACCAGACGGTTTCGATCTCGTCGACGAGCGTGTCGATCATCGGATCGGCCGCGACGGCCTCGGTGATCGCATCGGGAAGATCCGTATCCAGCCATTCCTGTGTGAGGCGGAGTCCCAAAAGCAGCACGCGGAGGCTGCCGATGCGGCGGGCTGTGCCGAGGAGGGCGTCCCAGTCGAGGTCCGCGTGGCGGCGCACGACCTGCGCGACGTCCACGACCCACAAGAGCCGGCTCCAGTGGTGTTTGGTGCCGTGGGCGCAGAGGTAGAGGAGCCGGTGCGCGGGAGAGAGTTCATAGACGTGCGTGGACCCGAGCGGGCGCCGGACCGCTTCTCTCCAGAACCGGTCGGCCGAGAGCCGGAAGCTGAGCGACCGGTTGAGGAGGCAGTCGTGCAGTTCGACCGTCACGCCCCGATCCGGGTGCACGAAGGCGCGTCCGAGTCCGGCATCGCGGGACGCACGCGCCTCCTCCTTTTCGATCCCGTCTCGCGGCGCGTAGCCGAGCGCATCGAAGAGGTCCAGCGCCGCCGGGTAGTCGGAGGGCCGCACGAGCACGTCCACGTCCCCGAACCGGCGGAGGGCGAGGTTGCCGTAGTCGCGCTGCGCGAGAAGCGGGCCT
Source organism: uncultured Bacteroidota bacterium (assembly GCA_937127285.1). Taxonomy (GTDB): domain Bacteria; phylum Bacteroidota; class Rhodothermia; order Rhodothermales; family Salinibacteraceae; genus CAKZLV01. The sequence continues at coordinate 1,460 of CAKZLV010000323.1, forward strand.
TTGACGGTGAGCAAGGGGATCCCGGCATCGTCGAAGGCCTGCGCCAGGAGGATCAGCTCCTGCATCATCTGCAGGTTGGTGAGCTGAATGGCGCGGGCTTCCTGCTGAAGGGACTGGAAGACGCGATCCGGCATGCCGGCCGGCCGGTCCCGGGCCAGATGCGCGTAGAGCAGGCCCTGCACGCCGTGGAGGCGGGCCGCATCGGCAATCTCCGCCCCGTCCGCAGAGGACGTCCGCAGCGCACCGACAAAGCTGTCCGATATGGGCACCGTCTGCTCCGGCTTCCGTCCTGCTGTAGGGGAATCCGGCGGAACATCTGTTCCGGGATGCACGGGATTTGGGTACATCATGAGGCAGCACGGTGGGAACAGGACGCAGAGAGGGTCGTGGCGAGGGGCGGATTTCGGCCCTCGTCATCCGGCGGGAAGGAACGCGGTCAGCCATGGACAGGCGGCACCGTCCGGACCTCGCGGGCCGACTCGTCCCGGCGTCGAACGTCGCGTTCGACCAACCGGGCCAGCGCGTCGAGAGAACGGAGGTCGCGCGGACGGATCAGCGTGCGCACCGCGACTGCTTCTGCAAGTGCGGTATATTGCTTCAGGCAATCCGCTGCCGCCGCGTCGTCGCCGTCATGTAGCTGATCGGGGGCGTAGGTATGGCGGAGCAGCTCCAGAAATGCGGTTGTCTTCGATCGTTTCGTCACCTGCAGCGTCTCCCCGCGATCGAGGACGTAGACGGCGTCGAGGGACAGCGGCACGCCCGGGGGCGCCCCTCGAGCGGTCCGGCCTTTTTTCGACACGCGGTCGTGCAGGTTCTGGAGTCGCTCCGGATCATCGCCCAGCGCCGCTTCCGCGGCCTCGGGCCAAAGTTTCAACTGCGGATATCCCGGCCACACCACCGCGCTCCCATTCACCGTCACCGGCAGCACGTCATCCGCCACCAGCGGGTGTCCACGTGCCTGCAGCGATGCGGCCGTGGTAGACTTTCCGAACCCTTTGTGGCCAATAAACGCAACGGCCCGGCCGTCGATGGCGACGGAACTGGCGTGCAGAACGAGGTGTCCGCGCTGCCGCAGGAGCGTTCCTATCACGGGACCCAGAAGCGGCAGTCGCGCCAGGGCCTCGTCCGTGCCGGCGTTCAGAGACATCTCGATCCGCTGTCCGCCGGACACCTGAAACGCACCGACACTCTCCCACGAAAGCGTCCGGGTCGCCGATGAGGGGGGGCCGTCGGGATTCAAACAATCCGTCCGTACGATCCGGACATCGGGCGTCCCCCGCGATGCCCGTGCAAGTTCGGGAAGCTGAACGTCCGAGTCGATCCGGAGACCATACGTGAGGTAGCGATACACAGACGAGGATGCGACCTGATGGAAAGTCGGAGAAAAGGGAAAGTCGGGGAAAAGGACGACGGCGAGGGGAGAACCGCCCCCCTTCCGTCGGTCCTCAAACGGCGCTGTGTTGTATACCCGTCCGCCCGGCGGGCCCAGACCGGGCGGCATTCCGGAGGGAAGCCGTGGCAGGGGCCGACGGGCGAAAAATCACAGGGCCGGGCGATTCCGTTAGTCGGAGAACGTCAGTTCGTCCGCCGGAGTCTTTGCCGGGAACGCGGCGTCTGTAAACGCACCGTCCTGGCTGCCAGCCGTGATCTGCTGAATCGACCCGAGGGTCTTCAGCACGGGCTTGCGGTACTTCTTGGTTTCAGACATAAGAGAGTGAACGGTTGATGGTGAAGGTTAATGGTGAAGGTCTGCCGGTCTTACAACATTCGATCGGGGCGTGCATCTGCAGTCGCCTGCGTCCGCGTCCATTCCGAGAGAATGACGGCCTGCAACAGTGCATACAGGGTCCGTGCCGGCAAATCGTCCTTTTTCTCGTGAACGATGTGACCAATATCGGAGAGGCCTGACGGGCGGATATACTCCTTGTCTACCGTCGACGACCGAAGAAGTGGAGCCCCCCGCCTCCACTCTCGATAGAGGCCGGAGGCGAGATGCGGCGTAAAGTCGACTTTGCTGAGACGGGTGCGCACCGGATCCGGAAGGCGCTCGTGCATGGCAGCTCGGAGGATGTACCGGCCGTAGCCGTTGCGTAGTTTCTGATCCGCAGGCAGGGCCAGACAGAACTCGACGAGCCGGCGATCAAAAAACGGGAAGCGCACCTCTAGTCCCCGGGCCCGTGCCGTCCGATCGAGGATTTCGAGGGCCTGCCCCTGCATCGGGAGCATGAGGTGGCGATAGTGCTGGGCACGGGCCGTCTTCTCCACGCGTCGCTGCTGATCCAGATACGTACGCCGGCGCTCTTCCAGCTGGATTTGCTTCCGAAAACCCGGTGCAACGATGTCCAGGCTGCCCAGCGGACGGCGTACCGCCGCCGGGGACAGCGAGCGCAGCCGCCCCCCCACCTTCCGAAGGAGACGGGCAACGAACCGCATCCAGCCTCGAGTCTGGATCCGGGGCTGCACCGCTTCCCTCCATACGAGGGACGCCCACCGCTGCGCGGCACCCGTCTCTCCATAGACCCGAGAGAGGCCCCGCACCTCCCCTGCCAGCGTGAGCCAGTTGCCTGCGCGGGCCAGTTCGTGCAACCGCGCCGCCCCCTGCGACACGATCTCGTCTCCGCCATGACCGTCGAGAAGCACGGTCGGACCGCTCTCCGCAACGAGGCGGTGTTCGTGCCACTTCACCGGCAGGTTCGGCGCCAGGAAGGGCTCGTCGTGAAGGGCGACGAGATCTTCGAGTCCGTCGAGAGGCGTGACGGGGTCGGCACGGATAAAGAGCGGGTCGAACCCGCCCTGCTCCAGGACCGCCTGCATGTACCTGCGTTCGTCGCAGGAAGGGAAGCGATCGTACACCGTCGAGACCGTTTGCAGCGGTCCCGCACCGGCCTCCGGCGCGCCGCGCCGCCGCCGGTCCCGCGCCGTGACGGCAATCGACGACGAGTCGAGCCCCCCGCTCAGGTACGCCCCGACCGGCCGGTTCGATCGCAGACGGCACCGCACGGCTTCGTCGAATCGCTCCGCAAACGCCTCGGCGACCTGCCCGTCGGATGCATCGCGGATTTCTCGCTCCGGATCCAGTTCCCAGTAGGCCCAGGTGCGGACGCGGCCCGGTCGCACGTCGATGGCGTGCCCCGGCGGCAGCCGGTAGACCGACGTGTAGAAGGTGGTCTCGGGCGGCGGTTGCAGAACCGCCAGGTAGTCGCCCACCTGCTCGTCACGGATCGTCCACCGGCCGGTCGACACGTGGCGGAGCGCTTTGATCTCCGAGGCGACCGCGAACGGTTCACCGGGAGCGTCGCGGTAGAAGAAAGGACGAACGCCCGTCGCGTCCCGCGCCCCGAAGAGACAGTGCTCGGTCGCGTCCCAGAGGACAAACGCATAGTCTCCGATCAGGTGGACCGGACAATCGCGTCCCCACCGCTGGTAGGCGGACAGGATCAGCGCCGCGTCCGTGACGGTCCCGTCTTCCGCAGGCGACGGCTGCAGCGTGCGAATCAGTTCGGCGCGGTTGTCGATGCGGGCGTCGGCGACGAGGGCGAGCGTTTCCGCCCGATTCGTGAGCGGCCACCGCTCCGACTCGGCTTCCGGCGTGGTATCGTGGGCGGCGTGTCCGAGTGCAACCGGCCCGGACGCCCAGACGGACTGCCCATCCGGTCCCCGGTGCGGCATCGCAGAGAGCATGCGCTGCGCGTCCCGGCGCTGCGGGAAACGTCCGGTGCGGTGATAGAGGGCGGCGATGCCGCTCATGGGAGTCAGCGGAAGGCAGATTCAGTGTAGAAGCTTGTGCCTGGAGGAAGCTCCGATCCGTAGAACCTCTCCGATCGGAAGCCTGCCAAGCGGCCCGTGTTGCAAGAACCACGACGGACCCTCGCTGGACGTGCGCCACCTGCCATATCGACATGCGCTTAGAGAGCAAATTGCAGGTGATAGAAGTCCCCCAAGAACCTGGATCTCTGAAACGAGCCGGCATCAACTTCCCGATCGCCAATCAAATTTGGTCTCGCATCGCACGATCAGCAGACTTCCACCGCTCACGTGTCGCTATCGGATCAAGCCTTCGATCTTTCTCCCCCGATCACCGAGTAGATGATCGAGCGGTAGGTACGTGTCCCTCTCAAAGTCGAGGGCGTGTGCTCCAAAAGCCCCAGAGGAGGCGTCTTCTTTATCTCCGACGCCAACTTCGGTCAGGACTGGCCCAATGCACCGACAAGCGATCAGGCGTTTCTGGGCCGCCTCGGGCTCGTGATGAATCAGGATCAAGGGACATATTCGATTTCAGACGATGAGTATGTCACCGGCGACCATCCTATGCTTACGGATGTCACCGCGTTCGACGGAGAGGGGATGAGTCCCGTCACCGTGGGTACACCTCTCGAAGGGGTGAATATCTCCCGACTCGCCCCGGCGAAGGGCTCGGTTCGCCGTAACGATTCCG
>CAKZLV010000324.1 GCA_937127285.1 uncultured Bacteroidota bacterium
TTGATCATTGGGCATTGATCATTGGGCATTGATCATTGGGCGTTGATCGTTGGGCGTTGATCAATGAGCCGATCCGCGACCCACGCCCACGACTCACGATCCAGCGGGCGGTGGGAGCGGGTCTACTCTGTCCGTGCAGTCTCGGATCAGCGGTAGCCGGCGAGGCGGCGGCGGGTGCGGCCGAGGGAAGGCGGGGTGTCTTCCGGGGCGGTCAGTTCCCCGCGCAGATCTTTCTGGACGAGGCGGCGGACGGTGGATGCATCGTGGCCCTGCTCGAACAGGTAGTAGAGTTTGGCGAGGGCGGCTTCGGTCGTCATGTCGTAGCCGCTGACCACGCCCGCCGTCCGGAGGGCGCGCCCGGTGCTGTAGAGGCCGAGGTCGGCGGTGCCGCGCAGCGGCTGCGGGACGGCCACGATGACCACGCCCCGATCGGTGGCCGCCTGCAGGGCGTCGAGGAACTCCGCGTTCTGGTCGGGGGCGTTGCCCGATCCAAAACATTCGAGGACGACCCCCTGGACGGGCGGGGCGAGCACATGCTCGAGGTACGACGCCTCCAGGCCGGGAAACAGGCGAAAGGCCGCCACGGTGGCCGTTCCTAGCGCCGTGACGGACGGCTCTTCAGCGGGGGCGGCCGGTTGCGGGACGAGGCGCCAATCGAGGTCGATGTTGATTCCCACCGTTCCGACGGGCGGAAAGTTGGGCGAGTCGAACGCGGAGTAGGCATCGGCATTGACCTTGGTCGTCCGGTTGCCCCGGTACAGCCGGTCGCTGAAGTAGAGGTAGACGCCGGCCAGGCGGTCGCAGTACGCCCCGAGAAGAAGCAGAGAGGTGAGCAGGTTGTCCTGCGCGTCCGTGCGCGTTTCTGCCAGCGGAACCTGCGCTCCGGTGAAGACGACGGGCTTGCCCAGCGGATGGAGCATAAACGAAAGGGCGGACGCAGAAAAGGCCATCGTGTCCGTCCCGTGCACCACCAGGAACCCGTCGTAGTCGGCATACCGCTCCTGGATGACCTCGGCGATCCGCAGCCAGTCCGAGGGGCTCATGTTCGAACTGTCGAGCAGCGGATCGAAATCATACACGTCGTAGGCCGGTACGTCTTCCTCCTGAAACGGCGCCCGGGCCCGCATCTGCTCCTGGAGGGTGCCTGCCTCCGTCGTATAGCCCTCCGCCGTCTTCTGCATCCCGATCGTCCCCCCGGTGTTGGCAATGAGAATCTTCGCCGACGGGCCGGTGGTGGACATGGGAAGGGTGGACGGGTGGAAGGGTGGACGGGTGGAAGGGTGGACGGGGGCTACGGGTTGGAGGGGGCTACGAGTCGAGGATGTAGATGTCCGGCACGTTGCGGGCGAGCTGGCCGTAGTCCAGCCCGTAGCCGATCACGAAGAGGTCTGGAATCTCGAAGCCGACGTAGTCGAGCGTGAGGTCCGGCTCGGATGCCTCCGGCTTGTGCAGGAGCGTAGCCACGCGCAGCGAGGCGGGGTCGTGGGCCGAGAGGCGCTCGAGCATAAACTGCATCGACAGGCCGGTGTCGACGATGTCCTCCACGACAACCACGTCCCGCCCCTTCAGGTTGGCATCCACGCTCTTGAGTTCGTGGACCTGGCCGCTGGATACTTTTTCGTCGCCGTACGAGGAGAGCTTGATAAAGTCGACCTCGCAGGAGGTATCGATTGCGCGCATCAGGTCGGCCGTGAACATGAACGCCCCGTTCAGAACGCTGATGAGGATCGGGACGGTGTCGGCGTAGGCCCGGCTGATTTGCCGTCCCATTTCTTCCACCCGTTCCTGGATGTCGTCGGCGGGGAGGTACCGTCGGAACCGTTCACCGCGGCAGGTGATGGTGGCTTCCGACGGTCGAACGGCGGTTTGCGTCAAGTCGCGCGTGGGCATGGGTGGGTCGGGGTCGGCGGGTTGATGAGACAGGGGGCGTGAGACAGGGGGCGTGAGACAGGGGGCGTGAGACAGCGAGGCGTGGACGGAGGGCAGGGACAAAAGGCAGGGACAGAGGGCAGGGACCAAAGGCGGGGCCGGTGGAAAAACCGGCCGCTGGGTGCGTCGGTGGGCGGAACGGACCGGCGGCGGAGAGTACAGGCGCAGCGCCCGGCCGCGCCGAACCCCAGCCGTGCCGAACCCCGGCCGTGACCGGCGCGCACGCTCCGCGATGGGCGGTGGGACGCGACGGAGGGAGGGATCCCCCGGAAGGAGGGTCTCTTTCGGAAGGCCAATAACCTACCTGATAACTTACGGGTCGTCACGCAGGATTAGAAGGACTCGTTCATGATTTCACGGGTCGAGGCGGAGAACCGCGTAGCGCTGCGTCGAGGGTTGGACCCGCACCCGGTGGGCGAGGCGGTGCCCGACCACCCACGCGATCCCGTCGTCGTCGACCACCACGCAGGCGGCCGGGCGGCGATGGGGCGCAACCTTCGCATCCGTCAGCAGATCGCTGACGAGCATCGTCCCCTCGAGTCCGAGCGGCCGAAAGCGGTCGCCGGCGGTCCAGGAGCGGACCGCGAGGGAGCCGGCGATCCGGTCGGCGTCGGCGACGGCGACGGTTGGATCTGCCGTTCGGACGGCCGGCGGGCGGTCGGGGGTCACCGCCAGGGTGAGGTCTCCGTCGGGCGTCGCCACGGCCGTTTGCGGGGCCAGCGGGGTTAGGGGGACGGGGTCGGGGCGCTCCGCTGCGGGCAGGAAGCGAAGGCCCGGCCGCTCGCGCCAAACCGAGCCGCCGGCCAGGTCGACGCGCCGCCCCACTTGAGCGTCGACGAGCGCGGCGATCTCCTCGGCGACGGCCTTCTTCTGCGGGGCATTCGGCAGGGTTTGGCGGAGGGCTTCGAGGAGAAGGCGGTGCCGCCACACGGGCGGCTCGGCGCGGAGGGTGGCGAGGTCGAGCAGGAGGCCGGGACCGGCGTCCGAGATGCGGGCGGCGTCGAAGCGCTGCCGGAGGGCGGGTGCAACGGTTTCGTCGACGTAGGCCCGCATCAGGTCGGCCGATCGGGCGATGGCGTCCGTCGCGCCTTCGACCTCGGCTTCGAGAAGCGGGAGAACCTGCGTTCGGATCCAGCCGCGCCGGTAGTCGGTGCTTTCGTTGGTGGCGTCGACGCACCACGGGATGCCGGCCGCCTCCGCGTAGGCTTCGATCTCCGACCGGCGGCGGGACAAGAGCGGCCGGAGGAGGCGCAGCTCCGGCGCCCCGTGCACGGGGCGAGCCGGAGGCATTCCGCTCAGCCCTTCCGGCCCGGCCCCGCGGAGGAGGTGAAGCAGGAGCGTTTCCGCCTGATCGTCGCGGTGGTGGCCGACCGCCACGGCGTCGGCGCCGACCTCTCGGGCGACCGCGCGAAAGAAACGGTAGCGTTGCCGGCGCGCGACGGCCTGGAGGGAGGCTCCGGCCTCCGCCTCGGCGGTCGGATCGGCCGTTCGCACCCGCAGGGGAAGCGGCGGATCCTGGCGGTCGCACCAGGTGCGCACGAGCGCCTCGTCGTCGTCAGCCGCCGGGCGCAGGCCGTAGTTGACGTGTGCGGCCACAACGTCCACCCCCCGGCGCCGGAGGACGTCGAGGCACACCATCGAGTCCACCCCGCCGCTCACCCCGACGACCGCGCAACCGACCCCGTCCAGCAGGCAATGCCGATCGAGAAAGTCGGAGACGGCGGACAGAAACGTCGGCTCAGCGGACATCAGCGGATGAAACAGCGATCAGAAGCAGATGAGGGGGGCAGGGCACGACGGCCGGGCCGTGCGCGGCCCTCTCTCTTCCCTCCCGGTACGGTCGGCAGGCGAGAGCCCGTGCGAGGGAGCGTGCAGGGGAGCATCAGGGGGGCTTCAGGGGCATGCACGCAGGGGGCGGGCCGGAGACGGAGAGACTTACAAGAGCTCGGCCAGCTCTTCCATCGACAGCCGGACGAGGGTCGGGTTGCCGGACGGGTCGGCATAGGGCATCTCGCAGCGGAACAGATCGTTGAGCAGGCGCCGCCGTTCGGGATCGGCCAGGGCCTGTCCTCGGCGGACGGCGTTCTGGCGCGCGAACTGCCGGGCGAGGTGCTTTCGCCGCTCGTCCTGCACCTCCGTCCGCGACCGCGTCGTCTGCAGGATGTCCTGCAGAACCTCCGGTTCTTTTCCCTCTGGCACCGCCGCCGGGACGGAGCGAAGCGCGACGGTGCGTCCGCTCATGCGCTCGATCTCGAACCCGAGCGCTCGCAGATCGGGCAGCCATTCCTCGAGCGTCTCGGCCTGGGCCGGGGGGAGGTCGACGGTTTGCGGAAAGAGCAGCTGCTGCGCCTCCCCGCGCTCCCCGCGAAGCTGCGTGAGCGCCTGCTCGTACAGCACCCGCAGGTGCGCCGCCCGCTGGTCGACGAGAAGAAGCCCTTCGTTCGTGGGCGACAGCAGGTAGGTGTCGTGGACGGACCAGAGCGGGCGCTGCCCCCCCGCTCCGCTCGCCGGCTTCCCTCCTTCCTGCGCATCCGGCCGGCGGGCGGGCGAGTCGCCCGGCGACGCCCCGCCGTCCCGCCCGGACCCGGGCGCCCTGCGGCCGTAGAGCGCCTCCGACTGCTCACCCGGCGGCACCCCGCCGGACGACCTAGACGACCCAGACGAAGACCCAGGCGACGACCCGAACGGCGAATCTGCCGAGGGGGCGCCGTTTCCGGAAGGGGCAGGGCCGGAAGGAGCGGGGCCGGAAGAGGGGTTCGGGCCGGAGCGGGCGTTGCCGGGCGAGGCGGCGGTGTCGGAGGAGGCCGAGGCGTCGGCCGAACGCGGCTGGAACGACGCCGGCGAGGCGCCGCCCTCCCCTTCCCCGTCCGGCCCCTCCGCCCGAAACTGCGGGGTCACGTTCTGTCGGCGGAGGGTGCGGCGGACGGCGCTTGTCAGGAAGCCGTAGAGCCCGCTCTCGTCGTCGAAGTTGACCTCCGACTTCGCCGGGTGCACGTTCACATCGACGCGCCGCGGGTCCATCGACAGAAAGAGAGCAAAGAACGGAAACGTCTTGTCCGGCAGCAGTTCGCCGTACGCCTTCTTAACCGCGTGGCTGAGGTAGCGGTCCCGGACGTAGCGCTCGTTCACGAACAGAAACTGCTGCGACGGCGCGCTGCGGTGGCGATCGGGCGTGCCGACGAAGCCGCGCACCGAGACGTCGCTCGAGGCGTCGTCGACGGCCAGAAGCGCCTCCTCATCGTCGTCCCCGAAGAGCCCGAGGATGCGCTCGCGGGTGGCGGCAAAAAACCCGTCGTCTTGCGCGGCAGGAAGGTCGTAGAGTTCGTGGTCGTTGTGCTCCATCCGGAAGGCGACCTCCGGGTTGGAGAGTGCCAGAAACTGGAAGGTGTCGGACAGGTGCTTCAGCTCCGTCGCGGGAGTCTTGAGGAAGTTGCGCCGGGCGGGGACGTTGTAGAAGAGATTCTTGACGGCGACGGACGTCCCGTTGGCGGTCGCGCAGGGGCGGCGGTCGACCGGGTCGCCCCCTTCGACGCGCACCTGCGTGCCGACGTCGTCTTCAACCCGCTTCGTCTTGAGTTCTACCTGCGAAACCGAGGCAATGGAGGCCAGCGCCTCGCCTCGGAAGCCGAGGGTGCGGATGCGTTCGAGGTCGTCCACCGAGCCGATCTTGCTCGTCGCGTGGCGCTGAAAGCACCGGACGGCGTCGGGGGCGCTCATCCCGCACCCGTCATCGACCACCTGAACGAGCGTGCTTCCCGCGTCTTTGACGAGGAGATCGACGGAGGAGGCGCCGGCATCGAGCGCATTTTCGATGAGTTCTTTCGCCACGGAAGCGGGCCGCTGCACCACCTCGCCGGCCGCGATCTTGTTCGCGAGCCGGTCCGACATCACGCGGATAATTCCGTCGGACGTCGCGTCGTCAGCCACCGGATTCGGGAGTGAGTTCGAGAGAACAGCTTCGAGAGGAC
>CAKZLV010000325.1 GCA_937127285.1 uncultured Bacteroidota bacterium
CTCGGTGAAGTAGGGATAGATCTCGTCCTCGTCGAAGACGCCCTCGTGGAAGTACGTGTAGAAGACCGAGCCCTCCGGGTCGATGCCGATCGTCTGAACGTCCGCGTTCTGCTCCTTGAGGTACTTCGACACGCCGCTGATCGTGCCGCCGGTTCCCGCCCCGGCCATGAAGTGCGTGATGCGCCCTTCGGTCTGCTCCCACAGCTCCGGCCCCGTCGTTTCGTAATGGGCGCGGACGTTGGCGGGGTTGTCGTACTGGTTGAGGTAAATGGAATTGGGAATCTCGTCGGCCAGACGGCGCGCGACGGAGTAGTAGCTGCGCGGGTCGTCCGGCTCGACGTTGGTCGGGCAGACGAGCACCTCCGCCCCTAGGGCGCGCAGCACGTCCACCTTTTCCTGGCTCTGCTTGTCGGTGGTCGTGAAGATGCACTGGTACCCCTTCGCGATCGCCGCGATGGCCAGCCCGGCCCCGGTATTCCCGGACGTTCCCTCGACGATGGTTCCGCCCGGCTCGATGAGGCCCTTCTCCTCCGCGTCCTCAATGAGGTACCGGCCGATTCGATCCTTGACCGAGCCGCCCGGATTGAAAAATTCGACTTTTCCAAGTACTGTACAGGGAGCGTCTCGGCCGAGAGTGTTCAGTTCCACCAGGGGCGTCGATCCAATTGCACCCAGAATGCTGTCGTGCCACATGAGACTCCGTTGCTCAGTTCAGAAGAGCGCGAGCCGACTCGCGCACGGGAGGGTCGGGGCGGGCGTGCAGCGCGGTGCCCGCAAGAATCGCACAAGCCGACGGGCCGCCGGGCTCACCCTGCTCCGCTCCGGGTCGACCGGTCAGCACGTACGGCGCGTCGGAGCGGTTCCGTCCTCCGGAGCGCGCGCTGCCGTGCGCAGCCGACCGGACCCCGGGCCGGCACCCGTCGCGGCAAACGTAGCGACCCTTCGCATCCGCATCAACCTGTTTCCCCGTCGGAAGTTGCACCGCCCCCGGCGGCGGTCGGTCTCCTTTCCACTCAGCCCCCCCACCGACCGTGCCTACGCTTCCGACCGTTGAGCCCGAACTGCTCGTGGCGAGTTGCAGCCCGACCGGAGACATCGTTCACTGCAACGAGGCGTGGGTGTCGGTCCTCGGGTCCTGTGCGGCGCCGTGGACGAAGCTCTCCGACGAAGATCAAGAGATGGCGCTCACGTCGGTCATGGAGGCCTCCGGGGGAACGCTCGTCACCAACCAGGTGGTGACCGTCCACACCCCGGACCGCGACGAGCCCCTGCCCGTGCTGCTCAACTTCATTCCGGTGGTGGCCGACGGGGACGACCCGGACGGCGACGTGCAGGCGGTCACGATTAGCGGCGAGGTGATGGCTGAGCCGGCGTCCTGGATGATCAACCAGACCCAGCGTCATCGCATGGAGGCTCTGGGCCGAATGACGATGGGGGTGGCCCACGACCTCAACAACCTCCTCAGCGGCCTCATCGGCCATATCGAGCTGCTAAAAGAGCGGGCGCAGGGAGATCGGACGACGGCGTCGATCGAGGGGGCGATGGAAGAGTCGCTCCGCACCATCGAGCAGGCGGCCGAGGACGGGGCCTCCCTCATCGAGAAGCTTCAGCGCTACATCCGGCAGGACACGCAGGAGCACTTCGAGCCGGTGGACCTGCCCACGCTTCTGGACGACTGCATCACGCTCACCCAGCCCTACTGGTACAACGAGCCGCGGCGACAGGGCATCGAGATCGACGTCGAGAAAGACTTCGACGAGGTGCCGCCCGTGATGGGGTCGGCGTCGGAACTGCGGGAAGTGTTCGTCAACCTCATCCTGAACGCCGTCCAGGCGATGCCGAACGGCGGAACGCTCGTCTTCGACGCCGACTACGACCCGAGCCGCGGCGTCGTCGTGCAGGTCGAGGACAACGGCATCGGGATGTCGTCTGAGGTTCAGGACCGCATCTTCGAGCCGCTGTTCACCACCAAGGGCGATCGGGGAACCGGCATGGGGCTCGCGGCCAGCTACGGCATCGTGCAGGAGCACGGGGGCGACATCGAGGTCGACTCGACGGTGGACGAAGGCACTACGTTTTCCCTCTTCTTCCCGTCGGCCGACGACTCCGTGGCCGTGCAGAAGCGGGAGCCGGATTCGGCGCCGGACGCAGACACCGCCCGCGTGCTGGTGGTCGACGACGAGGAGATGGTGCGGTCGATCGTGACGCAGCTTCTCTCCCTGAAGGGCCACGAGATCGACCAGGCCTCCTCCGGCGCCGAGGCGCTGGAGTGCGTGGAGGCCAAAACGTACGACATCGTCTTCACCGACTTCGGGATGCCGGAAATGACCGGGGCGGAACTGGCGCGCCAGATCCGCTCGGTGTGCCCCGGCATGCCGATCGTCCTCTTGACCGGCTACACCGAGACGGAGGCCGCCGAGCAGGACGTACAGGCCATCCTGTCGAAGCCGTTTAAGCTGGAGGAACTGCAGTCGACCATCCAGGAGCTCGTCTGGCAGGAATAATCGCCCCGCTCGCCAGGCCGAGCAAAGGGCGCGGTCACGACGACCGCCGGGACGACTCCCGCCGGGGCGAGCCGGCATCCGGTGCGTCTGCGCCGTCCTCCGGGCCGGGTCCGGGGGTCTCCTCCAGAATCGTGGCCTCCTGAATGTTGGGATCCATCTCCCGCTCGTACGCCCGGCGGGACTCGATGGCGATGCGGGAGGCGCGGTCTGCCGCCCGGTCCAGGAGATTGGCAGTAAGGCGCAGGGCGGCCCCGCCGATGAAAACGGTTTTGCCCAGCCAGTTGAGGTCGGTGAAGTCGACGCGGCGGTCGTCCGGCATGGTGGGAACGGGATTGCGTGAAACGTCGGGCGAAGCGAACAGCCGGCATCGGCCGAGCAGGGGACCGGCCCTGCTCAAATTGGTCCTGCTCGATCGGCCCTGCAGCATCGGGCCGGAGCACCGGGGTCAGCGCCGCGGGGCGGTGCGCTGTGCGGTTTCCGGCTCGGCCGGGCCCGGGCCGGCGTCTTTGGATCGCTCGGCCTCCGGGCCGGAGGCGGCGCGGTGCGCGACGGCGTCCAGCTCCTCGGCCAGGCGGCGGCCGATGTGCTCCAGGCCGCGTGCCAGCACCGACGCCGCAGCTTCGATCACGAAGGCGGCCTGCTGCTGCAGCGGCATCTCGCGAAAATCTCGCTGGGTCCGCTCGTAGCGCGGACCGCGACGCGGGCCGGCCCCTCGGGCGTCGTGCGCGTCATGGGGATCGTCGGCGGTGCGACGGGAGGACGATGCAGAGGACATGGGCGGGCTCGGCCGGTGAACTGTTCGGACGGAATGCTCGTTGGAGCGACGCACGGAAGCGGGTACGCCAGGTTCCTTCCGGTCTCTCATTCCGCTGACTTGGACGACGGCATCCGCCCGATGGTTTCTCCCACGCTCTTCTCTCCCCGCGCATGAGTTCTCCGTCCTCCCCTCCGACCCCCGACACCGACCAGGCTCACCGCCAGGGCATCGTAACCCGGTCCACGGGAAGCTGGTACGACGTGCGGGCCGACGACGCCATGATCAAGTCTCGGGTGCGGGGGAAGTTTCGCCTCGACGAGAGCGACGTCACCAATCCCGTCGCCGTCGGCGACCAGGTCACCGTGCGCATCAACGAGGAGGACGGAACCGGCTTGATCGTCGAGATTCACGACCGGGACAACAAGCTGAGCCGCCGCGCAGCGGGTCATCGGGCCGACCAGGAGCACGTCATCGTCGCCAACGTCGACCGCGCGTGGGCGGTGCAGTCCGTGCAGCTTCCACGCCTCAACACCGGCTTTATCGACCGCTTCTTCGTATCGGCCGACATGCACGACATCCCGGCCGGCCTGGTCATCAACAAGGCGGACCTGATGGACGAGGCCGATCGGGTGCGGATGATGGACATTCAGAACATGTACGCCGACCTCGGCTATCCCGTCCTCGTAACCAGCGTCGTGACGGGAACGGGCATCGAGCGGTTTCGCGAGGCGCTCACCGACCGGGTCAGCGTGGTGGCCGGGCCATCGGGGGCGGGGAAGTCGAGCCTTCTCAACGCCATCGAGCCGGGGCTCGACGTCGAGACGGGAGAGGTCAGCCGGAAAACCCGCAAGGGGACGCACACAACGACGTATGCCCAGCTGCACCCGCTCTCCTTCGGCGGATACCTCGTCGACACCCCCGGGATTCGCGAGTTCGGCATCCAGCGGATGCACCCGGCGGATCTGGCCCACTTCTTCGTCGAGTTCATCCCCTACCTGGACGACTGCAAGTTCCAGGATTGCACGCACGACCACGAGCCCGGCTGCGCCGTGAAGGCCGCCGCCGACCGCGGGGCCATCCACCGCCGGCGCTACGAGAGCTACCTCAACCTCCTCCACTCTCTACAGGACGACGAAGGATGAGGAGATTGCATGATTGATGGATTGGAGGATTGGTGGATTTCCAATCAGGGTGGTGACGATGCAGCGGTCTGACAATCGGCAGAGGGTATTCTTTCAGGCCCTTCGCCGCCTGCCCATCGAGTCACCCAGCCCCCCAATCACCCAGTCCCCAATCAATGAACGTTACGAGGCGCTCTTCTTCGTGCCGGAGCTGCCTTCTTTTTCGGCGAGAAGCTCCAGGGCTTCCTCCTTCGTGACGGCATCGATGGACTGGCCGTCCTTCAGCGAGGCATTCGTGCCGTCGTGCTTCACGTAGGGTCCGTAGCGCCCGTTCCACACCTCGATGACCTCGCCGGACTCCGGGTGCTTACCCAGCGTCCGCTGCGGCTTGTTGCGCTCTTCCTTCTGGCGGATGAGCTCCATCGCCCGGTCGAGCTCCACCGTGAGGACGTCGTCTTTTTTCTTCAGCGACGCGTAGGTCGGCTTGCCCTTTTTCTTGTGGCGGACGAAGGGTCCGTAGCGCCCGATGCCGGCATCGATCGGGTTGCCGGTTTCGGGGTGCTCGCCCAGCTCCCGCGGCAGGTTGATGATCTGCAGGCCGAGGTCGAAGTCGACGTCCTCCGGGTCGACGTTCGGGGGGAGGGACACGCGCTTCGGCTTGCCCTTCTGATCGTCGTCGCCGAGCTGCACGTACGGGCCGTAGGGGCCGCTCTTGAGGAGAACCGGCAGGTCGGCATCGGGATGGATCCCCAGCACGCGATCCCCCTTGTTGGCCTCCTCCAGGATGTCCTTCAGGGTTTCTTCGGTCGTGTCGCCGGGGGCGAGGTCGTTCGGCAGCGACGCCGTTGCGGTCTCGCCCGACTCCTCGAGCGTCCCCTCCACGTAGGGGCCGTACTTGCCGACGCGCACGACGTACTCGCCCCACACGTTGGGGAAGGAGATTTCGCTGATTTCGCGGCCGTCCAGTTCGTCGAGTCCCTTTTCCACGCGCGGCTCGACGCCGTCGTCGCCCAGATAGAAGGACTCGAGGTACGGATCCGGGTCCTTCTCTCCGCGCGCAATGGCGTCGAGAATCTCCTCCATCTCCGCCGTGAAGTGCACGTCGACGAGGTTATCGAACTGGCGCTCCATCAGGTTATTGGTGGCGAAGGCGGTGAAGGTCGGCACCAGGCTCGATCCCTCCTTCCGCACGTAGCCGCGCCGCTGGATGGTGTCGATGATCGACGCGTAGGTGGAAGGCCGCCCGATGCCTTCCTCCTCGAGGGTTTTGACGAGCGACGCCTCCGTGTAGCGAGAAGGCGGCTTCGTTTCGTGCCCATTCGGGTCGATCTCGTCGACGGTAAAGCCGGGCTGCCCGTCCCCCTGCGCCTCGCCGCCGGACGTTTCGCCGACGTCGAGCTGCGGAAGCGGGCGTTCGCGGTTTTCGAGTTCGGCTTCCGGGTCGTCGCTCCCTTCCACGTAGGCCCGGAAGAAGCCGGCAAAGTCGATGCTCTTGCCCGAGGCGCGGAAGCGGGCGGTTTCGTCTCCCTCCCCGGCGTCGAAGTAGATGTTCGTGTAGCGGATCTTGGCGTCGGCCATCTGGGTGGCGACCGTTCGCTTCCAGATCAGGTCGTACAGGGCGCCCGCCATGCCGCCGAGGCCGAGGTCCTCCTTCGTCTTCATGTCCGACCCGGCGGGACGGATGGCCTCGTGGGCCTCCTGCGCGCTCTTCGCCGAGCTGTACTCGCGGAGATCGTCGGAGAGGTAGTCGCTGCCGTAGCGGTCCACCACCGCCGTCCGCGCCCCCTGCACCGCCTCCTTCGAAAGGTTGGTGGAGTCGGTGCGCATGTAGGTGATGTGCCCGTTCTCGTAGAGCTTCTGCGCGATGCTCATCGTGCGGCTCGACGAGAGGTTGAGCTTGCGGTTCGCCTCCTGCTGCAGCGTCGAGGTGATGAACGGGGCGTACGGCGTCTTCGTGCGCGTCCGCTCCTTGATGTCGGCGATCGTCCACGTCTCCTGCAGGAGGCGCTCCGCCAGAGAGGTGGCTTCGTCTTCATCGAGCAGGAGCACGTCCTCCCCTTCCGTCACCCCCTCCTTCAGGCGGCCGGTGTCCGGGTCGAAGTCCTTTCCGCTCGCCAGCCGGACGCCGCCGAGGTGCGTCATCTTGGCGTCGAAGTCGATCCCGCTCTTCGACAGACCGGCGGTCAGATCCCAGTAGGTCGACGGCACGAAGGTGACGCGCTCTTTCTCCCGCATCACCAGGATCCGGACGGCGACGCTCTGCACGCGGCCGGCTGAGAGCTTCGGCTTGATCTTTCGCCACAGCAGCGGGCTGATCGTGTAGCCGACGAGGCGGTCGAGGATGCGGCGCGTCTCCTGCGCCTCGACGAGGTCCTGGTCGATGTCGCGCGTCTCGCCGAGCGCCCGCTCGATCGCTTCCTGC
The DNA here is from genome assembly GCA_937127285.1 of uncultured Bacteroidota bacterium. Lineage (GTDB taxonomy): Bacteria > Bacteroidota > Rhodothermia > Rhodothermales > Salinibacteraceae > CAKZLV01. The sequence continues at coordinate 6,805 of CAKZLV010000325.1, forward strand.
GTGATCTCGTGGAAGACCATGCGGCGCACCGGCACGTCCGGATCCAGCACCTTGACCAGGTGCCAGCCGATGGACTCGCCCTCGCGGTCTTCGTCGGTGGCGATGTAGAGCTCGTCGGCCTCGTCGAGCGCCTGCCGAAGCTCCTTCACGACGTCTTTCTTCTTCGACGGCACCACGTACAGCGGCTCAAAGCCATCCTCGACCTTCACGCCGAGGCGCGACCAGTCTTCGTCTTTGACGTCGGCAGGGATCTCCTTGGCCGAGGCCGGAAGGTCGCGAATGTGTCCCATGCTGGCCTCGATCCGAAACCCGTTTCCGGGAAGGAAATCGCGAATCGTTCGGGCTTTGGTCGGCGACTCTACAACGACTAAACGCTTCATAGACGGACGTGCAGCGGAATCGGAGGGGTGGTTGGGAGGCGGTCCGGGGTCGGGATGGGCGAACAGGCGCCAAGAAGCACCCGGATCGGATCGTTAGTCACGCCAGCTTCGGGCAGGACGTTCCGCCGGCGGCATTATCTCTTCGGAACGGCGGCCACAACCGCGACGAGGCGGTGCAGGCACGACCCGGTTGGCAGGGGGTGTTTCGCACGGGGAGGACGCACCGGGGTCAGCAGCGAGTGCACACGCCCTCGATCCCGACCCGCGGTGTCTCTGACCGTCACCCGCCGGACCCGTACGGAACCCGTGTGCGCCCCCAACTGCAACCGGCCTGACGCAACCGGCCAACCGCAGTGGGCCAACCGCAGCGGGCCAACAAGGAACGGGGCCTGCCTCGCAGGGAGGCAGGCCCCATTGTGCGGTCGGGCCGTTCGGTCGGCGCCGGCGCGTCGGGCCGCTGTTTCGGGCGGCTGCTTCGGGCGGGAGGAACCGACTGGTTTCACCCACCCGGCAGGCCGCTACGCGGTGTCCGCCTCGCGTCCTTGCTCCAGCGAATCGTCGCCGAGGAAGTGGTCGAGGTGATGGGCGCGGTCTTCGGCCTTGGTGAGCGCCTTCTCCAACTCGCGCTTCGTCCCGTGGTCCTTCAGCTCCAGGGCGCGGTCGATCGTTTCCCGGATCTGCGTCGCCAGGACGCGCTCGGCCTTCAGGTCGTGCTCCAGCATCTGCCGGATGCGGTACGTTCCTTCCGGCTCGTGCTCTACCTGCGACAGCTCGGCCTGCGGGGCCGGCGCGCTCGTGGGGATGCCGCCCAGCGCCGTGATGCGCTCAGACAGGCGGTCAATGTACTTGTGGACCTCCGTGTAATTCTCCTCCAGGAAGTGGTGCACGTCCCGGAACTGGGGTCCTTCCACGAGCCAGTGATGCTTGTGGTACTGGTGATACATCGTCCACATCGTGGACGCGATCTCGTCCAGCTTCGGGATGAGCTCTTCGGCGGCCTCCTGAGAGATCCCCACCGGGTTCTCCTCGATCATCTGCTGAGGACGCCAGGGTTCGTCAAATCCGGTTCGCTTCTTCGTTTTCGTCTGCATGGTGGTGGTCTCCGTTGGTGAGAGTCCGTCGCGGCTGTGCGCTTGGCCGGGCCAAGAAGTGCCCCGTCGAAGCAGGGTATGATACGATGTCAACCGGCAGAAAAGGTCCGCACCCGCCGGAGAAAACGTAGACCCTCCTGTAATAAACCGGGCCCCTGCTGGCGGGCTCGCCCCCTCGGGTCAACGAAGGGAGGAGACGGGGTGCAGAAACCATGAACGGGTGTGCTGGAAGCGCTTCGATTTTTGCCACACCTTTCTCGTTTGTGGTCGCCTCCACCGAAACGGATGGCCGGATGAACCGGGTATAACGTGGTGTCGAGCGGGGTGAAGCTGGACAGATCTGCTTCCCTCGTCCCGGGTCCTGCCGCGATCTCCCGCGGCAAGTCCGTGCGGCGGTCCCGGACGGGTTGTTCGCCCGGCGTCACCTCCGTGGGGGATCGTTCCACCGGAGGCTCCAGGACTCCCCCTCTGGACTGTTCCCCGCCGATTCGCTTTCGTTTTCTGAGGGCCTGTTCCTCGAAGGGCCTGTTCCTCGAAGGGCCTGTTCCTCGAAGGGCCTGTTTCGCTGAGGGCCCGGTTTTCCTTAAGGGCCCCCTTCTCTCCACGTCTTCTGCCACTCTCCACTTTCGCGCACCCATGAGCCGCTCTTCTTCCCCGGTACAAACGACCTCCTACGCCTACCGCTTCGGCGACGGTGATGCCGACGGCAACAAAGACATGAAAGCCCTTCTGGGCGGAAAGGGCGCCAGCCTCAACGAGATGAGCGCCATCGGCCTGCCGGTGCCTCCCGGCTTTACCCTCACGACCGAAGCCTGCGAATACTTCGTCGAGCACGACCGCTCCTGGCCGCCCGGCATGGCGGAGGAGATCGAGGACGGCATGGCGCACATCGAGTCTCTCGCCGGCAAAACGTTCGGGGACCCGGACGACCCCCTCCTCGTCTCCGTGCGGAGCGGGGCGGCGCAGTCGATGCCCGGCATGATGGATACAGTTTTGAACCTCGGCCTGAACGACGAGGTCGTCGAGGGGCTCGCCGCGAAGACCGGCAACCCGCGCTTTGCCTACGACGCCTATCGGCGCTTCATCGACATGTTCGGCGACGTGGTGGTGGGAATGGACCGCCGCGCGTTCGAGGACGCCATGCAGCGCCTCAAGGACGAACGCGGGGCCGAGAACGACGTCGACCTGGATGCCGACGATATGCACGAGCTCGTCGACCGCTACAAGGCGGTTTACCGAAAAGAGACGGGGCGGATGTTTCCGGAGGATCCCCAGCGGCAGCTCGAACTCGCCATCAACGCCGTCTTCGGCTCCTGGATGAACGAGCGCGCGGTGCGCTACCGCCAGATCAACGAGATCACCGGCCTGCGCGGAACGGCCGTGAACGTCCAGGCGATGGTGTACGGCAACATGGGCGAGGACAGCGGCACGGGCGTCTGCTTCACCCGCGACCCGTCGACCGGCGAGAGGAAGCTCTACGGCGAGTTCCTCCTGAACGCGCAGGGCGAGGACGTCGTCGCCGGCATTCGCACCCCGCACGACATCCAGGAGATGGAGCGGATCATGCCGTCCATCTACGACGAGCTACGCGCGGCCACGCAGCGCCTGGAGGACCACTACGGGGACATGCAGGACATCGAGTTCACCGTCCAGGAGGGCACGCTCTACATCCTGCAGACCCGCGACGGCAAGCGGACCGGGCCGGCCGCCCTCCGCATCGCCGTCGACATGGTGGAGGAAGGCCTCGTCACGAAGGAGGACGCCGTGCGCGACCTCGTCGAGCCCCGACACCTGGAGCAGATCCTGCACAAACGCTTTGAGAACCCCGACGCCTACCGGGACGATGTCATCGGCGAAGGCCTGGCCGCCTCACCGGGTGCCGCCGTCGGGCGCGTCGTGTTCACGGCCGAGGACGCCGAGGCATGGAACGAGGCCGGCGAAGACGTCGTCCTCGTGCGCATCGAAACGAGCCCGGAGGACGTCGGCGGCATGGACGCCGCCGAGGGCATCTTGACCTCGCGCGGCGGCATGACCTCGCACGCGGCCGTCGTGGCTCGCGGCTGGGGCAAGCCCTGCGTGGCCGGCTGCGACGACATCGTCGTCAACTACAGCCGCAAGTCGTTTACCAACGGAGAGGTCACCGTCGAAGAAGGCGACTGGATTTCGATCAACGGCACGACCGGCGAGGTCGTCCAGGGCCAGCAGCCGCTCGTCGATCCGGAGCTGACCGACGACTTCCGTCGCTTCATGTCGTGGGTGGATGCCTTCCGGGAGCTCGGCGTGCGCACCAACGCCGACACGCCGGAGGATGCCGCAAAAGCGATCGACTTCGGGGCCGAAGGCATCGGCCTCGCCCGAACCGAACACATGTTCTTCGGCACCGAGCGCATCACCAAGATGCGGCGGATGATTCTGGCGGAGTCCGAATCCGAACGCCGGGACGCGCTGGCCGATCTGCTTCCCTACCAGCGCGAGGACTTTGCCGGTCTCTTCCGGGCGATGGACGGCAAGAAGGTCACAATTCGACTCCTGGACCCGCCCCTGCACGAGTTCCTGCCGTCCGACGACGAAGCGGAACTGGAGTCCGTGGCCGAACGCCTCGGAACGACGCCGGAGACGATCCGGCAGAAGCTCGAGTCCCTCCACCAGTTCAACCCGATGCTGGGCCACCGCGGCTGCCGGCTCGGGGTCACCCACCCGGAGATCACCGAGATGCAGGCCCGCGCCCTCTTCGAGGCGGCGCTCGACGTGCAGGAGGACGGCGGGTCCGTTCACCCCGAGATCATGGTGCCGCTCATCAGCACGGAGGCGGAGCTCTCCAACCAGCGCGCCGTCATCGAACGGGTGGCCGATGAGGTGTTCGCCGAGCGCGACGCCACCGTCGCGTACGAGGTGGGGACGATGATCGAGGTGCCCCGCGCCGCCCTCCAGGCGGGGGACGTCGCCCGGTCGGCCGACTTCTTCTCGTTCGGTACGAACGACCTGACGCAGATGACCTTCGGCTTCAGCCGCGACGATACGGCCATGTTCCTCCCCTACTACGTCGAGAAGGAGATCCTGGAGGAGGACCCCTTCCGCGTGCTCGACCGAAGCGGTGTCGGCGAGCTCGTCGAGATGGCCACGCGGCGCGGTCGGGAGACGAAGCCGGAGCTGTCCGTGGGCATCTGCGGGGAGCACGGCGGCGAGCCGGCGTCCGTTGCCTTCTGCGCCCGGATCGGCCTCGACTACGTGTCCTGCTCGCCGTTCCGCGTCCCCATCGCCCGTCTCGCCGCCGCCCAGGCCGCCCTCGCGGCGTCGGACGGCGATGTCCCGGTCGGCGAGATCGCCGGCAACGGCTCGACGTAATCAATGGGAGGATGGGATGATCGGAGAATCGGACGATTCGGGTCGCCTCGTGGGTCGCGTGTGATGCACGGGATCGTCGCGGCCAGCATGGTCGGCGTGACGGTCGCGGTCCGCGGCCGCACGCCGGAGGCATCCGGAACCAAAAAAGCCGCAGCCTCCGGACATCATGTCGGAGGCTGCGGCTTTGAATGGTGGAAGCGAGTTGTGAAAGCGGGTCACCCCGCAACGGCCGGTTGTAAATCGGCAATCGGCGATGAATCAGGCGACGCCGTCTTCGGCGGCGGGCTTGGGCTCTTCGGGAGCGCCGTCGCCCTGCTCGGCGACCTCGTCCAGCTCCTCCAGCTCTTCGACATCGAGCTCGTCGGTCTCGCCGGGCGAGCGGTCGATCTCGCGCGGATCCTGTCCGTCGCCGTCGAACTGCTGGATGAACTCCTGCGGCGGCTCCTTGCCGGCATCGCGGCCCAGCGGCGAGCCTTCGTGGATGTAAAACTCCTTGTTCGGGAGCGTGTCGCTGTAGCGACGCGCCGCCTCGGCGGCCTTGCGCATGCTGTCGTCGGCGTTGTCGCGCATCTCGCCGAAGCCGCGGTAGATCTCGTGCTCGAACCAGTCGAACAGGTACTCGAACGCGGCCCGGTCGCGCTCAAACTCCGGCCCGTACTCGCCCGTGCGCAGCTGGTCGTCCATCTTGGAGAGGGACGTCGACAGGGCGAACAGGTAGATGGCGTTGTTGGCCACACGGGCTTGCTGCGCCTGGTGCTTCACGATGTCCTCCCGCTCCCACTTCGACACCATCTTCAGCGAGTGCGAGTGGCGCTGGACGAGCTTCGCCAGGCGGTCGGCCTGGTCGCGCAGCGCCGGGTGCACGCTCCGGATTTCCGGCGCGCTCGGCTGGTAGCCGAGGAAGAGCTCCGCCCCCAGCGGAATCGCCTTCTGCATGATCTGCGGGTTCGTCGCCGACTGGAAGATGCGGGACAGGTTGTCGCCGATGGACTCATCCGTATCCCACGTCAGCGCGTCCTGAATCGACATCATCTGCTCGGCCAGCTGCTTGCCGCCGTAGGCAAAGATGAAGGACTGCATGACCTCGTTGGAGCCCTCGACGATCGCGTGGATGCGATTGTCGCGCCAGGCGCGCTCCAGCTCGTGCTCCTCCATGTAGCCTTCGCCGCCCATCACCTGCATCACGTCGTCGATGACCTCCCAGCCGTAGTGGCTGCAGAAGACCTTCGTGATGGCGGTTTCGACCATGATGTCGCGATCGCCGCGATCGAGCATGCCCGTCATCATGTAGAGCATCGCGTCCATCGCGTACGTCAGCGCGGACATTCGGGCAATCTTCTGCTGGACGAGCTCGAAGTCGGCCAGCGGGCGGTCGAACTGGTAGCGGGTCTGCGCCCACTTGATGCCCTGCTCCTTCGCCGCCTTCGCCGCACCGGTGACGCCGGCGCTGAGGGTGCAGCGGCCGTAGTTGAGGCAGGAGAGCGCAACCTTCAGGCCCTTGCCCTCTTTGTGCAGCAGGTTCTCGCGGGGAACGCGCACGTCGTTGAAGCGGAAGCGGGCCTGCCACGTCCCGCGGATGCCGGTCTTCGCGCGGTT
>CAKZLV010000326.1 GCA_937127285.1 uncultured Bacteroidota bacterium
GCGCACTCGGCGGTGACGCAGAAAGCGACCCGGTCCTCGTAGTTGTGGATGAGGTTTTTCACCGGAGAGTGGTCCACCTCCCCGAGCGGGTCGGTGACGCCGACGATGTCCGGCTCCAGCTCGTCCATCGACGGAACGACCTGCCGGCGCACCGGGCACGCCGGGTCCTTCGGATCCATCAGCGCGGCGTAGTAGGGCGTGATGTTCCACCGGAAGACGCCCTCCGTCTTCTCGATCGCCTCCAGTTCGCTCTCGGTCGGGTCGATCCACTCATGCAGCGCCTCGGCGCTGTGGATGCGGTTCTGCATCTGCCAGCGCCAGGAGGTCCAGTTTCGAGTGTCGAATGACGATTGTCGAGTGGGTGGCTCAGCCATGAGTGGGAGGATGCGGCGTCAAGCTCGGAAGGGGGTTTGTGTGCGCAGATGTGTACACGCAGACGACGAGCCATTCGTTGCCGGGCTGCACGCATGTTTCACGGCGCCCCCTTCGAAACTCGGCATTCGAAACTCGGCATTCGAAACTCGTCACTGCAAGCCCAGCCGCTGCAGCCCGTTCTCGAAGACCTCGGCGAGATAGGGGATGTAGTCGCGGCCTTGCAGTTCGGCGAGGATGGCGAAGGTATCGTCCGGGGCGAAGGTGGGGAGGGGATTAATTTCCAGAAACCACGGCTGTCCGTCGGCATCGACCCGGAAATCCGCCCGGGCGAAGTCGCGGCAGTCGAGCGTGTCGAACGCCCGAAGCGCGTGCCGTTGAAGCGCTGTCTCTAAGTCGTCGTTAAGCGTACCGCCGAGGGCGTAGTCCCACGCCTCATCGGCGGTCGGGGCGCCCCGGTGCTCGAGGGCGTGGAGCCCGATTCCCGTCGACGTCTCGACCGCCCGCTGCAGGGCCGGGAGCGCCTCCGGCGGGTCGTGGCCGACGACCGCGACGGTGAACTCTCCGCCGCCCTCCACGAATCCTTCGGCGAGGGCGTCCTGGTCGTAGGTATCGGTGATGCGGGCGACGGCCCGGCGGAGGGCATCAGCGTCGTCGACCCGGCTTTCCGGCGTGATGCCCTTCGAGGTCCCCTCGGAGCGGGGTTTGACGAACAGAGGGAAATCCGGCAGATCCGCCGGGTCGACCGCACCGGGACCGGCGAAGACGCGGTGCGGCGGCGTTGGGATACCGGCGGCGGCGACAATGTCTTTCGTCCACGCCTTATCGAGCGTGAGGGAAAGGGTGAGGGCATCGGACCCCAGGCAAGGGATCCCGGCCATCTCCAGCAGGATCGGCGCGTAGGCCTCGCGGTTGCGGCTTCGCGCTCCCTCCGCGATGTTGATCGCTGCCTCCACCTGCAGACCCTCCTGAAGCCGTTCGCGCAGGTCGAAGGCCGTCCCGATCCGGACGGGCTCACGGCCGAGGTGGCGCACGGCCGCCTCCAGCGTCTCCACGGTCTCTTCCGGCTCGTACTCCGCGTCCGCATCCGGCGGGTCGCCCTCCTGCCAGGGATAGGCGTCGAACACGTCGTAGATGAGGGCGATTCGGCGCATCGAAACGAGGCGGGTTGCGAGAAGGCAGTGGACGGGCCGGGCGACCCGGCACGATCAACAAACCGAACGGGGGAACGTAGGCGCACCTGCTGGCAGCCGTTTGCCTACAATCTTCACACACTGGTTTTCACATCCGCACTCTCCGGCTATGCGTACCACGCAGAAGGCGCTCATTGTGAAGACGGGGCCCGAGGGCCACGAGGGACTCGAGGAACTCAACATCGAGTTAGAGCGGGGCTGGCGCGTGGCCGAAGTCGCCCCGATGGGCGGCGCCGGAGGCGCAAGCGCTTCCCCCGGGCACGCCGCTCTCGTCATCCTCGAAGGGCGCGACCTGAACGAACCGCAGCCGGCCGTGGCGGCGAAGGACATCGAAGACGTCGAAGAAGAGGCCGACGAGGTGGTCGAGGAGGTCGTCGAAGAAGTTGACGAGGTTGTAGAAGGAGACGGGGCAAATCCGGAGGAGGCAAATCCCGAGAAAGCGGAACCGGAGGCCGGCGGCCGGACATCGAGCAGTCCGTCACCGGACGCTGCGTGACGGCATGGGAGTAAGGCGTGGGAACAAGGCGTCGGAGTCACGGCGTCGGACGCCGCGCAACAGGGTCCGTGGAACGGGGCACCTCCCGCAGCGCCTCGGGAAGGCCGTTGCAATTTGTTAACACCGTTAATAAACTTGGAACCGCTTTCGAGGGCTGGAAGCGATCGGCCCCTCCGTCCACCTTTCCAAACCGTCTGACCCACCGATGCTGCGATCAACGTCCTGGAGCCGGCCTCCTGCCGGTCTCCGTCTTCTTTCTCTGCTTGCTGCTGTGGTTCTCATCGGGACTTTAGCGCCCGGAAGCGCCGCCGCCCAGGGGTTCGGCGTCTACGAGCAGGGTACCTGCGTCATGGCTCGCGCCGGTGCCGCCGTTGCCCAGGGCTGCGACGACGGATCGTCGATCTACTTCAATCCGGCCCACATCGCCGGCGCACAGGGGACGACCGTATCCCTCGGCGCCACACTCATCGACGCCAACGGCGACTTCACGTACGACAGCGTCGCGGAGGCTCCGGGCGGCGTTCGAGAGGTCGAACTCCAGAACGACCCGGTCCCCGTTCCGCACGGATACGTCACGTACGGCCTGAACGACCGCTCCGGAATCGGTCTGGGCCTCTACGTGCCCTTCGGCCTGGAGACCGTCTGGCCGCAGGAGGTTGCCGACGGCCGTACGTTCGACGGCGCCTTCGAAGGCTACGACAACCGGGTGCAGTCCATCTACGTCCAGCCGACGATCGGCTATCAGGTGACGCCTCGACTCCGCGTGGGCGGTGGTCCGATCCTGGCCGTCTCGACCGTCGAGCTCAACCAACTCGTGGACCTGTCGCAGACACCCACCGTTGAGGGCGGGCCGAGGTTCGGCGAGCTCGGCGTTCCCTTCCACACTGCATTCGCCCAGGCGAAGCTGGAAGGCAGCAACGAGCTGGGGTTTGGGGCCAACATTGGCGCCTCCTACCGAATCAGCGATCGGTTTACGCTCGGCGCCCGCTTTACCACGCCGATCAAGGTCGAGTACAGCGGGGACGCCAGCTTCGAGCAGATCGATACCAACCTGACCGTTCCTGCCGACCTGACGCAGGGCGGGCAGGTTCTTCTTCCGGCGGGTACGCCGCTGGATGCCGCGCTCGCGCCGCAGTTTTCCGAGGAGGGGCGCCTCTCCGAGCAGGGCGTGGAGACGGAAATCACCTTTCCCTTCCAGCTCGTCGCCGGCGTGAGCGTTCAGGCGACGGAGCGGCTGCTGCTGCTGGCCGACTACCAGCTGACCGGCTGGTCCGCCTTCGACGAAATCCCCATCGACTTCGAGAAGGCCACCGACACCGTCCGCGAGGAGAACTACGACAACACCCACGCGGTGCGCCTCGGGGCCGAGTACGACGTGCTCGACCCGCTGACCGCCCGTATCGGCTATCTCTACAACACGGCCGCCGCGCCGGATGCCGTCGTCACGCCGCTGCTGCCGGAGAACGACCGCAACCAGTTCACGCTCGGCGTCGGCTGGCGCCCGGTGGAGACCCTGGAGGTCAACGTCTCCTACCACCTCCTGCAGCAGAACAGCCGCCGCGGACGCGTTCGCAGCGAACTGCCCGGCGAGCCGATTTCGACGGACCTGAACCAGGGCCTCTACGAATTCGGCGCCAACCTCTTCGGCACGACTCTCACTCTGTACCTGTAGATCTATGAAACCGAACCACCTACTACGACGCCTGACGGCGGGGCTTGCTGCCCTGCTCGTCCTGGCGCTCCCATTCGTTACGGGCTGCGAGGACGGGTCTCTCAACGAGCCGCAGGTTCAAAACGACCTCTTCACCAGCTACGTCTCTCTCGGCAACAGCATCACGGCCGGTTTCCAGGCGAATGGGATTAGTTCAACTACCCAGCAAGAGTCGTACGCTGTGCAACTCGCCGACCAGATGGGAACGTCGTTCTCGATTCCCGAACTACGTGCCCCTGGCTGCCCACCGCCGGTTCAGAATATCCTTACCGGCGCAAGACCAAGCGGTACCACAGGAGAAACCTGCAATCTTCGCTCTCGGCCGCTGCCTCTGTCTGTCAACAATGTTGCTGTGCCTGGAGCAAAGGTGATTGACGCTCTCTCGAACGATGACGAAGCCTCGAGCGCCAACGCGCTTACGCAATTCCTTCTCGGCGGTCGAACGCAGGTAAATGCTGCTGCAGACGCCGACCCGACGTTTGCGAGCGTATGGCTCGGCAACAATGACGTGCTCGGTGCAGCAATTGCAGGCAACACAGACCTCATCACTCCACAGGAGACGTTTGAGGCACAGTATACGAACGTACTCGACAGCCTTGAGGCGGCTGGTGCAGAAGGGGGCGTGCTGGCAAGCGTTACGAACGTGACGTTCGTTCCCCAGCTCATCACCGGGGATGCTTTCGCAGCTGCCGAGAGCCAGATCAATCAGTTCGGTCAATCTACTGCTGCGCAGAATCCGGAGGCCACCTGGGGAAGCTTCAGCGTCAACAGTAACTGCATATCCGGCGACCCTTCGAGTGCCGTTCGTGCCTCCTTTCAGTACGCGTTCAGCGGACTCTTCGCGATTGCGTTGACTGGCCAAGACGTTGAGTTAGACTGCGAGGACAACCGGCCGTTGGGTGCTATCTACTCAAATCTGCCTCTGGAGCAGATCGGTGTTAGCGACGCCGTTGCCGCGCAGTCGATCCTGACACCTGCGGAGACCGGACAAGTCGTATCGGCCGTCGAAGGCTACAACAACTTCATCCAGGACCAGGCCGATAATCGCGGCTGGGCCTACGTCGACGTGAACAACGCCCTTGGAGCGCTCTATGCAGCGGGGACCGACACTCCGCAAGACCCATCGGACGACCTCGTGCCCAAGTTTCCGCAACTGAATTCGGTGACTGAGGCCGGTGTCTCCACGTTTGGTCGATTCTTTTCCGAGGACGGTGTCCACCCGACCGGTGATACACACGAAGTGGTGACGAATCTCTTCATCGCCGCCATCAATCAGGAGTACGGAACGTCGCTGGAGCCGATTGAGGCCCCTGACGTCCCGACACCGTAGTCTGCTGATACTTAGCGCACTACATGAAGAAACGGGACCTGCCCGATTGGCCGGGTCCCGTTTTTCTATCTTGGTGCATCCGCCTCAGCTTTCGTTGTCCAAGACCAACGGTAAACAACACGCCCCCGACTGGTGCGTCATCTCGGTTCTCCGACGACTGAGTAGGAAACCGCCCACCAGCGGGATCTGGATCTCGGATCACATCCGGGATGGCGAGGGCGTATTGACCGAAAGACACGATAACCTCCTACACGCCCAAACACCTACACGCCCACACGCCCGAAGCCCCTCGCTCTACCCGTCCGTCGTATCCGCCGGGGCCTCGTTCGTGTCGGGCGGAGCCTCGCTCGTATCGGGCGGAACGGGGTCCCGGTCGGCCGCGTCCGTCCGAGCGGTATCGGCCGGTTCCGGGCCGGACGGTGCGGGGGAGAGGGTGTCCGGTGATGCCGGCTGCTGCTGCGCGCTGTCGAGGGCCGGACTGTCGGCCGGGACCGGCGTACGGGCCGGGGCGAGGGTGTCCGGGTCGGCCGGCGGGTTCGGCGCAGCGTCGGGGCTGGACGGTACGGCCCGCAGCGTGATGGTGCCGTTTTCGGTCGTCAGGTCGACGGTGGTTTCCCCGTCGCCCAGCTGGGCCGAGTACCGGTAGCCGGCATTGACCGAGGCGAGGGTCTGCGTGCCGAACGACAGCCCCTGCGTGCGGATGACGCCGGCCTGCGTCTCGGCGGTCAGCTGGGCGGACGCGTCGGCGGGCAGGCCGAGGTCGATGTCGCCGTTCTGCGTCCGCAGCGTGACCGAGGCCTGCGGCGACAGGCGGCGGAAGTGAACGCGGATGTCGCCGGATTCGAGGGTGACCTCCGTCTCGGCCGCCGCGCCCCGAATCGTCACCGGGCCGTAGTCCTGCTGCACGGTCAGCGGGCCGGTCAGGCTATCGATCATCACCGGGCCGACGTCCTTTGCCACCCGGAGGGGCGTCTGCGGAGGAACCGTTCCGTCGACCTGCACCGCGGCGCGGTCGGGCGTGCCGGTGCTCACCGTGTACGTGTAGGCATCGGCCGTTCCGGATTCGGTGATGGTAATGGCGTCCAGCGCCGAGCCGGCCGTGGTCGCGTCCCCGCCCCGCCCTCGCTTGGTAAAGACGAGCGAGGCCGTCGGGTCGTCGGCCGCGCGCAGCGCCACCGGTCCGCGGAAGGCATCGATCACGAGGGTTCGGTCGCCGGGCGTCACGCCGCGGCGGACGGGTTCCGTCGCCTCCATGGTGCCGATCTGCAGGGTGCCGTCGGCCTCTTGACCGACGCCGGCGTCGTCCGGCTGCTGGCAGCGTCCGGCCAGAAGAAAAACCACAGCGATCCCTGCTGCGAGGAGGGCAGGTCCAGCATGCTGCATCCGAGAAAGCATGGCGGGCGGGGTGCAGGTGAAGGGAAACGAACGGGATTCGACAGCGAAGGGCGTTCGACAACGAACGAGGTTCGACAACGAGCGAGGGTGGAGGGCGAACGCGGCGGGACGGCGAACGCGGGCGTCCGGTCAGTGCAGTTCTACGCTCTGGATGAAGCGGCGGGCGGCAAAGTACGACCCGAGCCAACCCAGGAGAATGCCGGCCCCGATCAGGCCGCCGACCAGAGACAGCTGGACCTCCCAGGGCTCGACGGGTTGATTCATCTGCTGCATGAAGAGGCGGTAGCCTCCCCACACGGCGGCGGCCGCGATTGCCCCCCCGATCGTCCCCTGCAGGATGCCTTCGACAAGGAACGGGCGCCGCACGAACGCATCCGTCGCGCCGACGAGCTTCATGGTACGAATGAGAAGCCGCCGGGCGTAGATGGTGAGCCGAATCGTGTTGGCCACCAGAAACACGGCCGTGAGCAGAACGATTGCGCCGAGGGCCGCGCCGACAAACAACACGATCCGGCGGTTGCGGGCCACCCGGGCCAGAAGATCGCGGTTAAACACGACCTCGTCAACGTTTTGCCACTGCCCGAACGAACGGGACAGCGCCGCCATGCTGTCTGGGTTGGCATACGGCGGCTCCACCCATACCTTCACCGACGCCGGCAGGAACGTCGGGTCCTCGAACAGGGCGGCCTCTTCCCCGAACTCGCGCCGGAAGATTTCGGCGGCTTCCTGGTGGGAGATGTAGTCGGTGCGCGCGACGCCGGGCATGGTTTCGATGCGGGCGTGGAGGGCGTCTTGCTCCCGCTCACTGGCATCGTCCTGGATAAACACCTCCATCTCGCCGGCCTGCTCGCGGAGCATCGAGGTGACCTCCTGCGCCTCGTAGCCGACGACCGCAAAGACGCCGATCAAGATGAGGGCCACCGTGATGGCACTCGTCGACGCAAAGGCGGCGAACTTGGCCCGCCGAAAGTTGGCGAGACCCTCACGCACACTGTAGGGGACCAGCACGGGCGGAGCAGCTAGATTCGTGAGCGGACACCGGACCGTCGAACCTACGAAAGGGGAGGCCCAATCGTAAACCCCACCGGAACCCGACGCCACCCATCGACGCCACCCCTCGTCCAGGTCCTGGTTCCCCCCGCCGGTCCCCTTCCCCTCACGGCCCCTCACGCCTCCCTGCGGGGCGGAGCCGCCGGATACGTGCCGAGAGAGCGCACCTCCGTGCTGATTTCGCGGAGGTGCTGCAGGGCACGGCGGAGCGGGCCCTGCGAGGCGTCTCCGCGGACGTCGAGGTAGAACCGGTAGCGACCCGGCTGCCCGACGAACGGGCGGCTTTCAATCTTGAGCAGGTCGAGGTCGCGCAGCGCGAAGACGGCCAGGCTCTTGAACAGCGCGCCGGGGACGTTGTCGCGAAGGGCGAACACGATGGAGGTTTTGAGCGGTCCGTCTCCCACCCGCTCAGCGTCGGCATCGCGGGGCGCGAGGACGAGAAAGCGGGTGTAGTTGGCCGCATCGTCTTCGATGCCACCGGCGAGAACCTCCAGTCCGTACCGGTCGGCCGCCCGGCGGGAGGCGATGGCGGCCACGGTGCGGTCGTGCTCTTCCGCCACCTGCCGTGCGGCACCGGCCGTGTCGGTGACGGACTCCGTCGCGGTGCCGCCCAGGTTCGCACGCAGCCACGCCCGGCATTGCCCCAGCGCCTGCGGATGCGAACGCACGGTGAGGAGGCCCTCTATCGATGCGCCCGGCGGGGCGAGCAGGTGATGGTGGATGCGCCGGTTCACCTCGCCGATGATGGAAACCGGATGCGCACGCAGACGGTCGTAGTTGACGCGAACGCTGCCGAAGACGGTGTTTTCAATCGGCACGACGGCGCGGTCGACGCCTCCCGACGTCAGGGTCGACGTCAGGGCGTCGAAGACCGTCTCGAAGGTGGGCAGAGGGCGCGGCGTCGCATCGGGGAATGCGGCTTGTACGGCCTCCTCGCTGTATGCCCCGAACTCCCCCTGAAATGCAATGTCCATCCGATCCGTCTATCCAGTCAACAGCCATCCAGTCAACAGCCATCCAGTCAACGCGTGTTGAACCGCTGCCCCCGGCGCGTCGTGGCTGCGGGGGGCGGTTACCCGGCGTGCACGGCGTAGTGGTCGGCCAGCGGCTGCACCTTGTCGGGGTAGGTGGCCTGGATGAGTGCACGGGCCAGGATCTCGGTGGGGTCCACCAGAAGCAAGTCGTCGAAGGTGTCGAGAAGCGGTGCCAGCGGAAGCTCCGTGCAGCCGAGGACGACCGCGTCGGCACCTTTGTCCTGCAGGTGCTGGATGGCAGCGATGAGGTTCTCGCGCGCCTGCGGCGTGACGGGGTTGACCTGCGCCTTGAGGCCAAACTCCGTGTCGAAGATTGTCCGGTTCACGACCTCGCGCTTGATGGTCTCATCCGGCACCACCACGTCGAAGCCGGCCGCCTCCAGAGGCGCGCGGTGGAGCTGCAGGTCGTAGACGGCCAGCGTCGACAGCGTCCCCACGCAGCCTACGTGCGGCATGCGCTCCTGCATGAAGCGAACCGTGGCGTCGATCATGTTCACCATCTCGATCGAGTGGCCGGTGCGGTCCAGATCCTCCACCACCGCGTCGTAGATGGCCGGGGCGTGGGCGGTGTTGCACGGCATCCCGGCAACCGTCGCCCCGACGGACTCCAGCTGCCGCGCAATGTCCGCAATCGCGTGCGCGGGGTTCTCGTCGGTGTGCCGAAAGAGATAGGTGCTCCGGTCCACGATCCGGTCTGGGTACGACAGCAGGGCCACGGGCAGGTGCTCGTGGTCGCTGCGCGCCTGGGTGGAGTCGAAGATCTTCTGGCAGAGGTCCAGAGCCGCGTGCGGCCCCATTCCGCCAATTACGCCGATAACCCGGTCGCGAATCGACATGCAGGAGAGGATCGGTGACAGAGAATACCTCATTGGGAGCACAAAAAGTGCGCCACAGAACATCAAAGTATAGCGGTTGGGGGCCGGGTCCTTCAAATGAACATTCCGCACGGTGCGGGCACAGGCACGTCGGAGAATCCAACATGGATTCACGAACCCGATCCGGGGCCGGTCGTTGCTTTCTGCGGAACAGTTTGTTAACCTTTGCGCTTGTTGTTTCTGCACGCACAGATAATTCCTCGGCCGCCCTTCGTCCAGGGCAGCATGGACAGGGTACCGTGGACCCTCCGCTGCCGTGGCGGGTCGTGCTCGGAATCGCCCTGACCCTGTGCTCGAGGCGGCGTGTGTTCGGAGCGGCGTGTGTGGAACGGTGCGTTCCGGAGGGGCCGGACGAGAAGATCGCGTCCGGACGGCCCTCTGGCGGGGGCTGCCCTCTGGCGGGAGCTGCCGCGCGGTCCCGCTCTTCCTCGATCTTCGTCGATACGTACGGATTTCTTGCCCGGTCGTCTAATGGCAGGACAGCGGCCTTTGGAGCCGTTAGTGGTGGTT
>CAKZLV010000327.1 GCA_937127285.1 uncultured Bacteroidota bacterium
AACGTCCCAACGCGTCAACGTCCCAACGCGTCAACGTCCCAACGCGTCAACGTCCCAACGCGTCAACGTCCAACGTTAGAACTCTCAACGAGGACGTTAACGTTCAGAGAAGCTCTCGTTTGCGCGAATCGAGACCGGCGCATATATTACATCGTTGTTATGGCTCCCTGAGTGGTTGCCTGTCTCTCCTTTCCGGTGACGGTTTTCTTCGTCCGGTGCGTTTCTCTTCGCGTCGGACGCTCTTGCCCCTCGCCTCGTCTGCGGGATCGGTGCGCCGATGAACGGCGGCACCGGAGCGGCAGGCACCGGGCCGGCTGCGCCTTGTCATGGACCTCGCCACGCATCCAGCTTTTATGCAAGATCTTGTCGACGGACTCATCAACATCGTCTGGGGAGAAGGAATCCCGACAGGAACGGGAAATGACATTCCCATCGTCGTCATTCTGCTGCTGGGAACGGGGCTGTACCTCACCCTCCGGCTCGGCTTCGTTCAGTTCCGGCGCCTCTTCCACGGGTTTGCAGTGACGTCCGGGAAGTACGACGACCCCGACGAGCCCGGCGACGTTCCTCACTTCCAGGCGCTCACGACGGCGCTCTCGGCCACGGTCGGGATCGGAAATATTGCCGGCGTGGCACTCGCAATTCACTACGGCGGTCCGGGCGCTCTCCTGTGGATGTGGGTTACGGCCGTTCTGGGCATGGCGACCAAGTTCAGCGAGGTGACCCTCGCCCAGCACTACCGCGACGTGGCGCTCGGAGACGACGACGGGCCGGACTGGCTCGGTACCGTCTCCGGCGGACCCATGTACTACATCGAGAAGGGGCTGGGCTCTGGCTGGAAGTGGATGGCGGTGTTCTTTGCCGGAATGCTCATGATCACCTCGTTCTTGACCGGCAACGCCAACCAGGCCAACACCGTCACCGACACGCTCTCCAACTACAGCGGCGTCTTCGGCCTCGACCCCTTCACGATGAAGGTCGTCGTCGGCCTCCTCGTCGCCGCCATCGTCGCTGTCGTTATCATCGGAGGCGTGACGCGGATTGGGCGGTTTACCGGCGTCGTTGCTCCCGTCATGGCCGCCATCTACGTGCTCGGCGGCGTCGTCATCCTGGCGATGAACGCCAGCGAGCTGCCGGCGGCGGTCTCGACGGTGGTGACCGAGGCGTTCAACCCGCAGTCGGGCGTGGCGGGAACGGGGGCCGGCATCTTCCTCCTGACGATGATCTACGGCGTGCAGCGCGGCCTCTTCTCGAACGAGGCCGGGCAGGGCTCGGCCCCGATTGCCCACTCGGCGGCGAAGACCGACGAGCCGGTGTCGGAAGGCGTCGTGGCACTTCTGGAGCCCTTCATCGACACGATCATCGTCTGCACGATCACTGGGCTCGTCATCGTCGTCACCGGCGTCTGGGACGACACCGTCCCCACGGATCTGGACCTCGACGGCGGGGCCGTCAGCTACCGCGTGGAGGGAGAGGGCGGCATCATCTCCAGCGAAGAGCCGCCGACGGAAATCCGCATCGTGAACGGCGAGCCGCGCGTACAGGAAGGCACGCCGCAGTTTGCCTGGAATGAGGCCGTTGTGTCCCGCTTCTACACCGGATGCGCCGCCGGCTGCGATGTGGCGGAGGACTTCCAGGATCCCTTCAACGGTACGTTCTACCCGGCCCGCGGGGTGGCGATTGCGAACGACGGCACCGAGTACGAAAACCTGTACGGGCCGGCCGTCGAAACCGGGGCGCCGCTGACGCAACTCGCGTTCGCACGCGGCCTGGCGCCACTGGGCAACTGGGGCGGCGGCATCGTCGTCCTCAGCGTTCTGCTCTTCGCCATCTCGACGTCCATCTCGTGGAGCTACTATGGCGACCGCTGCGCCATCTACCTCTTCGGGGAAAGCGCCGTCCTGCCCTACAAGGGCGTGTTCGTGATCATGAACTTCCTCGGCGGCATCGCCCCGCTGGCCACGGTGTGGGCCATCGGCGACATCGCCCTCGGGCTGGTCATCATTCCGAACCTGATCGCCATCGTCGCCCTTTCCGGCAAGCTGCGCGAGATCATGGACAGCTACTTCGAGCGGAAGGCCTGGCTCAGCAACGTCGACGCCGCGAAGCGCGCTCGCGAAGCGCCGTCTGCCGACGAGGAATAGCGACGGCCGGTCGCGCTGACTCCGCCGCGTCGCTCTCCCCCGCGCTGCCCTCCGCGCCGGCGGCCGGGAGGAAACCGGCGACCCGAGGCGCACCCGCCATCCCCCCCGCCTCCACTCTCTCCCCATACCCTCAACCCCCACCGCACCCTTGGAGAACCTGACCGTCGTCGACCATCCGCTGCTGAAGCGAGATCTGACGATCCTGCGCCGGGACGAGACCCCGCACGGACAATTCCGGAAGACTGTCTCCGACGCCGCCTCCATCCTGGCCTATGAGGCCCTGCGCGACATCCAGTTGACGGAAACGGAGATCGAGACGCCGATGGAGGCGACAACCGGCTACACCCTGGCCGAAGACGTGATTGTCGTTCCCATCATGCGGGCCGGGCTCGGCATGGTGGACGGGTTCGTGCGCTACGTGCCGGAGGCGCGCGTCGGACATCTCGGGATGCAGCGGGATGAGGAGACGTACGAGCCGGTCGACTACTACAGCAACATGCCGGACGGAGTCGATTCCGCCCACCTGTTCGTGGTGGACCCGATGCTCGCCACGGGCGGCAGCGCCACCTTCGCGATCCAACATCTCAAAGAACACGGCGGCACCGACTTCACCTTCGCCTGCCTCGTTGCTGCCCCCGAGGGCGTCTCCCAACTGCACCGCGAGCACCCCGATGTCGGCATCGTCGCCGCCACGCTCGACCGCGAACTCGACGACAACGCCTTCATCCGCCCCGGCCTCGGCGACGCCGGCGATCGGATCTTCGGCACGCGATAGACGGACAGGGAAAATTGCAAACTGTCAAATGTAGCTTTCTTCTCCGGTCGGGGCGAGTTCCGATTCTTTCAGCACAGCGACGCCGTCTCCATCGCCGGCGGGCCATTTTCTTCGCTGCCTTGACTTTTTGGTCCCTTTTGTGTCATGACAAAAGGGACTGTACTGTGTTGGAAACGGGAACGGTGGTGGGCACAGCCATCCCAGAGTCGGGACGCATCCCCAATTGTACATATCGTCTCATTCCCCGTGACTCATGACCCATACCTCGCGTGTGCGTCTTTTTGCCGTCTTCCTCGTCCTCCTTCTCCTCGCCCCGACCGCCGCGGCGCAGGAGGAGGGAGGGGAGCGGATCGAGGTGCCGGAGATCGTCCTCACCGACGTGGCGTTCACGGTGACGGTCGATGCCGACTCGTCGCTCGCGGCGCAGGGGGCTCCGGTTGCGCGGGTCGGCACTCAGGAGACGCCGCTTACCTACGACGCCGGCGCCTGGACGGCCGAGGTCACCCCTCCCGCGAGCGGATCGACATCGGTGGAGGTGCGCGCCGGCGGGACGGTTTTGTCCCGGGCCACCACGCGGGCGATCCCGGGCTGGGCGTCCATCCTGCCACCGGTCATCGCCATCGTCATGGCGCTCCTCTTTCGGCGGGTCGTGCCGGCGCTTTTCCTCGGCATCTGGATCGGGGCGTGGATCGTGCAGGGGATCACGGTGTCCGGCCTGTTCTGGGGACTCCTGGACGCCATCGACGTCTACGTCCTCAACGCCATCGTCGACTCCGGACACGCGGCCATCATCGTTTTCTCGCTCATGATCGGGGGGATGGTGGGAATCATCTCGAAGAACGGGGGCACGACCGGGGTCGTGGAGCTGATCACCGACTGGGCGAATACGTCGGTGCGGGGACAGGTGGCGACCTGGGTCATGGGCATCCTCGTCTTCTTCGACGACTACGCCAACACCCTCATCGTCGGCAACACGATGCGGCCGGTGACCGACCGGCTCCGCATCTCGCGGGAGAAGCTGGCCTATCTGGTCGACTCGACGGCGGCTCCCGTCGCCTCCCTCGCGCTCGTTACCACCTGGATCGGTTTCGAGGTGAGCCTCATCAACGAGGCCGTGGCGACGATCGACGGACTCAACCTCTCCGGCTACGGCATCTTCCTGGAGTCGATTCTCTACAGCTTCTACCCGTGGCTGGCCCTGTTCTTCGTGCTCGCGATCGCGTTGACCGACCGCGAGTTCGGCCCGATGTACGACGCCGAGAAGCGCACCCGGGAAACCGGCCGGGTGCTGGGGGAAGACGCGAAGGTGGATGAGGCCGCCGCCGAGGGGGAAGAACTGGCCCCGACGGAGGGGGCGCCGAAGCGGGCGCTCAACGCCATCATTCCCGTCCTCGTCCTCGTCTTCGGCGTGCTCGGATTTCTGTGGTCGACGGGTACGGCGGCGGTCGGAACGGAGGCTCCTCTCCGCGAAGTCATTGGGGCGGCGGACTCCTACCAGGCGCTCGTGTACGCCTCGCTGCTCGGCGTCCTCGTTGCCGCCGGCCTGTCGATCGGGCAGGGGATTTTGTCGCTCGACGAGACGGTTGACGCCTGGTACGGCGGCCTGAAGTCGATGCTCTTCGCCATGATCGTGCTGGTGCTGGCATGGGGGCTCTCGAACCTGACCGAGGTTCTGCTTACGGCCGAGTACCTGGGGGCGGCGCTCAGCGAAACCCTGCCGCCTGCCGTCGTGCCGGCCCTCATCTTCATCCTGGCCGCCGCGACGGCGTTCGCGACCGGGTCGAGCTGGGGAACGATGGGCATCCTGATGCCGCTCGTCGTGAAGCTGACGTGGGACGTTCTGGTTGCCAACGGCATGAGCGATCCGCAGCACTACCACATTCTGTACTCGGCGGTGTCCTGCGTCCTGGCCGGGGCCGTCTGGGGCGATCACTGCTCGCCGATCTCCGACACGACGATTCTGTCCTCGATGGCGTCGGGGTGCGACCACATCGAGCACGTCCGCACCCAGCTGCCGTACGCCGGCAGCGTCGGCCTGGTGGCCATCCCCCTCGGCACCCTGCCGGCGGGCTTCGGCATGCCGTGGTGGATCGGTCTGCTGACCGGCGCCGGCGTCCTTCTCGGTCTTCTCTACCTCATCGGCAAGCCGGTCGATATCGTCACGACCGGAGAGCCCGAAACCCCCGAGCCCGCACCGGCGGAAGCAGCGACGTGAGTCGCTTCCAGGCTCATTGATCAATGCTCGATGGCCAATGCCCAATGATCAATGCCCAATGATCAATGCCCAATGATCAATCAGTTCCCCCCTCCACCCTTCCATCCCTCCACCCCTTCACCCCTTCACCCCTTCACCCCTCTCCTCACCCCCGTTCCTGCAGCGCGCTGGCGACGTCGTCGCCGGGAGGGTGCTCGTCCGTGAGGTGTTGTAGTTCGGCGAGGTGCGTGCCGATTTTCCAGGAGACGGTGGCGTCGTCGGATTGCAGGGCGGCCCGCAGGAGAAGGAGGGCGCGCCCGTAGCAGGCCCCGGCGGCCGTGTCTTCGTCGCGTCCGGCGTGGGCGTCGCCCTGCAGGCGGAGCAGCCGGGCCAGGGTCTGCGCCGCCTGCGCGGAGAAGCGCCCGTTTTCGTGGCAGAGGGCCAGGAGCCGCTCCGGGGGGATGCGGCGCAGTCCCTCGGCGGAGCCGTCGAGTTGCAGGTTCAGTTGCTCGTCGATCGCCTCCAGCGCCCGGTCGAACTCCCGGTTCGTGATCATCTCGGCAATCCGGACCAGCGCGTGGGTGAGCTGCTGGATTTGGCGGAGGAGAACGTCTCGTTGGATCATAATCGTCGCGGTACACCGGGCGGCAAGGCGATAAGGGCAATCTTCTACGGGAGCCGGACGGTCTCGCTCCGTCCACCGGGGACGATGAAATCGGCGTGCCTACACGATCCGTAAGAGGACGGAACACCGGTGCTTGCGCCGAAGGTCCACCTGCGCGAGCGCCCCCCTTCGTCTCTTGCGGACGCGCAGCACAACCCCTCTCGCGAGCTGTCCGGGCGGCGGTCCCGAGTCGTATCTCCCCTCTGTTGCCCCCGTTTTCGTCCGGCAGCTGGTCGCCGGGAGGCACCGGTGCGGGGGCTCCCCTCCAGCACGGCCGGGCCTGTGTTTGTCGTGGTGGTGCGCGCACGTCCCGCGTCCTCCTCTCTGCTACCCCTGCCATGATAAATCCGCGACGATTCTCTCACCGCCGCCTCTCCCGCCTCTTGTCCCGCCTCTTGTCCCGCCTCCTGTTCCTGTTTCTTGCCGGGACGCTCGTGATCGTCGTCCCGCCGGATGCGTCGGCGCAGGATGCGCCCGACCTACCCAACCCGGTTCAGTTCCAGCCGTTGCCCGACGGGGTCGTTCGGTCCCACACGCCGCCCCCGCTCTCCGCGGCGGTTCTGGAGCGGATCGAAGCGACCGTCATGGAGCGCCGATCCGAGAAGCTCGGGTTGTCGCCCACCGAGCAGAAACTCCACCCGCTGCTTCGCACAACCGAAGCTCCGCTGAGCAAATCCGGATCGCCCCTGCGCAATCCGATTCTCCAGTACGACGCGACCGGTCGGGTGCGCGTGATGGTGCACGTCGGGCCGGGGGTGGAGACGTCTGCCCTCGAAGCCGCCGGGTTCTGGGCGGAGACAGTCGATTCAGCGGACGGCTACCTTCTGGGAGCCGTTGCCCCCTCCGATGCGGCGGCCGTGGCAGAAGTGGCGGGCGTGATGCGCATCCAGCCGCTCATCAAGTCCGGTCGGGTCAACGCCGGTTCCATCGTGTCCGAAGGGGATGCCGCCCTCAATGCCGACGACCTGCGGGCCGCGCTGGGGGCAGACGGAAGCGGCGTCCGCATCGGCATCATTTCGGATGGAACGAACGGAGCCGCCCTGTCGCAGGCCTCCGGAGATCTGCCGGCCGTCGTCGAGGAGTGTCCGATTTCGGATGCGGCCGGTGGAGGCACGGTGACGAACGCCGGGGCGGAAGGGACGGCCATGCTGGAGATCGTCCACGATCTCGCGCCGGGAGCCGACCTCTTGTTCTGCCCGGCCTTCGGGGGCGGCGAGCCGGGGCTGGCAGCCTCCATCCTGTCGCTCGCCACCGACCTCGACGCCGACGTGATCGTGGACGACGTCGCCTTTCTCACCGAACCCTACTGGGAGGACGGAATCGTTGCGCAGGCGGTCGACCAGGTAGCGGCCGACGGCGTCGCGTACTTCTCCTCCGCCGGAAACAGCGGCCTGCAACACTACGAGGCCGGGTACGTCGACACGGTGCCGGGAGATCAGTTCTCGTTTCCGGCCGACGCGCACGACTTCGGGCTCGCAGCCGGAGGAGCGTCGGAGATCGCCCTGAGCGGGCTCGTCGGGGGCACCGCCTTCGCCCCGTCGAACTTCTTTGCGGCGTTTCTGCAGTGGACGGAGCCGTTTGGTGCTGCGGCGAGCGACTACGACCTCTACCTCTTCGACCGCAACGGCAACGTGGCCGGCGACCCGGCCGGTCTCTTTCCGGTGGGGGGTCTGGGACTGGCCGTCCAGGACGGCGACGACGATCCCCTCGAGGTCGCCTTCGTCCTGAACGAAACGCCGAACGTGGAGGACGTCCTCCTGGTGATCGACCGATTCGATGGAGAGGCGCGCGAGGTGGAGGTCAACTTCAACGGCACCCTCGCCATCCTCACGTTCAACGAGCCGGCAGGGAGCGTGTGGGGGCATGCAGCAGCCCGCGGCGCCCAGGCGGTGGCCGCCATCGATGTAAGCGATCCGGGTCTCGACGACATCGAGCCGTTCAGTTCCCGCGGTCCGTCGGAGATCGCCTTTCCGGTCCCGGAGACGCGGGCAAAGCCGGACATCACGGCCGTCGACGGAGTCAGTGTCACCGGCAACGGCGGCTTCCCGACCACGTTCTTCGGCACCTCCGCCAGCGCCCCTCATGCAGCCGCCGTCGCCGCGCTGCTCCTGGACGTTAACCCGCTGCTTTCTCCCGCCGAGGTTACCGCCGCCCTCGCCCGGACGGCCCTCGACCGCGGAGCGGCCGGGCCGGACCTGACCTTCGGGGCCGGCCTCGTCGACGCCTTCGCGGCCGGTCAGGACGTCGTTGACGACACCCCGCCGGTCTGCGGAGACATCGACCTGGAGTTCACCGCCGACGGCGCCATCTCGGCGGTGAGAACAACGGCGACGGACGAAGACAGCGGGATTGAGTCGGCCACCTTCACCACGCTCGACAACCTCACCGGCTCCATCGACGGGGCGGGATCCTTCGCGCAGGGCGATCGGGTCGATCTGGACGCGTCGGCGACGACGCGGATCGACATCCGCGGCGACCGCGTCGACTTCACGGCCGGCGGCGCGATCGTGGTAACCGTCGAGAACGGCTCGGGCCTGACGTCCGACTGCGACCCGGTGCTGACCCAGGTTTCCTCCACCCTTCCCGTCGCCAGTGTCCTGCACGGCAACTATCCGAATCCGGTGCGGGAAGGTACGACCATCGCCTTCGACGTTGCCGAGCCGGGACGCGCCACGCTGGAGGTGTTCGATCTTCTGGGGCGCAGGGTGGCGACGCTCCTCGACCGGGAGGTTACGCCGGGGCGCTACGACGTGGAGTGGACGAGCGCCGAGACGCGCCGCCTTGCCGCCGGCACGTACATCTACCGGCTCCGGACGCCCGACTGGACGGAGGCCCGTCGCCTCGTCCTCGTGCGCTAACAGGCAGAGAAGGGAAAGGGAGAAGAGAAAGACGAGAAAGAAGGAGACGCAGGGTCGCACGCGGGATGCGGCCGCCTCTTCTCCGCGCTGCCCGTCCCAACCCGAAAAGCCCGTCTCCGGCCCCGGAGACGGGCTTTTTCGGCACTGCTCGCCGTTCCTCTTGATCCGCCGAAGCCCTCCCCCGAAACCCTCCGCCGCCAGGACGAGCGTGCCCTCGGTCGGTTGGAAGCGAGCGGGGCGGCTGGCTACACGTCGTCTTCCGTGTACGAGTAGCTCTCCTGAACGGACCGGTCCTGCTTGTGGACGATCAACTGGCTCGGCACGTGCTCTTTGGCTGCACGGCGGCCGGCGCTCAGGGCTTCCTTTTTCGTCGGGTGAACGCTCTGAGCGTCGTCGGCGCCCTCGCGCATCACCGCCCAGCCGTCCTCGCGCGGAACGACGTGGAGGACCGTTTCGGCACCTTCCGTCGCTTCGGGCTCCAGCATCTGAGACAGTGCGTCCAGCTTCTTCGACAGCTCCCCCACCTTGCGGGACAGGCCGCGGACCTCGGTCCGCGTCGGGACGCCGATCCGCCCGAGCGTACCGCTGAGCGTATCGGACACGGCCCGTTCGACCGACTCCGTGGCGTTCTCGAGGCGTTCGGTGACGTCGTGCGTCAGTGCCTCCTGGCGCTCACGCAGTCCGCTGGTAACGCCTTCCAGCTGCTGCCGGCGACGGGCTTCGTACGACTCGCCGCGCTGCACGAGGTCGCGGAAAATTTTGTCGCCCTCTTCCTCGACGCGGGAGAGCGCTCCGAGACCGGCGAGCCAAATCTCTCGGGCGCGCCCGGTGATTTCGTCGGGCAGGTTCTTCAGGTCGAACGGCCGCTGCTCGCCCACGGCTGCGTCGTCTTCAGGTCGGGATGTTGGTTGTTGAGACGTTGATTGGGTCGTCATAGGGATCACCTCGCATCCAGCAAATTCGTGCAGGGGGGTGTGAACGGGCGGGACCCGAACGCACGGAACGGATCTCCGCACCCGTGGGAAGCCAGGAAAACCTCCCGGTTGTAGTTATAACGCAGTGCGTCATAAGTTCCCCCGATTGTGACGCGCTGCGTTATCGTGCGGTGCGGACGCCGGTTTGCGGGCACCGTCCCCTCCCGGATACGGACCGGATACGAACCGACCGGATACGAACCGACCGGACCGACCGACCGGGCCTCGCTCCGCCGCCGGCCGTCCCGGCTGACGTCGGCGGGGGAGCCGTGCTCATCCGGAAACGTGTGTCGGGAGAAAAACTGTCACAATGGCAGAGGGACGCCCCTGGTACGCTTTTCGTTCTCTGCACGGATGCATCCATTCGGGAGGGATAGCAGTCGTCACCCGGCGCGGCGTCCCGCCCGGTATCGGCGTGCTTGCCCCTCCCCCCGTCTCCGCAGCGACCTGTTGCACAACCCGACCATGCTTATGAATCTCCAAAAGTTTACCGTCAAGGCCCAGGAGGCCGTTCAGAAGGCGATGGAAATCGCCGCCTCCCACAACCACCAGGGCGTCGAACCGCCCCATCTGCTGGACGCGTTTTTGAGCGACCCGGACAGCGTGGCCGTCTCCATCCTGCGCCGCATCGGTGCCGGTGTGGACCGGCTGCGCAGCGAAGCCGAGACGGCGATGGAGAAGCTGCCGGCCGTCACCGGAGCGAGTGCCTCCGGGCAGTACATCGGCGAAGAGCTCAAGAAGGTGTTTGACCGCGCCCGCGCCGAGGCCGACGTGCTCGGGGACGAGTACGTCTCCACCGAGCACCTGCTCGTCGGGCTCGTCGAGGGCACGAACGACGTCGGCCAGGCGCTTCGGGACGAGGGGGCGTCGAAGGATCAGGTCATGGACGTGCTCGAGGACGTCCGCGGGGGGCAGAGCGCGGACGACCCCCACGCGGAGAGCCGCTACGAGGCGCTCGACCGGTTCGCGCGCGACCTGAACGAGCTGGCACGCAAGGGCAAGATCGACCCCGTCATCGGGCGCGACCAGGAGATCCGGCGCGTCCTGCAGATCCTCTCGCGCCGCACGAAGAACAACCCCGTCCTGGTGGGCGAGGCCGGCGTCGGCAAGACGGCCGTCGCCGAAGGCATCGCCACGCGCATCGTGCAGGGCGATGTGCCCGAGAGCATGCAGTCGAAGCGCATCGTGGCGCTCGACATGGGCGCGCTCGTGGCGGGTGCGAAGTACCGCGGCGAGTTCGAAGATCGCCTCAAGGCCGTCGTGAAGGAAGTCTCGGAGAGCGACGGCGAGATCGTCCTCTTCATCGACGAGCTGCACACGCTCGTCGGCGCCGGCGCGGCGGAGGGGGCGATGGACGCGGCCAACATCCTGAAGCCGGCCCTTGCCCGCGGCGAGCTGCGCGCGATCGGCGCGACGACGCTCGACGAGTACCGCAAGCACATCGAGAACGACCGCGCGCTGGAGCGCCGCTTCCAGAAGGTCGTCATCGACGAGCCGAGCATCGACGATACGATCTCGATCCTGCGCGGGCTGAAAGAGCGCTACGAAGTGCACCACGGCGTCCGCATCCAGGACAGCGCCCTCGTCGCCGCGGCCGACCTCAGCGAGCGCTACATCACCGACCGGCAGCTGCCCGACAAGGCCATCGACCTGATCGACGAGGCCGCCGCGCAGCTGCGCATGGAAATCGACTCGATGCCGGCGGAGCTCGACCAGCTGGAGCGCGAGATCCGGCAGCTGGAGATCGAACGCGAGGCGGTGAAGCGCGACGACAACGAGGAGAAGCTCGCCGAGATCAACAAGCAGATCGCGGATCTGGAAGACGAGCGCGACGAGCTCAAGGCCCGCTGGAAGGAAGAGAAGGACCTGATCCAGACGGTCCGCCACGCGAAGGAAAAGATCGACGAGCTCCGCGTCGAGGCCGAAAACCTGGAGCGCGAGGGCAAGTACGACCGCGTCGCCGAGATCCGCTACGGCGAGATCCCCGATCGGGAAGACGAGGCGCAGACGGCCAACGAGAAGCTGCAGGAGATCCAGGAGAACGGCGCGCTTCTGAAGGAAGAAGTCGACGGCGAAGACGTCGCTGAGATCGTCTCCAACTGGACCGGCATTCCGGTTTCGAAGATGATGGAGAGCGAGCGGCAAAAGCTCCTCCGCATGGAGGAAGAGCTGTCGAAGCGGGTCGTCGGCCAGCCCGAAGCCATCGAGGCCGTCTCCGACGCCGTCCGCCGCGGCCGGACGGGCCTGCAGGAGGGCGACCGGCCCATCGGCTCGTTCATCTTTCTCGGCACCACGGGCGTCGGCAAGACGGAGCTGGCGAAGACGCTCGCTCAGTTCCTCTTCGACGACGAGAACGCCATGGTGCGGATCGACATGAGCGAGTACCAGGAGAAGCACACCGCGTCTCGCCTCATCGGCGCCGCACCCGGCTACGTCGGTTACGAAGAGGGTGGCCAGCTTACCGAGGCCGTGCGGCGCAAGCCCTACTCCGTCGTTCTGCTCGACGAGATCGAGAAGGCGCACCCGGAGATCTTCAACGTGCTGCTGCAGGTCCTGGACGACGGGCGGCTGACCGACAACCAGGGCCGCACGGTCGATTTCACGAACACGATCATCATTATGACCTCGAACATGGGCTCGGAGATCATTGCCGAGCGCATGGATGAAGTGGACGGCGGCTACCTCTCCGACCGCGAGCGCCAGGAGCTGGAGGAGGAGCTGCTCAAGATGCTGCGCAAGCGCCTCCGGCCCGAGTTCCTGAACCGGATCGACGAGGTGGTCACCTTCCGCTCGCTCAGCCGGACGCACATCCGGGAGATCGTCGAGATCCAGTTCCGCCGCATCGCGCGTCTGGCGGCGAAGAACCACGACCTGGATCTCGACCTGACGGATGCAGCGAAGGACTGGCTCGCCGATCGGGGCTACGACCCGGCCTTCGGGGCGCGCCCGCTCAAGCGCGTTATGCAGCGCCAGGTCGCCAACGCCCTCTCGAAGGAGCTGCTGAACGACCGCGTGCACGACGGCGATCCCGTCCGGATCGACCTCGCCGACGACGAGAACGGTCTCACCTTCGAAACGCCGTCCGCGGCCCGTCCGGACGCCGTCTCCGGCGACGGAGCACCGGCCGTGGAAGCCGGGTGACGGAAGGTGTCGACGTGTTCGCGTGTTGAGGTGTTGACGTGTTGGGAGCCTCCTGTCTCGAACATCGGGGGAACGGCATGAGGGCCGCACGACGCGTCGTGCGGTTCTCATTGCGGCGTGGTCGGCGGGGACGGGGGGCGGGCCCGTTGGTTATTCCGCTTGGTTATGCCGCGGCCGCACCGTCCCCGGCGGGTTTTTCGAGCACGAAGGCGCGCGGGTAGAGGCCGCCGATGCCCAGGACGCGCACGTGCCGTACGTCGAAGACGCCGGTGTCGGTGAGGGCCTGGTTGAACGGGCCGTTGCGCAGGACCAGAATCACGAGCACGCCGCCGGGGGCCAGCACCTCGGCCGTCTGCTCCAGGACGCGCCGGTAGAAGGGGAGAAAGTCCATGCTGCTGCCCATCCGCTGGCCGAAGGGGGGATTCGTGACCATCAAGTCGACGGTGCCGGCTCGGTCGTCGAAGGTCTCCGCGAGATACCAGACGTCGCCCTCGCCGATGGAGATGCGGTCGGAGAGGCCCTCGGCGTTAAGGTTCGTGCGTGCCCCGGCGACGACCGTTTCGTCCCAGTCGTTGCCGTAGAGGTCGGCGTCGGGCCACTCGGCGGCGGCTTCGATGAGGATCGTCCCGGATCCGCAGAACGGGTCCAGAAAGACCTCGGGCGGACCGTCGAGGCGCGGCAGGTGCAGCAGTCCGTAGGCGACGTTCGTCTTGAGTCCGGCGTGCGGGGTGAAGACGCGCTCCTGCCGCCGGCTCAGCGCCTCGCGGGTGTGTTGAATGCTGACGAGGCAGCGCGTGTCGTGGACGTCCACGTGCACGTCCAGGTCGTAGTCCTCCAGGTCCACCTCCGTGTCGTACTGCTGTTGCAGTCCCGTCCCGGAGACGCGCTGCACGTCGATGCTCGTGAAGTCGTGCTCCCCGTTGCGGACGGACGTGACGCGAAACGTGCCGGCCTGCGTCATGCCGGGGACCTCCACGTCGGAGAGCACTTCTCGGATGGCGTCCAGGCGCGTCTCCGCCTCGGCGTCGGGGAGGAGAAACGTGTAGAGCGGCTGGCGGACGTGATGGACGGAGCGCATGTGCCGGGCGACGGGCAGCGCCTCCGCGAGCGAGGCCGAGGTCGAGACGAGCGCGTAGCTGTTCAGGTCCAGCGGAGAGGGCGTGCCGTCGCCGGCGTCCTGGCCCGCCGCCTCGGCCCGCCGCGCCCACTCGTCCACAACCACGTCCTCCAGCCCCATGTTCGTGGTAAAGAGAAGAGCGGTGCCGTCCGGCGGGCGCAGCGACTGGACCTGGGTGCCGGCAATGAGGCGGTGCGAGGACGAAACCGGCATGAGAGGGGGGAGGATGGAGGATCGAGGATGGAAGGTCGAGGATGTAGAGGGCGTCTCCTCTGGTG
>CAKZLV010000328.1 GCA_937127285.1 uncultured Bacteroidota bacterium
GGGGCAGGTCTGTGGGGCGGGTCTGCGGGGGCTCTCCGCCGGCGCCCGGCCGGCGTCCGATCCGGGAGCGAGGTTTGCCGGACGGCGGCGTGAGCGGCACGGGTTCGGCAGAATTTGATCCGCGGAGGCGGCCGAATCCCGCATCTGCGTTGATTATCGCCGGTTTCATGGTTACGTTACGTACGTGTTGATTAAACACCCTGTGCGGCTCGCGGCTGCTGCATCCGCACGAGCCGCCGTTCTGATCGCCTCGGGTCCGCACCGGACCGGCAGATTTTTCTGAAAGCGCTCCCACCCGCTCCGGTCCGAGACCCGCATTCATGCAGCCCGTGCATCGACGCAGCCTCTATGCACCGGACCACCGTCGTAGCCGTCTCCTTCAACGCTCCCCGAATATGGCTCAGTCCACGCGAATTCTGTTCGTTTCCGGTGAACTCGATCCTTTCACGCAGGCGTCCTCCATCGCCTCCCTCGCGCGCTCTCTGCCCGAACAGGTGCAGGACGGCGGCGACTACGAGGCGCGGATCATGATGCCCTGTTACGGCGGGATCAGTGAACGGAAGCACAGCCTGCACGAGGTGATTCGTCTGAGCGGGACCGACGTCCCCATGGGAGACGACACCGAGGAGGTTACCGTTAAGGTCGCCTCGGTGCCGGGCGTTCGGCTGCAGGTCTACTTCATGGACCACGGCGACTACTTCTCTCGAGACGGGGTGGTGCGCGACGAAGACGGAACGCTCTTCGACGACAACGCGCGCCGGGCCCTCTTCTTCAACCGGGCCGTCCTCGAAACCATTCGGACGCTTCGTTGGGGCCCGGAGATCGTTCACGCCTTCGGCTGGATCAGCAGCCTCCTGCCCGGCCTTCTGGCCACCGAGTACTCCGGCGACGATGTTCTGGGAGACACAAAGACGGTGTTCACCCCGGACGAGGTCGACCTGGACATCTCCTTCTCGGCCGATGCGGCTGACGCCCTCGGGCTCTCCGTCGACGAGCCCACCCGCCCGCTGACGCAGATCGGCCTCCAGTATGCCAACGCAACCCTGTCTCTCCCCGACGCTGCGACCATCGACGGTGCGGTGCAGCTCAGCGCAGAGGAAGAGGAGCGGGCAAGCCAGACCCTTGAACTCTACGAGCAAATGCTGAGTGAAGTCCCTGCGTAGCGGATCGAAGGGTGGAAACACCGTTTTCCAGGATTTCATTTACGGAAGCGATTTACTCGGTGGCAGGGCTCTCTCCGTCCGTCCGGGCACCGCTTGCTTCAGGAACCCCATCGGCACCCGTCGGATGGGGTTCTTGCGTGTCTCGGGCGGCTGATATCGGGCCGGACTTCCCGGAACCGTTGCCGTTGCGCCCCGAGCAGGTCCTGCGTGCCAACGCCGCTTTCGGCGGCGGGCCCGCTGCGCCTCGTTGCTCCCGCATACGAATGGCGGCCGGTCACTCGTTTTCTCCCCGGTCATGGATGTGTGCGTTCCGCGCCGGGCGGCTTCCTGCCGGATGGCCGTGTGCCGGATGGCCGTGTGCGTCGCGGCCCGGATGGACGGGTTCGTCCTGTGGGCACGGGTTTCTCGACCTCGCCCCGCCCGCGTCCGCCCCACCCGGCTCGCCAACTGGCCGCCGAACCGCTCGGCTGCGTCGCCCGTGTACGGGTCGAGTTGCTGACGCCCTGCCCCATTCGCCACCGCGCCTGCCCCGTTCGCCCGCTGCTCTCGAAACTTCGATCCCGGTTTATGACGCTTCGTCGTATCGCCGCCGCGCTCCTCGTCGGAGCCGTTCTCCTGCCCCTCGCCGCCTGCGACACGTCCACCGGCGTCGGCGCCGATATCGGCGAAGACCTGGAAGGCGGGGCCCCGCAGGCCATCGATCTGGTTGCGGACTCGACGACGTTCGGCGGCGTCGACATCGCCGCCCCGGTCACCGGAAACACGAACCCGCAGCGGGACTGGCGCGTGCTGGTCGGCCGGGTTCTGGATCCTGTCGCCGGCGAGGCGACGGCCGACGCCTACCTCGACCTGGCACCGGCCCGCCCGATCCCCGACCTCGTGCAGGCGGCCCCGGTCGACGTGCTGGAGGCTGAACTGATTCTTGCGCCGCAGTACCTTCATGGCGACTCGACCGCAACCGTCACCGTCCGCCTGTTCGACCTGCAGAGCAACCCGGACTTCGAGGATGCCCGCGCGGATCAGACCTTCGCCACGGCTCTGGAGGTCGCCTCCTACGAGGTGTCGGCGGCGGAAGACTCGGTCGTCACGCTGCCGTTGCCCGACGGATGGGTGCGAGACAACGAAGGGATTCTACGCGACACGACGGGCGACGCGTCGACGTTCGACGAGGCCTTTGCTGGCTTTAAGGTTCAGGTGAGCCGCTCCTCCGCCCCGACGCCGTCTCAGCCGGGAGCCGTCGTGGGCTTTTCTACGGAGGACTCGCGCCTGGAGCTGTCCCGCACCGACGACACGACGTCCGTCGCGACGTACCCGATCAGCCAGTCGTTTACCCACGTGTCGTGGCAGGCGCCGCCGGCCGAAACCGAGGCGCGCCGGGCCAACCGGGTGCTGCTGCGCGGCGGGGCCCCCCGCGCCCTGCGCTTTGCCTTCAACTTCGAAGAGGAGGCGCGCGTGGACTCCCTGATCGGGGCGCCGCTGAACCGCGTCCGGCTCGACGTTCCCTTCGACACGCTCGCGCAACGAGGCACCGAGGCACCTGAAGGATTCGTTCGGCCCCGCGTCGACGGCTACCGGCTCTTGATGCGCCGCACCGACGACCCCTCCATCCCTGACTGCGAAAGCCGCCAGCTCGGGCAGCTCCTCACGCAGACCCCGGAAAGCGGCCTCGACCCAGGCGATGAAGAGGGGCGCTACTGCTTCCTCCCCACCGATCTCTCGGAGCTTCCGGAGCGGCTGTCCACGCCGGTGCTCAACAACGTTGTCCGCGAATCCTTGCAGCCCGAGCAGCCCGTCGTCTTCGAGTCCTTCCGGCTTGAAGTGACCGACCGGTTCTCTCCGGCCGCCGAGTTCAGCCCCGCCGTGCCGGGTGTTCCCACGACCGCCCCCGTCCTCATTCCGATCCCCGGCTCCCCGAGCGACGCGCAGACGGAACTGTCGATCGTGGCGACGCCGA
Source organism: uncultured Bacteroidota bacterium (assembly GCA_937127285.1). GTDB lineage: Bacteria > Bacteroidota > Rhodothermia > Rhodothermales > Salinibacteraceae > CAKZLV01. Next base: position 3,118 of record CAKZLV010000328.1, read on the forward strand.
TCTAGCCCCGATGGAGCCCGATGGAACCCCCTCGGATCCGTCGAGGAGGCGGCGATGACGCCGCGCTCCCGCTCTCGTCTTTCTCGCCGGCCGGCTCCTGCCCCGCCGTCCTTTGCCGTGAACGAACCTGTCCCCCCCATGTCCAGCCGCCTCGTCCCTCGCTCGGTTGCTCGCCGAACCAGGATTGCCCCCATGGTCGTCCTGCTCGCCGTCGGTATCCTACTGGGCGGGGTCGGGGCCGTCCAGGCCCAGTCCAGCGGCAGCGGCTCCATCTACTCGCGCTTCGGCGTCGGCGAGCTGCACGGCTTCTCGTCCTCGCAGAGCCAGGCCCTGGGCGGCGGCGCCTACGCGCTCCGGTCTCTCAACTACAACGCCGCCCAAAACCCCGCTCTGTGGAGCGACCAGGTCTACACCCGGTTTTTGATGAGCGGCAGCTTTCGGGCGGTGGACGTCCGCGACGGCGACGGCCGAGAGGGGCTGCTGCAGTCCGGCTCCCTGGATGCGATTCACTTTAGCTTTCCTCTCTACCGCCGGTCGCTGGGGGTCGGGCTTGCCTTCCAACCGTACTCGCAGAGCGACTTCCGCGTGACCCGCGACGGGTCCGTCACGCTGCCCAGTGGGACGCCCGCCCCCTACGAGGTGGAATTCGACGGCAGCGGCGGTCTCAACCTGCTTCGCGGCGGCCTGGGGTACAAGATCAACGAAACCCTTCGCGTCGGGGCTTCGGCCGACGTTCTATTCGGCATCCGAGAATCCCGCCGCACCACCCGCTTCACCGATCCTCAGCAGGCCGGTGCCCTGCGCAGTGCCGAGGTCGTGGACGAGGTGCAGCTCTTCGGCGTCACCGGGACGTTCGGTGGGCACCTGGCCTTCCGCAACGTCGTGCAGGACGAAGACGCCCTCTCGATCGGCCTGTCGGTGACGCTGCCGGCTTCGCTCTCGGGCGAACGGGTCCAGATTCTGGAGGACGAAGACCCGAGCACCCCCAACGACACCCTCCGCGTGGTGGATGGCGACGATCTGCGATCGGACGTAGACGGCGACGTCACCCTGCCCCTGCGATCGCGGTTCGGGCTCTCCTATCAGTTCGACCAGCGCTGGACGTTCGTGCTGGACGGAGAGTACGGACGCTGGTCCGACTTCTCGTCTTCGTTCGACGGCGTGGGGCAGCCGCGGCCGTTTCCCGTGGGCGGCGAGGCCTCTCTGGACAACCGCTGGCGGGTGTCGACGGGCGCCGAGGTCGTGCCGGGCGGAGACGACCGCCTGGCTTCGTATCTGTCGCGCATCGCGTACCGGCTCGGAGGCTACCTCGAACACGCCTACGTGCAACCCGACCCGACCGAAGACGTGCGGGTGTGGGGCGTAACGGGCGGCCTCAGCCTGCCCACGCCCGCCGCCGGCACGCGCATTGATTTGAACGGACAGGCGGGCCGGCGGGGAACGACCGCGGGCAGCCTCGTCCGCGACACGTTCTACCGCGTCTCCCTCTCCATCAGCTTCGGAGAGCGGTGGTTCCAGGAGCGCAAACTGCGATAGCCCCCGCCCCCGGCGGCCGGCCCCGACAGCCGGAGCGGGATCGGAACCGACCACGCCCCCGACGTCGTTTCGGACAGGGCCTGGGAAGAGAGGGGTTTCCTTCACGGAAACCCCATCTTCGGCGTCCAGTCTAATGCTGGTGCTGTCTATTATCTGATACAACGATGAGTGCCCCCATGACCTCCTCTGCATTCCGCACCACGACCCTCGGGTCTTTTCTTTTCTGCCTTCTGGCAGCCGGTCTCCTCACCGCGACGCTCAGCCCTCGCTCGGCGGCGGCGCAGTCCAACAACACGACCGCGGAGGTCAGCCAGCAGCAGAAGGCGATGCACTACAGCCTGTACTACGAGAACTTTAAGAACGAGAATTTCGGCGCGGCTCGCAAAGACCTGAAGTGGGTGTTGAAGAACGCGCCGGGCTTCCCGAAGGGAGACGACCGGAACTTCGAGCGGGTCGTGGAGCTCTACGCCGGTCTTGCCCAAACGGCCTCGGAGCCGGCGCAGAAAACGGCCTACCTCGATACGGCCATGACCCACCTGACCACGGCCGAGGCCCGCATGGAGAAGGCAGGCCTGGAGTACTCGACGTACGCCTGGGAGATTGAGAAGGGCCGCTTCCTGCAGCAGTACGGCGACCAGATTTCGGAGACGCCGGACGGGCTGAAGACGCCCGCTGCCCATTACCGCAAGGCCTTCGACCTGCGGCCGACCGAGATCAACCCGTACTACATCAACCAGATCGTCAAGGCCCTGCAGGCGGCTGGCGACCAGGAGAAAATCCTCGCCTTCGCCGACAAGGTGGAAGCCCAGCGGGGGGACGACGAGGAGGCAATGAAGATCATCGACCGTGCGCGGCAAAACATCTTCGGCCGAAACCCCCAGGCCCGCATCAACTACCTGGAGGCGCAGCTGGAGAAAACCCCCGAGGATGCGGAGGTCATGTCCAGCCTGTTCGACGCGCTCGTCCAGCAGGGCAACATCCAGCGCGCGTCGAAGATTGCGGAGAAGCTGATGAAGACGGATCCGCCGGCGGACATCATCCGCCAGGTGGCGAAGATGCGCCTTGACAACGGCCGTCCGGAGGCTGCGTTCTCGACCTACGAGCAGGCCGAGTCGGCCGGCGCCAGCCTCACGGCGCAGGACTACTACAACATGGGAACGGCCCAGCAGCGCATGGGCAACCTGTCGACGGCGCGAAGCCTCTACCGGAAGGCACTGAGCAACAAGTCCGACTTCGGACGGGCCTACATCGCCATCGGCGATCTGTACGCGAAGGCCGTCAGCCAGTGCGGCGGCAGCAAGATGGCGCGGAACGACAAGGCCGTGTACTGGCTGGCCGTCGACATGTACCAGAAGGCGAAGCAGGTGGACGCCTCCGTGGCCTCCACGGCCAACTCCAAGATCAGCACCTACCGGAAGTACTTCCCCAACCAGGAGGACATCTTCTACCGGGATGACTGGGAGGCCGGCCAGTCCTTCACCATCGACTACGGCTGCTACTCCTGGATCAACGAAACCACGACCGTCCGCCAGGCCTCGTAAGCCATCGGCGGTTCGCCCGGCACAGGTCGGCCCAGCACAGGTCGGCCCACCCGGCGACGGGACGTTGCCGGGATGTTGCCGGGACGGCACCGGATGGAGCGCCGGGCCCGTGCTGCGCCGGCTCCGGTGCCACGTGCCCCGTCCTTTCAACCGGCAGATCCGGTCCGCCCGGGTCTGCCGGTTTGTTGATTTTAGGGTCCGGCCCGGCGGCGGTCGCCTGGCCTCCGGGGACGGGGTTCGTCGCGTTCTCATTTGTGGTTTTCTGCAGCGTTGACGTAGTTACGCCTCTGCAATGCTCCGCCTTCCGCTCTCGTCTATCACCGACTCGCTTCCGTCCATGGCAACGATCGAACGCATCACCGCCCGCGAAATCCTCGACAGCCGCGGCCGTCCAACGGTGGAGGTCGACGTGATGACGGATGAGGACGTCCTGGGCCGCGCCGCCGTGCCCAGCGGTGCGTCGACCGGGGCGTACGAGGCGGTCGAGCTGCGCGATGAGAACGCCGCGCGCTACGGCGGTGCGGGCGTCGTTACCGCGGTCGACAACGTCAACGACACGATTGCGTCCGAACTCTCCGGTCAAAGCGTGCTGGATCAGGTAGCGCTCGACCGTGCACTGCAGGCGCTGGACGGGACCGACAACAAGTCCTCCCTCGGGGCCAACGCCGTTCTCGGCGTGTCGCTCGCTGCGGCCAAGGCGGCGGCCGCCACGCTGGGCCTGCCCCTTTTCCGCTACGTCGGCGGCTCGAATGCGCGACGGCTCCCCGTTCCTCTGATGAACATCATCAACGGGGGGCGTCACGCCGATAACAATGTGGACATGCAGGAGTTTATGATTGCCCCCGTGGGGGCCCCCACGTTCGCGGACGCCCTGCAGACCGGCGCGGAGGTCTTTCACGCCCTGAAGGACGTGCTCCGCAGCCGGGGCTACAGCACCGCCGTGGGCGACGAGGGCGGCTTTGCCCCCGACCTCGCCTCGAACGAGGAAGCCGTCGAGGTCATCCTCGAGGCCGTTGAAGACGCCGGCTACCTACCCGGCGAAGACGTTTACATCGCCCTCGATCCGGCAACGGCCGAGATGGTCGAAGACGGCCACTACGTATTCTGGAAGAGCGACCCCGACACGAAGCGCTCCGCCGATGACATGGTCGATTACTGGAGCGACTGGGTAGATCGCTACCCGATCCTCTCGATCGAAGACGCGATGGATGAGGACGATTGGGACGGCTGGGCGGCCCTCACCGCGGCGATCGGAGACCGCGTCCAGCTCGTCGGCGACGATCTCTTCGTGACGAACACCACCCGCCTGCAGCGCGGCATCGACGAGGGCTGCGCCAACTCGATTCTCATCAAGCCGAACCAGATCGGCACCCTCACCGAAACGGTCGACGCCGTGGAACGGGCGCACCGGCACGGGTTCACCTCCATCATGAGCCACCGCTCGGGCGAGACGGAAGACACGACAATTGCCGACCTCGCCGTCGCCCTGTCCACCGGACAGATCAAGACCGGATCCGCCAGCCGGTCGGACCGCATCGCCAAGTACAACCAGCTGCTGCGCATCGAGGAGCAGCTGGGCGCGAGTGCCCGCTTCCCCGGCCTCGCTGCTTTTGACCACGCATGACGCTTCGGGGCCGTCTCCCGGGTCCTGCCCTTCCGCACGCGGCCTCGCCGACCCAGCCCGCCGATCCATGACCGTTTCCCTGCCGCCCTCTTCGACGTCGCTGATCCGTTGGATGGCAGGAGGGGCCGCACTCCTGCTGCTCGTCTGGATTACCTTCTTCGACAGCCACAGCCTTCTGCGCCGGTATCAGTGGCACCAGGAACTCGACCGGCTCACGCGCGAAAATCAGCAGTTGCGCGAGGACATCCGGCGCCTGGAACGAAAACTGGACCGCCCGCTCTCCGACAAAGACGTCGAAGAAATCGCCCGCGAACAGTACGGGATGAAGCGGCCCGGCGAAACCGTCTACCGCCTCGAAACCGGTGGATCGACGGAGTAAGAGGCGGGCCGGCCTCCCGCACCGCGGGTTCCGTCCGGCCGGTACGAGCCGGTACGAGGGGAACGGCCTCTGTTCGTCCCCCGATCCGGGACGGAGGCGGGCGGCTCCCTCCCGACACGCCCGCCCCGCCGCTCACCACCGCACGGCACCGCAATGTCTGACTACGCCATCGGAATCGACCTCGGAGGCACCAACCTCAAGGCCGCGCTCGTTCATCGCGCGGACGGACTCGTGGAGCGCCGGGTCACCCCCACCGAAGCCGACCAGGGCCCCGACCACGTGGTGGACCGAATGGCGGGTCTCGTGCGAGATCTTCTCGATGCGGCGCCGGAGACCGGCGTGGCGGGCATCGGAATCGGATCGCCGGGGACGATCAACTGGGAGCGCACCACGATCCGCCAGCCGCCCAACCTGCCCGGGTGGCTGGAGGTGAACCTGCGCACCGCCCTCCACTCCCGGCTCGCTGACGGGATCCCCGACAGGACCCCCGACAGGACCGACGACAAGACCGACGACGAGGGCGAGGACCCGGTCGTGCTGGTCGAGAACGACGCCAACGTCGCCGGCCTCGGGTCGGCCTACTACGGATCGGGCCGGCCCTTCGACTCGTTCGTGATGGTGACGCTCGGCACCGGCGTCGGCGGCGCCATCATCTACCAGAACCGCATCTTTCGCGGCGCGACGGGAGCGGCCGGCGAGATCGGACACATGACCGTCAACCACGCCGGCCCCTTCGAAAACTTCGGGATCGGTGGGGCCGTCGAAGGCTACGTCGGACAGCGGTTTCTGTCGCATCACGCGCGGCTTCGGCTGCGGTCGCAGACCGACTCGCTCGTCCACACCCTCCTCGACGGCGACCTGGACGCCCTCTCCCCCAAGACGCTCTACGAGGCGGCCGAAGCCGGCGACGAACCCGCCCGGGAGGTCTTGGCCTGGGCCGGGCACAAGCTCGGCGTCGTGCTCGGGTCCGCCGTCAACCTGCTCGACATCCGAACGATCATCGTCGGCGGCGGCGTGTCGGCGGCCGGGACCTACATCCTGGACCCGGCGCGCGAGGCCCTCCGCGAGTTCACGATTCCGAACCTCCGCTCCGGTCTGCAACTGCTGCGGGAAGACCGCGGCAATGACGTCGGACTCCTCGGTGCCGCCCGCCTGGCCTTCGACGGCGAGGACGCCCAGGTCGGCCGGTAGGCCCCCACCCCGGAGGCGCGTTCCGGATACGCGGATACGGATTCGGGACGGCGTCGCGTTGTACCGGGAAAGGGCGAAATCGGCCGGGGGTGCCGAACCGGCCCTTCCGTTCCGGCGCGACCCCGCCCCGGCGCGCCCTCTGCGCCCGGCCTCGCGGGTCCTCCCGGAGATCCTCCGCGGCCTCGGCGGCCCCGAGGGACCGGCCCGTTGTCTCTGCATTCCTCGTTTCCCCATGCGTGCCCCGGCTCTCGCCATTGCGATCCTCCTGAGTGCTGCCGGCTCCTGGACCGGGGCGGCGGCGCAGACCCCGAGCCGTGCCACCCCGGCAGACACCGCCGCCGCACCGGACACCACCCGTCCGGACACCACCCGCCCGGACACGACCGCTTCCGGTTCGGCAGCCGTCGGCGACACGACGGAGGACGGGCGGCGGGCGCGTCCGGACACGGCGTCTGCTCGCGGGGCCGGGTCTCGTCGCGAGCCGGAGGCCGGGCGTCCGTCCTCCACGGGGTCGGGGCCCGGAGCGGGATCCGCGCCCAATGCCGTCCGGATGTCTGCGCGCGACTCCCTCGTGATCCGGACGGCTCCCGACACCAGCGACCGCGCCACGCTCTACGGCAACTCCGAGGCGAGCTACGAGCAGGCCACGTTGAAGGCGCACGTCATTGCGCTGGACCTCGGGTCGCTGGTGATGGAAGCAACGGGCGGGCCGGAGCAGGGGCCGTCGGGGCGCCCTGTTTTTCAGCAGGGTGGCTCCGGGGGCGGCTCGGGCGGAGGCGGCTCGGGCGGGGGCGGATCCGGGGGCGGCTTCACCGGAGAGGCGCTGCAGTACAACCTGCGCACGAAGCGCGGGCGCGTCGAAACGGCGCGAACGGGGCAGCGCCAGGGGTACGTCGAGGGAGAGACGGTCAAGGTGTACGAAGACAGCACCTTCTTCGTCAGCGACGGCGTCTACACGACGTGCGACTGCCCGCCGGGAGAGACGCCCTCCTACTCGCTTCGCTCGTCCCAGATGAAGCTGCAGGACCAGTGGGTATATACCGGCCCGATCCAGCTCTTTCTTTTCAACATCCCGACGCCCCTCTGGCTGCCGTTCGGCTTTCTTCCGAACACCTCCGGGCGGCGGAGCGGGCCGTTGCCGCCGCAGTACGGCCAGGACGACCAGCGCGGGCTGTACCTGAAGGACTGGGGCTGGTATTTTGCGCTTAACGACTACACCGACCTGCAGATTCGCGCCGGCCTGTACTCCCGGGGCTCCTTCTGGGTCGAACCCCGCTTCCGCTACCGCAAGCGCTACACCTACTCGGGCAATGCCCGGCTTCGCTTCGAGCGGTTCCAGACGGGGGAGGAACAGGACCCGGGATTTCGGCGGCGGTACGAGGGGAACCTGCGGTGGACGCACCGGCAGGAGATCAACCCGACGTCGTCGTTCGACGCGGATGTCGACCTGCAAACCTCCAACGACTTCAACCGGCGCAACAGCGAGTCCTACGAGGACAACGTCAAGCAACGCATCGGTTCCAGCATCTCCTACCGGAAGAGCTGGCCCGGGGGCAGCCAGTCCCTCAACGTCAGCGCCAGCCACGACCAGACGCTCACGAACGGGACGGTTCGGCTGACGCTGCCGCAGCTGTCGTTCAACCAGGGCGACCTGCAGCCCTTCGCCCGCGAGAGTCGCATCGGCGACGAACGGTGGTACGAGAAGATCACCACCAGCTACAACCTGAGCATTCGCAACAACTACAACTTTCGGCCGCGCGACCCGGAGCGGCTCCGCCAGCAGGGCGACTCGACGCTTGCCCGCCGCCTCGAAGAGGCCGACGTGCAGTGGTACGAGGCACTCTTCGACCGCGACAAGTACGAACTGGCCACCGGCAACCAGGAACTGTACGACTTCGAGGCCGAGCACCGGATTCCCGTCAACACGCGCTTCCGGGTCAACCGCTTCAACCTGAACGTCACCCCGAACGCGAACTACGAATCCACCTGGCACGTCAGCACGCGCCGCCTCTCGGTCAACCGCGACACGACCTTCACCGACGACGGAGAGATCGACCGCATCCGCGACGAGCAGGTCGAGGAGGTCACGCCCGGGTTTTTTGCGGAGCGGCGTTTCTCGGTGGGCGTCAACACGAGCACGGAGGCGTTCGGCACGTTTCCGCTGGCGGTGGGGCCGTTCGAGGGACTGCGGCACCGCATCCGTCCGAACCTCAGCTTTCGCTACTCGCCCAACTTCAACGCCTCCTTCTGGGGCCAAACGCGCGTCCTGCGCGACTCGCTCGGCAACCCGGTGCGCACCGCCGACGGACGCGTCCAGCGCTACGACATCGTCGACGGGCGAACCGTTTCGGGGAGCAGCGAACAGCGCACGCTCTCCTTCGGGGTCGACAACGACCTGGAGACGAAGCGCGTCTCGGTCGACTCGACGGGCGAGCGCTCCTCCCGCAACATTCGCCTGCTCACCTTCGGAGCGAGCTCCTCCTACAACTTCGTCGCCGATCAATTCAAGCTGAGCGACATCCGCGCCGACGCCAGCACGCGCTACGACCGGTTCAACTTCCAGTCCACCTTTACCTTTTCCCCCTACCAGTTCGAACGCGACACCACCGGGGCCTTCCGACGGGTCGACCGGTACCTGGCCGCCGAGCGGCCGTGGCTGCCCGTGCGGCTTACGCGCTTCAGCTTCAACATGAGCGGCTCCTTTGAAGGCGAGGAGACCCCCGGGCGGGGGCGCGGCCGGTCGACGGGAGGATCTGCGGAGCGCGGACGGCCGGCCAGCGGGTCTCGCGGCCGCGGCGCCGGCTCCCAGCGCCGGCAGGGGTATGTGGACTACCGGATTCCGTGGACGCTCAGTTTCCGTTTCAACTACAGCGTTCGCAAGCCCTTCGACCGGGTGGAGAGCCAGTCGGCGTCGCTGAACGGCTCGTTCGGGCTGCGCATCACCCCGAAGTGGAAGATCGACGTCCGCTCCGGCTACGACTTCATCCGCCGGGAGCTCGTCACCACGCGCATCGACGTCTACCGCGATCTGGGATGTTGGGAGATGGCCTTCACCTGGGTTCCGTTCGGCCGCAACCAGAGCTACGGCTTCAACCTGCAGGTGAAGAGCGGGCGTCTTTCCCAGCTGCTCCGGCTCAATATCCCCCGCTCCGGTGAAGGCCGCCTCGGCGGGATTGGCAACCAGGTGGGCGGTGCGCTCGGCGGGGCCGTGCAGGGCCGCGGCGGCGGCCTGGGCGGCCTGCGGTAGGCACCGGGTCCAAGGGGACACCGGGTCCAGGAGGCACGACGGGGGGAGGGGAAAGGGAGAAAGGGGAAGGGAGACCGGGGACGGAGCGAGGGCCTCCGCCCGCCCGGTGCCTCGGCTTTCCGCTCCGGGTTTTAGCTCCCGACGGCTTCATTTACTTTGTCGGCCGCTTCCTTCAGCAACACGGCCGAGCGGATCGTGACGTCGCTTTCGTCGAGGAGCTGTTTCCCCTCTTCGGCATTCGTTCCCTGCAGGCGCACGATGAGGGGGACGTCGATCTCGACGTTCTTCGCCGCCTGAACGACCCCCTTCGCCACGCGGTCGCAGCGCACGATTCCGCCGAAAATGTTGACGAGGATCGCCTCGACGTTCGGGTCTTTCAGGATGATGCGGAACCCGGCTTCGACCGTCTCGGCACTGGCGCTGCCGCCGACGTCCAGGAAGTTGGCCGGTTCGCCACCGGCGAGCTTGATGATGTCCATGGTCGCCATCGCCAGACCGGCGCCGTTGACCATGCAGCCCACGTTCCCGTCCAGCTTGATGTAGCTCAGACCGTGCTCTCCGGCCTCCACCTCCGTCGGGTCCTCTTCGTCGAGATCGCGCATCGCCTCCAGGTCCTCGTGGCGAAAGAGCGCGTTGTCGTCCAGGTTGATCTTCGCGTCCACGGCTTCGATCTCGCCGTCGTCGGTGAGCACGAGCGGGTTGATCTCGGCGAGCGTGCTGTCGGTCGCCTCGAAGGCCTCGTAGAGCGACGACACGAAGCGAAGCCCCTGCTTGAACGCTTCGCCCTCCAGCCCCAGGGCGAAGGCCAGTTGGCGTGCCTGGAACGGACGGAGCCCGAGGACGGGGTCGACCCAGACCTTCTGAATCGCCTCCGGATTCTCGTCGGCGACCGTTTCGATGTCGACGCCGCCCTCGCTGGAGGCCATAATGACGTTCATGCTCGTCTCCCGGTCGAGCGTCACGCCGAGATAGAACTCCTTCTCGATGTCAACGCCCTCGGTGACGAGGATCTTCCGCACCTTTTGGCCCTCCGGACCGGTCTGGTGCGTGACGAGGTTCATCCCGAGGATGGCGTCAGCGTGCTCGCGGACCTCGTCCACGCCGTGGGCGAGCTTCACGCCCCCTCCCTTGCCGCGGCCGCCCGCGTGAATCTGGGCCTTCACGATAAAGAGGTCGGTGCCCGTTTCCTTCTGAATCTTTCGGGCCGCCTCCACAGCGTCGTCGACGGTTTCAACCACGATGCCGTCGGGTACGGATGCGCCGTGGTCTCGCAGGATGTCCTTTGCTTGATATTCGTGGAGCTTCATGGACGTCGGGCGGATTGGGTGAACAGGAATTTCGGCGTCAAGTAAACCTTCACACGCGAGAGAGTCTACCGACCCCCCTTGAATTCCAGACGCCTTCGTGCACGAGGCGTCGCGCCCGGCATCTGCGCCCCGCCCGGCGTCCGCGCTCCTCGCCGCGTTCCCACCGACGG
>CAKZLV010000329.1 GCA_937127285.1 uncultured Bacteroidota bacterium
CCAATGACCAATGCCCCTACCGCCGGCGCCGCTCCTTCCAGGCGTTGCGTGCGCAGCCGTTGCGGCCGTTCGACGACGCCGTCGTTGCCGCGGACGTGTCGGCTTCCTGCTCGCGGTAGTAGAGGGTGGCGGCCAGCGCGGCGAGGGCGTCCTTCGACTCGCTGTCGACCGAGAGCGCCTCGGGGAGGAAGTGGTCGTCGACGAAGTGGGTGGAGAACTCGCCGGTGCGAAAGGCTTTGTGTTGCATGGCGAAGCGGCAGAACGGGATCGTGGTCGTAACGCCGGCGACCTCGTACTCGTCGAGCGCCCGCACCATGCGGTCGATGGCGGTGTCGCGGTCCGGCCCCCAGGTGGTGAGCTTCGAGATCATCGGGTCGTAGTGAATGAGCACCTCGCCGCCTTCCTCGACGCCGGAGTCGACGCGCACGCCGAAGCCGGACGGCGGGGCGTGGCGGTGCAGCGGGCCGGGGTCCGGCAGGAAGTTCGACCCGGGATCCTCGGCATAGACGCGGCTCTCGACGGCGTGGCCGTTGATGGACAGGTCGTCCGTGGAGAAGGAAAGCTCCTCGCCCTGGGCGATCTTGATCTGCTCGGCCACGAGGTCGACGCCGGTGATCCACTCCGTCACCGGGTGCTCCACCTGCAGCCGCGTGTTCATCTCCATGAAGTAGTAGTTCAGGTCGGCATCGACCAGGAATTCGACCGTTCCGGCGTTTGTATAGTCGCAGGCGGCGGCTGCGGCGACGGCCGCCTCGCCCATCTCGCGGCGCACCTCCGGAGTGAGGATCGAGGACGGCGCCTCTTCGATCACCTTCTGGTGACGGCGCTGGATGGAGCACTCGCGTTCGAAGAGATGAATGGTATTGCCGTGCCGATCGGCCAGGATCTGAAACTCGATGTGGCGCGGCTCCTGGATGTACTTCTCGATGAACACGCGGCCGTCGCCGAAGGCCGAAGAGGCTTCGCTCTGCGCCATCTCCATCGCACGCTGAAACGCCTCTGGCCGGTGGACGATGCGCATGCCCTTCCCGCCCCCGCCGGCGGCGGCTTTGATCAGCACCGGGTAGCCGATCTCGGAGGCGACGCGCGCGCCGTCGTCGACGTCGGCCACGGCGTCGGTCGTGCCGGGCGCCATCGGAACGCCGGCCTCTTCCATGAGCGTACGGGCGGCCGTCTTATCGCCCATCGCCCGAATCGCCTCCGGCGGCGGGCCGATGAAGATGACGCCGGCGTCGGCGCAGGCTTCGGCGAAGGCGGCGTTCTCCGAGAGAAATCCGTAGCCGGGGTGGATGGCGTCGGCCCCGCTCCGGTCGGCGACCTCCAGGATTTTTTCCTGGACGAGATAGGACTCGGTGGCCGCGGCCGGACCGATCGGGTAGGCCTCGTCGGCGAGGCGCACGTGGGGGGCGGAGCGGTCCGGCTCGCTGTAGACAGCGACCGTTTCGATCCCGCGTTCCTGACAGGTGCGCATGATGCGGACTGCAATTTCGCCGCGGTTCGCGATCAACACCTTGCGGATGCGGGCGGAAGAGGGGGCAGGATCCGTCATTTCGTCTGACACAGCCCGATGGCATGAATTCTGTGAGAGGTACGTCGATGTGCTGGGCGGCGCGGAAGACGTGCCGCGGGGCAGGCCTCGACAAGCCGCTCGGCCAACCGGCGCTGAACGGAATGCGGTGCGGACGAGGCCCCGCCGGGGATCCATGCGTTGCGCCGTCCGGTATTACATCAACCTGTACGGCCCCGCCCGGAGGCCGGCACTGGCGGCCCCGGAGGGCTCGCTGTGCGCTCTTGCTGTTCATCAACGCGCGTCGTACGAATATGCCGCAGACAAAAGACTACTACGACATTCTCGGCGTCGACGAAGACGCCAGTCAGCGCGATATCAAGAAAGCGTACCGCGACCTTGCGCGCAAGCACCACCCCGACCGCAACCCGGACGACGCGGGCGCCGAGGAGCGATTCAAAGAAATTCAGGAAGCCTATTCGGTTCTCTCCGACGAAGAGAAGCGCCAGCAGTACGACCAGCAGCGCCAGTTCGGGGGCGGATTCGGCGGTTTCAACGGCGGGCAGGGCTTCCAGTCTGGGGGCGGCCCGGAAATCCGCTTCGAGCAAGGCGGCTTCACCCAGGGCGGTCGGGGCGGCCTGGGCGACATCTTCGAGAGCTTCTTCGGCGGGCGCGGCGGGCGGACCCGCGATCCGTTCGACGACGTCCGCCAGCGGCAGCAAGCGGGCCGCGGACGCCGGCAGCGCCAGTCCGGCGGCCAGGACATCGAGACGCGCCTCCGGGTCTCGTTCCGAGAGGCTCTGCAGGGGGGCCGCAAGCAGGTCAAGCTACCGACCGGCGAGAAGGTGCGGCTGAAGATCCCGCAGGGCGTCACCGACGGCACGAAGATCCGCCTGCGCGGGCGCGGACAGGCCGATGCGACCGGACAGCGCGGCGATCTGTACGTCACGTTTCAGGTCGGCGAGCACCCTCGCTTCCGGCGGAAGGGAGAACGGGACATCACCGTGACCGAGTCGATCGACGTCTTCGAAGCGATTCTCGGCACGGAGCGCCGCATCCCGACGCCGTACGGCCAGCACGTCAAGCTCACAATACCGGCCGGCACGCAGCCCGGCGAGAAGCTGCGCCTGCGCGGTCAGGGCGTCAAGACCGACGACGGTCAGGGCGACCTCTACGTTGAAATCGACGTCGACATCCCCACTGGCTTGAGCGACGCGCAGAAAGAAACGCTTCGGGCCGCGGCTGAAGACGCCGGTCTGCACCCTCGTGCGCCCTCGAATTGATCTTCGCCGCCCCCCCCGGACGCCGCTCGAAGACACCCGCTCGAAGACACCCGCCGCGCCGCGGCTCCTTCCCACCGGAGCCGCCGAGTCGAGAGCTGCGGTCATAGGACCTTTCATGGGGCCTTCGTGGGGCCTTCAGCCTCCCGTGACACTACATCCTCCCGGGGCAACGCCTCCATGGGTCATGCCTCCCGTAGCGATGCCTCTGGTAGCGATGCCTCTGGTGGCGATCCCTCCCGTGGCGGCACCCGCCGGCCGCCGTCCGGTCCAAAACGAACGGTGAACGGAGCAGCGAAGAGACGCCGAAGCTACAATCCGAAACGTCTCCTCTACACGAGTGCAAAATATCGATATAATTGCTCCGAAAAAGAAGGGCGGCATGCGCCGATGGAGCAATTTGGCATGCGGGCTCCGAAGACGCTTGCACTTCACGAAGGCTAATCCTCATATTACGGCGGCGAAGCCTGGTAGGGTGGAGGCTGGAGGGAAGCAGCCCCCCGGAAGCAGCAGGCCTTTCGGTAAACTCGGCGGTGGGTTCGTCTTCCGGGACGTCTCCTGCTGCACGAGTCCCCCACTGCACGAGTCTTCCGCCTGTGCCGAACCGCCTGCCCCTGGGCGCTGTGCCCCGAAGCACGTCGCATCCGTCCCCGTCTCGTGCCCCCGTCCTCGTCTCGTCCGGCGACCCGAGCAACCGTCGGTGACGAAGCGAGAGGGGGAGGCGGCAGGGCGAACCCCCGGGGCAGCTTGCCGGCAGGGCGGCCCGACTCGGAGCAAGCCGCGTCTGCCGGTCCGTCTCCGCCCGTGCGCGGGCTCGCTCGCGGGTTCCCGCCTCCGGTTCCGCCTTCACAGACCCTCACAGACGTCTACAGACCCCACGGACAGAAGAACGGGGCGATC
>CAKZLV010000330.1 GCA_937127285.1 uncultured Bacteroidota bacterium
CCTCTTCCTGTCCTTCTCCCTCTGGAGAAGGGACGCGGGGGCGGAGGTCTCGGCTCTGGGTGGCGTATCGCCCCTCGCACGGGCAGTGGGCCGGGACCAACGGATGGCCGATGGCGGTGCCATCACCGTCCGGGAGGCTGTGTTTTTCTCGCCCGGACGATCTTTCCGCTTCCGCGTGATCCACCCGACGATGCCGCCATGCAGATTCCCAACTTCGACGATCCCTTCGGCAATGGACCCGGCGGACGCGGGCGCCCCGGTGCGGGGCCGCGCACGGTCGTGATCAGTGAGGCCGTTACCGACGAGGTGGTCGCCGACGTGTCCCGTCAGCTGTTGCTTCTGGACGCGGAATCGGACGAGCCGATTCGTGTGGTGTGGACGAGCGGGCCGGGCGGTGAGGTCGACGCGGCGCTCTCGCTCTTCGATCTGCAGCGATCGCTCTCCGCCCGCGTGATCGGGCTCGGCAGCGGTCGCATCCGCGGGGCGAGCGTGTGGGCATTTCTGGGGCCGCAATCGGACTCGCGCTACGCCCTGCCGCACGTTCGCTTCGAACTCGACGAGCCTCGCTCGGCGCCCGGGTCGTCCGACGTGCAGCGCGAGGCGGAGCGCGTCGCCGAGCTTCGCGACCGGTGCGCGGAGCTACTCGCGGACGAGACCCACCGGCCGGCGGATGCGGTCGCGGAGGATCTCAACGAGGGCCGCACGCTGGATGCCGATGACGCCGCGACCTACGGACTCGTCCACCGCGTCGTCAAAAGCGCCCGGGAAATCGAGTAGATCGGTTTTCAGTGTCGAATGTCGAGTGTCGAATGTCGAGTGGGAGACCGCAAGAGGCAGCGGTCGGCGGTCTGCAGTCATCCGGTTGCTGCGGCGGCATCCGCCGGTGACGCGGAGGCCGTTTCTCCCCGAAGCACCTCCAGCAACAGCGCGGCTCCGGCGTCGACGGCCGGATCGACCGAGGGGGACGCATTCGAATCGCCGGCTCGGTTCGTCCCGTTCTCCGAAGCCGGGGCGGAGGGGAGGTCGTCGCGCGTGGCGGCCGTGTCGATCGAGACGTACAGCGTGCGCCGCCCCGACCCCATGCGCTCGAACCGGGCGGTAACCGCCTCCCAGGGGGCATCGAGCAGGAGGGACGGCGGCGGTCCGGCCGGACCGAGCGGATCGATCGTGCCGATGCGGTCTCCCTGCCAGTACGCGGCGATCTCGCCGTCCGTCTCCGTGAAAGTGAACGTGGCGTCGTCGGGGAAAAAGACGTCGGTGTCCTCGTTCTGCACGGGCAGACCGCGCTCCCCGACGGCCTCCTGCAGCGAGCGGACGGCGGAGCGCGCCTGCTCGGCAGCGGGCTCGGACGGCTCCTCCCCCTGAGCCTGATCTGCGTCGCCGTCTTCGGAGGCGGCAGCCCGCGTCTGGCGAAGGGCCTGCAGGCGGCGAGCCAGGCCGGTGCGCCGGGAGTCCGGCGGCGACCAGCGCGTTCGCAGGTAGCGCTCCAGTCCGATGCGTTCGATGCCCCGGCAGAGGGCTGTGAGGTCGTCCCGGGTCAGCGCGTCCGGATCTGCCGTGAGCCCCTTGTCGACACGATCGACGGCGGCGAGGACGGTGTCGGCCTCGGCCTGATCCAGGAAGGACGACCGGGGTTCGTTCTTGTCGTAGGTCAGGAAGAGTCCCTCCCGGGAGCGCGTCACGGCCACGTAGAGCAGGCGCCGCTCCTCCTCGACGTCCACGTCCAGCTCCTCCACCTCGCGCGCGGATTCTCGCTCCACGAAGGCGTCGAAGGACGATACCGGCGCGGGCGCTCCGCTTCGCTCGATGCGGGTTTTCTCCTGCGGCAGCGTGCCTTCGTTGCAGCCGGGAACGAACACGAACGGCCATTCTAGGCCTTTCGCGCGGTGGATGGAGCGGATGTCGAGGCGCGGCGCGTCGGCGTCGGCGCGTTTGCGGGTGCGGCTGATGCGGACGATCTCGTGGAGGAGGGAGGAGACGGAATCGTGCCCGTCGGCGAAGGCGATGATAGAGCGGGCGGTGCGGACGCGCGCCTCGCCCACCTCCGCGATGGCGCTCCGGCGGCGCAGGTAGCCTGCGTAGTCGATCGCGTCGACGAGCCACTCCAGCACCGCATCGGCCGGCTCGTCCAGGTCGTCGATCAAGTCGTCGGCGACCGACAAAAATTGCTGCACCCGGTCGGCCGTGCGGTCGTGCATGCGGCCCAGATGGACGCTCAAAACGTCGAGGGCCGAGGCCTCGCGCTGCAGGGCGGTGGTGCAGATGGAGTCGATCAGGTCGTGCTTGATGTAGCGGTTCGGCCGCTTGAGCACCTGGCGGAACCGGTCGAGGTAGCGAGCTGCACCCTGCCGGGAATCGAACCATCCCTTCCGTTCGATCCGGCGCTCCAGGACGGCCCAGTAGGCGTACTGAAGCAGGGTTTGCACCTCGCGGCGGCGGTAAAAGGGAACGCTCCCGACGATTTCGTAGGGCAGATCCCAGTCGATGAGAAGGCTTTCCAGAAAGGGCGTCTGCGCGTACGTCCGCACGAGAACGGACATGTCGTCGAGGGAGCGGCCGTCCGCGCGCAGCGACTCGATCTCGTCCACGAGGAAGGCGGCTTCCGCCTGCGCTCCGTCGAGGCTGGTGATGGAGGCGTGGCCGTCGAAGCCCCGGGTGAGGTGGAGCTGCTTCTCGCGCCGCTCGTCGTTTTCGGCGATGACGGCGTTGGCGAGGGCGAGCTGCGGCGCCGGCGAGCGAAAAGTATCCGTGATCAGGTACTCGTCGGCGTCATACCGCTCGGTAAAGGACAGAATGAACGACGGATCCGCGCCGCGCCACTCGTAGATGCACTGGTCGTCATCGCCGACAGCCATGTAGTTGCGGTGGGGCTCCGTGATCACGTCCAACATCCGCTCCTGGACGCGGCTCACGTCCTGAAACTCGTCCACCAGCACGTGATCGTAGGCCGACTGCGCCCGGGATCGAATATCCGGAAAGCGGTGCAGGACCTCCCACCCCTCGACGAGCATGTCGTCGTAAGTGAGCCAGTTTTCCTGGCGGCGAAGGTCTTCGGCGTAGCGGTAGAGGGTGAGGAGGTCGTCGCGGTCGGCCTCCGCCTCGGAGGCGACGTCTCGGGCGGAGGCCGGGAGGTCGGCGCGGTCGAGGTCTGGGTAGGCGAGGTCCTGCTTCCAGGCGGCGATGCGGTCGGCCAGTTCGTCGCGGTCGACGTCGAGCTCGTGGGTGTCGAGGTCCCGCTCCATCGCGAGCCGCGTGAGGGCGCGGCCGGCGAGAATGGTGGCGAGGGTGGCGGGGTCCTCGTCCTGGTGGCGCGTGCGTTCGGGCAGGTGTCCGGCGTTTTCGGCCTGACGCAGGAGCTGGTACCCGAGCGAGTGCAGGGTGCGGACGTCCACCCCCGTCACGCCGAGGTCGTCGAGGGCATCGTCGATGTCGCCGACCGTCGCCCGGCTGAAGCTGCTGGCGAGGATGCGTTCGGGATCGACGCCGCGTCCCTCGACGAGGTAGCGGATGCGATGTACCATCGAGGTCGTCTTTCCCGCTCCGGCGACCGCAAACACGAGCGCCGGACCCTCCTCGTGGGCGGCAATCCGCCGCTGTTCGTCGGTGAGGTCGGACGGGGAAATCATACGGGCGGTTCGGGGGAGGTAAGGAAGTACAGGCGAGGCAGCGGCTGGGACAGCGGACCCGGGCTCGGAGGCAGGGTCCGCAACACGAGGGCGGAAGGCGTCAGCGGGAGGCTGCACGCGTGGGCGGCGCTGCGGGAGCGGGGGCCGTGCCGAGGAGCCGGCCGGCCAGGCAGGGGAGGAGTTCGCCGGTTTTGCCCTCGACGCAAACGCTCGCGAGGTCGTCGCCGCGGGTCGCGCCGAGGTTGACGATCCCGATGGGCTGATCGGCCTCGGCGGCACCCTGCACGAAGCGGTAGCCGGAGTAGACGTGCAGGGACGAGCCGGCGACGAGGAGAACATCGGCATCCGCGAGGAGCGTCCACGCGGCCTCGACCCTGCGCGGCGGAACCGAGCCGCCGAAGAACGTGACGTTCGGCTTCAGCACGCCGCCGCAGGAGCGGCAGGCGGGGACGTGGAACGTCTGCGTCACCGAGCGGGGGAGGTCGGCATCGCCGTCGGGGGCGAGGTCGGCGACCCGGTCCGCCCATCCGTCGTTGCGGGCGAGCATGCGGTCGTGTTCGGCGTCGCGGTCGGTGACGGCCCCGCAGTCCAGGCAGAGGACCTCCGCGAGGGCGCCGTGCAGCTCGACGACGCGTCGGCTGCCGGCGGACTGGTGCAGGCGGTCGACGTTCTGCGTGATGATGCCGGCGAGGCGTCCGGCCTCTTCCAGGCGGGCGAGGGCGTCGTGACCGGGGTTCGGGTCGGTTTCCCGAAACGAGGGCCAGCCGACGGTGGCACGGGCCCAGTAGTGACGCCGGGTGTCGGCGCTGCCGACGAATTCGTCGTACCGGATGGGGGAGCGCTCCTTCGAGCGCGTCTTCGGGCCGCGGTAGTCGGGAATCCCCGACTCGGTGCTGACGCCCGCACCGCTCAGCACGACCGCCGTCGCTCCTTCCAGGATCTGGACGAGATCCTCGAATCCGATCCAGGGAGAGGGGTGGGGCATGAGGGGGAGGAGAAGCTCAAAACGGTGCGCACACCGTCCAACGCAGCCGAGAACAACGAGATTCTCCGACCGATCTGTGACGGAAATGCAACGAATAGACGGGCGGGAGAGACGACGGTCGGGTTCAGATCGACAGAGAACCCATCAACTTTTACGAGTCTGAAAAGCAAATTCCCCCAATTTAATCTTGCCGTAACGGGCCGGATTGCGTTTGGACAAACCGGAAGCGGTTCCGTAGTCTC
>CAKZLV010000331.1 GCA_937127285.1 uncultured Bacteroidota bacterium
ATGGTCGGTCGGGAGGCAGGTGCCAGCATGGACGGGAGACGGAGCGAGCGGACCCTTGGACGGTTCCGCAAAGGAACAATCCACCCCTTGAATCGTCCAACTGGTCCGTCGATGCTTTTTTCTCTATACGCTACCGCACTGTGCCCAACGGAACGACTACGTCTCCGGAGCGGAAGGCCATTCCGCTGGACGAACTCTCCACCCAGGTTCAACTTTCCAAGCAAACGATCGTTCGGTGGGTCGACCGTCACCTCATCGACGCCGACCTGTACTGGTCGCTCTCCGACGAGAACGAGGAGATCCGGATGATCGAACTGACGGACGACACCCTTGCGTATCTGTCCGATTTCGCCGCCGACTATCGGGAAGATGTCGTCAGCCGTACCGAGGCGCGCCGGATCCTGAAGCAGATCGACCGCAAGAAAATCAAAAAGCTCATCCGGGCCGGCGACGTGGAGGACGTCGAGGTCGACGAAGAAACCCGGATCGTCGTGGGGAGCCTGGAGGATTACCTCATGCAGCGGGAGCGGCAGGAAGAAGAACCGGAGGAATAGGGCGGGTCGTTGCCCGCCGCCGGCCGTCCGCCCCGACACGGAGGGAAGACGCAGCGGTGACCGACGCGGTCGCCCCCCGGCGACGCACCCCCGGATGCACTCCAGTCACGCACCGGTCCCTGGTTTCTGCGGGCAGTCCCTCGCCGGGCTGCCCGCCGTTTGTTGAAGGGGGGTTCGTTCTGCTAGTTGTTCTGTTAGAGGGGGTGTTCGCTGGGTTGGGCTGCTCAACCTTCGGCTGCCCGACCTTCGGCTGCCCGACTTTGGGCTACCCGACGTTCGGCTGCACACGCGCCTCAGATTCTCCGGTCCGGGTGGGCTCGACCACCGTGCCGGCGCGTGGCACATCCGGGCGTGGCGCCGCCGGGCGTCCGCAGCCCCGGACGGGCACCGGCGAGGTGCGCAGTCAGCGAGGGGCAACAGGGGGGCGCAACAGGAGGGGCGCAAAAGGCGCGGGGCGGCGTGCAGGAACCCGCTCCCGGATGAGGCCGGCCGTGCCTGATGGAGCTGACGAGAGCGTCAAGAGGCCGGTGCGGACTCCAGCATCCGGTGCAGGACGGGGCGGTATCGGTCGGCGGGAAAGATGCCGACGACCCGCTTCACAACCTGCCCCTTCGGATTGATCAGAAGCGTCGTGGGCAGGCCGTACACAGGGCCGAGCTCGGACTGCAGCGTCTGCGTCGAGTCGATGACGATGGGGTAGTTGACGCCGTGCTCGTTGACGAACGGGCGCACCACCTCCCTCCCCTCGTCGTCCGTCGCCACGCCGATAACGGTAAGGCCCTCCGGACCCAGATCGGTCTGCAGCGACACCAGGTCCGGGATCTCTTTGCGGCACGGCGGGCACCAGGTCGCCCAAAAGTTGACGAGCAGCACGTCTCCGGTCGATCGCGCCAGAGAAATGGTGTCCCCTTCCATTGTGCGTACCGTCACGTCGGGGGCCGGCTCCGGGTCGTCGAGGCGGACGGCCTCGCGATCGGCCGCGCCGGACTCGCCGCGCGCCTCGATGTTGGTGCGCGGCGCCTCGGACGGATCCGCGTCTTCCTCCCCGCAGCCGGTGAGCGTCAGCGTCAGAGCGGCAAGAAGAACCGGGACGAGCAATCGAGAAGGGAGCATGGGGGGGAGCGGTTCAACGAAAGGCCACCAGGGGCTGGAATCTCCAGCCCTTCCTGCATTCTGCGCCCTACACCGACGACAACTGCTCGCGGATGCGCTGGGCCTTGACGCGGTAGTGCGAGGCGTCGAAGACCGCGGAACCGCCCTCCAGCAGCAGCACCTGCGGGGTTTCGTGCCGGATGCCCGTCTCGTCTGCAATTGCGTCGGACACGGCGCGGCTTTTCTGCACGACCACGCGGTAGACGGGCAGATCTCCGTCCTCCACGAGCGACCGCATCTCGCGGTTGGCCCGGGCGCTGCTGGGACAGGCATTGCTGTGCTTGAAGATCAACACGGGACCCTCCGATGAACGGTCTCGGGCCTCCGCCCAGTCGTCGGTGGTGAGAAGCGGACGGAAGGAAGGAGTATCGGACATAAAGAAGAAATCCGGTCGGGTGTGGACAACGGTGTAGGTAACAGGGAATCGATACATCAACTTCCGATACCGGAGGCCGTGTTCCAAGAACCGGGGCAGACGGGAGGTTTGCGTGAAGGAAGGCGCGGTCCGTCCCGGACGACCGTCGTGACGGCGGCCGGGATGACGACGGTTCCCGGGCCGGCCCGATCCGTACGGAAACCGGGGAAATGTGAAAGGTTATTCGAGCGGCAGCGCCCGGTGAACCGGAGCCGAACGACGCGTGTTTAGGTTGTCTGTTTTCATCCCGTCGTTCATGCACGGCGATGGAGACGGCAGGGCCCTGCGGCGAGGCACGATGCCCGCGCAACCCACGCCATCGCACGCAAGCCACCATACGCACGCCACCACACGTACGCCCCTTGCGTGCGTCCCTGAACGTGCGACCTCGCCCCGCTCCATCATTCGGATCATCCTTCGGGAGCGATCGCGTCCCGAGCCGTCTCGTCGCTCCGTTCGATCTGACGAAGCGCGCCTGTCCTCTTCGCACTGCCCTCTTTCTCATGGATTCGGAAGCCCTTCTGTACGACGCCGACGTTGACACGGACTCGCGGACCGACGGCCTGCGCATTCGCCCCGGAAAGCCGTATCCTCGCGGTGCCACCTGGGACGGGATCGGGGTCAACTTCGCGCTGCACAGCGAGCACGCCGAGAAGGTGGAACTGCTCCTCTTCGACCACCGCGAGGCCGCCGAGCCGTCGGCTCACTTCGAGATGCCGGAAAAGACCGGTCCGATCTGGCACGGATACGTCGTCAACCTGCGTCCGGGACAGCTGTACGGCTACCGCGTCTACGGGCCGTACGACCCGGCGGAAGGCCATCGGTTCAATCCCAATAAGGTCCTGCTGGACCCGTACGCGAAGGCCATCGGGCGACCGTTGCGATGGGACGACGCGCTGTTCGGATACGAGGTGGGGGACGACCGCGAAGATCTTTCGTTTTCGACGAAGGATTCGGCCCCCTACGCACCGCTGGCGGCGGTGGTCGAGGAAACCTTTTCGTGGGGAAACGACCGGGCACCGGAGATCCCCTGGGAGGACACGATCATCTACGAGACGCACGTGAAGGGGCTGACCAAGCAGCACCCGGACGTCCCCGAGCCCCTGCGGGGAACGTATCTCGGCCTGGCGTCGGACCCCATCATCGATCACCTCAAAGACCTGGGGGTCACGACGGTGCAGCTGTTGCCCGTGCACGCCAAACTGCAGGACCGGCATCTGCTTCAAAAAGGCCTCCGCAACTACTGGGGCTACAACACGCTCGCTTACTTCGCACCGGAGCCGGAGTACTCGACCAACGGCCCGGTCACGGCCGTGCGCGACTTTAAGATGATGGTCCGCTCCCTGCACGACGCTGGGCTGGAGGTTATCATCGACGTCGTCTACAACCACACCTGCGAGGGCAACCAGCTCGGGCCGACCCTCTCCTGGCGCGGCATCGACAACTACTCCTACTACAAGCTCAATCCGGAGGACGCCCGCTACTACATGGACTACACCGGGACCGGCAACACCCTCGATCCCGGCAACTCCTACGTCCTGCAGATGATCATGGACAGCCTGCGGTACTGGGTGAAGGAGATGCACGTTGACGGCTTCCGCTTCGACCTCGCCTCAACCCTGGCGCGCGAGCTGTACGACATCGACATGCTGGCCCCGTTCTTCAAAATCATTCAGCAGGACCCGGTCCTTTCGCAGGTGAAGCTGATCGCCGAACCCTGGGACGTCGGCCCGGGAGGATATCAGGTGGGCGGCTTCCCGTGGCAGTGGGCGGAGTGGAACGGCCGCTACCGCGACGCCCTCCGCGGATTTTGGCGAGGCGACGACGGCCTCACGGGCGAAGTGGCGACTCGCATCGCCGGGTCGAGCGATCTCTACGAACGCTCCGGCCGCCGCCCGTTTGCCTCCATCAACTTCATCACCGCCCACGACGGCTTTACGCTGCAGGACTTCGTCTCCTACGAGCGAAAGCACAACCAGGAAAACCAGGAAGGAAACCGAGACGGGCACGACCACAACCTGTCTACCAACTGCGGCACGGAAGGACCCACCAACGACCCCGACATCATCGCGTGCCGCGAGCGCCGCAAACGCAGCCTGATGGCGTCGCTGCTTCTGTCTCAGGGCGTCCCGATGCTTCTTGGAGGCGACGAGCTTTCGAATACGCGCCGGGGCAACAACAACCCCTACTGCCAGGACAACGAGATCGCCTGGTACGACTGGGACCTCAACGAGCGGGAGCAGAAATTTCTGCGCTTCGTGCAGGGGCTCACCGCCTTCCGGCGCGAGCACCCGAGCTTTCGCCGCCGCCACTTCCTCTCGCCCGCCGATGCCGAAAACGGCACGGGAGACATCCTGTGGTGGCACCCGAGCGGCCGCGAAATGGAGCGCGAGGACTGGGATGACCGCGATCTGGCCGCCTTCGGGTTTCTGCTGCGCGGCACCCTCGATGAACGGGACGAACAGGGACGGCTCGTACGAGACGACTCGTTTCTCGTCCTCATGAACCAGGGCCACCAGGCGGAGGAGGTGACGCTTCCGCGGCAGACGAACGACCTCGAGAACCGAACCTGCGAAGCCTGGAGCCTCGTCCCCGAACTCGCCGAGATGCTGGACGTCGCCGGTCCGTTCGATCCAGGAACGAGCCTCTCGCTTCCCGCCCACACGCTCGTCGCGCTGAAGGCGGAGCGGTAGGGGGGGGAGGGAGACGGGGAATCGGGGAGGCGGAGAAACGG
>CAKZLV010000332.1 GCA_937127285.1 uncultured Bacteroidota bacterium
CCCGTCCGGTTGTCTGGGCCGAAACGAGAAGCCTTGTCGGCCCGCAGGGCGGCGGTGATCAGGTATGTGCCGTCGTAGTTATAGTTGACGCGTGTCAGCCCGGAGAGCAGCGACCACTCTTCGGCGATGCTCGTGCCGTCGGTCACCTGCCCGCCGCTGATCGTCGGCACGGCGTCGATGGGGAAGTTTTGCGCGAAGGTCTGCGAGAAGTCGTTCCGCTCTTCCTGGGCGGTGACGCCGGCGAGGACGTCGACGCTGTGCACCTCGTCGAAGGTTCGGCTGTACCGCAGCGTGTTCTCGATCACCCAGTTGAAGCTGCGCGACGAGTTCGACTGCGCGTACGGCTCCGGATCGCTGTTCGTCCGGTAGAGGAGCTCCCGCCCGCGGTAGAAACTCCGGGTGTAGTCGGAGAGATCGGCGCCGAAGAGCGACTTGAACGTCAGGTCGTACCCGAGGTCGATCTCGGCGTAGGTCGTCCCGAACGTCCGGTGGTGATCGAGGTCCTCCTGGACCGCCCGCTGAATGGCGAGCGGGTTGCTGGCCGAGGTCGTCCCTTCGCCGAGGAACGACTGGGCGTCGGGGCCGCTCTGGTTCAGGCTGCCGTCCGGATCGCGGGGCGGAACCACGGGCGAGTGCACGAGGGCGGAGTAAATGATGCCCGGCGGACGGGCAAAGTACGGAGCGTTGGCCGGCTCGCGGTCCTGAAGGGAGAGCGACAGGTTCAGATCCGCGCCGATCGTTAGGCGATCGACGGGCGTCGACTCGATGCTGGAGTGGAGGGAGTAGCGGTCGAAGCCCGAGCCTTCAACGATCCCGTCCTGCTGCTGCACGCCCCCGGAGAGGTAGTAGCTGAAGTCCTGCCCTCCGCCGGACACGGCAACGTTGGAGCTCCACGTCCCGGCCCGGTCGCCCACGATCAGGTCGAGCCAGTCGGTGTTCGTCGAGATCTCTCCCTGATCGTACGCGACGTAGCGATCGGGAATACGGGTAAAGGCCGCCAGGCCCTCATCGGTCGGCGGACGCCCTTCGTTCGTTCGCAGGTTGGGCGGCGGGGAGCCGAACTCTTCCTCGTAGGCGGTATTGCGCGACTCGATCGTCAGCTCGACGAGCTCGTCGGCGTTCATCATGTCCGGAACGTTGATGACCTCCTGGATGCCGATCGATCCGCTGTAGCGGACGCGCAGGTCGTCGCTGTTCGTCCCTTTCTTCGTCGTCACGAGCACAACGCCGTTCGACCCGCGCGAGCCGTAAATGGCGGCGGCGGACGCATCCTTTAGGACGTCGATCGACTCGATGTCCCGTGGGTTCAGCGTCGCGAGCGGGTTCTGCGACGGGGGCTGGAAGGTGCCGCGGCGACGGGCGATGCCGCCCTGAATGTTGGCGTTCGATGAGATCGGCAGGCCGTCGATGACGTACAGGGGGCCGGTCCCCGCGGTGATCGAACTGGTTCCGCGGATGCGAACCTCCGGAGAGGCTCCCGGAGCCCCCGAGGTCTGGCGGATTTCAATGCCCGCCAGCTGCCCCTGCAGGGCATCCTGGAAGCTGGCCACGGACAGGTTGTCGATATCGGCCGCCGACACGGAGGCCACCGAGCCGGTTACTTCGGCCTGCTCCTGCGTGCCGTATCCCACGACCACGACCTCTTCGAGCGCCGCGATGTCCGGGACGAGCGACACGTTGATCGTCGTCCGCCCGTCGATCGCCACCGTGCGGCTTTCGTAGGAGACCGCCGAAAAGACGAGCGAGTCCGCGTCGGAGGGCACCTCCAGCGAATACTCGCCGTCGGGATTTGTGGCGGTACCGGTCGTCGTGTTCGGGACGACGACGTTGACGCCCGGAATGGGCTCCTGCGTCTGCGCATCCGTCACCCGACCGGTGATCTGCTGCTGAACGGGATCGAGCGGAAGGGCGCGTGCTCGGGAGGCCGATGTGGAATTGGCAAGAGTCGATCGCTCGTTCGACGGCTCTTCGGCCCGCGGCACGGCGTCGGCCCGAACGACGATGAGTTCCTGCTGCGGCGTCACGAGCACCCGCAGATTCGTCCCCGCGAGAAGGGATCGAAGCGCTTCCGAAACGGCCATTTGCTCGGCGTTCAGCTGCACCATCCGATCCTCCGGGATGCGGTCCGGACTGTAGGAGAGGCCGAAGTCGGCCCGGTCGGCGACCGCGCGCAGCGCCTGGGCCAGCGGCACGCCGTCGAGGCGAAGCGTGATCGTCGACCGGAGGGCAGGGATCGCCCGTTCCGCGTCGCTGAGCGACTGAAACGTTGCCGCCCGGTCCGCCTCGCCGCGCACTTGCGCGAGAGGCTGCGACTGGGCGAGAGCGGGCCAGCCGCTGACCGTGAGAAGAAGGAGCGTCGATAGAGCCGTGAGGAGAAAAGCCCCCGCGGTCCGTGTGTGTACGTAGTTCTTCATCGTCTGGGTGCTTGTTCTGAACCCGATCGTGGTCGATCCTGCGAGCCGGTGCGTGAGCACGCGGCCCGGTGCTTCCAGAGGGTGCTACAGGCAAGGGGAGAATCCGGCACCGCCCGCGCAGAGCGGAGGGTCCCAGAATGCAACAGGAATGCAACAGGAATGCAACGGGGCGGACTCGTGACCGGTCGGGGCGGTGCCCTTTCAGGTGCGGCTTTGAACCGGTGCGGTCGCCGTCAGATACACGGTGCCGTCGTCGATGCGATACGCGATGTTGAGCGTGGTCGAAATCACGTCGAGGACGTTGCGGACGGACTGACTCTTGAGGTCGGCCGTCAGGCGCAGCGATGCGATTTCGGCGTCGCGGATTTCAACATCCAGGTTGTACCACCGCTCCAGGCGGCCCGCCACCTGTCTGAGCGGGGTGTTATCGAAGAGAAGCCGCCCGCGGGTCCACGCCGTAAAGGCGTCGAGATCGGCGCTTTCCCGCTTGGTGACCCGGGCGCTGGCGCGCCGCAGGCGGGCGACGTCTCCGGTCGTGAGCGCGAGTGCAGACGTGTGATCCGCACCGGTGGCCGGGTGGGAGCGGAAGACGACGCCTCCTTCCGCCACGGCCACTTCGACGTCCTCATCATCCGGATAGCCGCGCACGTTGAAGGACGTGCCCGTCACGCGGACGGTGGCGTCATCCGTCTTCAGAACGAACGGACGCGTCGAGTCGGTCTCGACCTCGAAGAAAGCTTCACCCGTCAGGTGAACGACGCGCCGGCTGGCGTCGAACCGACGGGGCAGCTGCAACCGGCTGTCTACGTTGAGCATCGCGGTGGTCCCGTCGGCAAACTGGACGCGGGCGCGCTCGCCCCGCTCGGTCACGACCTCGCGATACGGGTCGGGGTCGGGCGCTGCGTCCAGAAGCGCGTCCGGACCGCCCACCATCCAAAGGATCCCGAGAATCACGGCGATCGCCGCGGCAACCGTCGAGCCGATCCGAACGGCGGAACCGGCCGCGTTGGCTCGGTCGGATCCGTCGGACGCAGCCGTTCGGCGGGAACGGGGCCGCGGAGGACGGTCGGTCGAGAACGAACGACCGGCACGGTCCGACTCCGCCGCGTCGCCCGCATCCATGCGGGCCTTCAGCCGGTTCCACTCCGATTCGAGATCGAGGTCTGCATGGGCGTCCTCGCTCGAGGCATTCGCCTCGGCCCAGATCCGACGCAGGTCGGCGAGCAGCCGGCGCCGCGCGGGATCCTCTTCGATCCACGCCTCGACGGCTTCGCGTTCCCGGTCGGTGCACTCGCCGGACAGGTATTTCCCGAGGAGAACCCACGTGTTCGTAGAATCCATTTTCGAAATCTTCTCCGTGTCGACTCACCCATGGGACACGCGGACTCCGCGAAACCCCCAGCGATCGGGCGCCCACAATGTTACGAAAATGTAATTAGACAGTGACACGGTTCGGACGGCGTCCCGTCCGGGATGGCACGTTCCGGCTCCCGTCGAATCAGCGCGGACCGTCTACCTTGACCCGTGTCTGCATTCCGTTCAGCGTCACGAGTCAATCTCCATCGTGCACCGAACGCATCGCCGGATCGACGCTCGTCTCGACGTGGAAGAAAAGGAGAGTGGGACCGCCTCCCTGCTTTCCGATTCCCTGCTCTCCTCTTCTTCTCTCGCCGGTCGGAAACGGAATGCCGGTCAAACCGGGGACCTCCCGATGGAGGTGACAGATGAGAGGCCGGCACAGAGATGAGAGGCCTGCACAGAGAGGCACCCGTACGGGAGGTGATCGAACCACGGAGAAGAGGAAAGACACCGCCCCGTGAGCGCCCCCGGCCTCCAAAGCGCCCCCCGCCTCCAAAGCGTCCCCGCCTCCAAAGCGTCCACAGCCCCCAAGCCCCACTGTCTACGCCTCAAGATTCTCCGCCCGGCAGTCGGCCAACTCCTCGCGGAGAAACTGAAGCGCCCGGCCGATGTGGTTTTCGACCGTCTTCGGGGTGATCTCCATGACGGCGGCGATCTCGCGGTAGCTAAGTCCGTGCCGGCGCTGGAGCAGGAAAGCCGTCTTCTGTCGGCTGGGGAGCCGCGCAATCGCCGCGTCGATCTGCTCGCGCAGGCGGGCGGTGCGGTACCTGTCCTCGGCGGTGCGTTCCTGCGCGGAGGACGAGGCCTCCCTCAGGCGGTCCTCCATGGCGGCAGACGCCCGGTCGCGCCGGACGCTGTTGAGGGCGCGATTGCGCACGGACTGGTACAGGTAGGCCTTCAGCGAGGTGTGCACCGTCCACTCCGACCGTGACTCCCAGATCTTCAAGAACACCTGCTGGACGATGTCGCGGGCATGGGAGGGAACGGAGACGAACTGCGACGCGAATCGACAAAGATCTTCGTAGTAGGTGTCGAAGACGGCCCGAAAGGCCTCCTCATCTCCGGCACGGATGCGGTCGACCCATCTGCGTTGTTGATCGTCCATGTTGATCGCACCGCTATGGGACGGGTGCCTCTGCTGCAAAAGACGATGCTTCTCGTCCGTCGAAGTGGACGCATGAAGATTATCACCATGTAAAAATAAAAAGAAGGAAGTATGATTCAAGCCGCTGCGAAAGGGGGCCCGGAGCGCGCTCGGGCGGTGCGGGATGCCCGGTCGCAGGTAAGACTGGGTGGGGCCAGGTGAGGCTGGGCGAGGCCGGGCGAGGCAGTGGAGTTCGGCAGACGCTGTCAGCACGAGTGGGCGATGTCGGACAGGCGGGTGCAGGTAGACCTCCCTGCATCGGGCCGACCTCGGACCGATCTTTCGGATTCCGGGCGGCGGCCCGCATCCAATCCTTTTATCCTGACAGAACCCCTTGCGGGGAGAAACCATGACTCCGACGACAGCAGATCCAACGACATCCCATCGCGACGTTCGTTCATCCACCGCCACCGACGAACACCAGGAAACAGCCAGCCGTCTCGTCACGGCCATCACCCGGCCGGTCAACCGGTTGCTCGACACCGTGACGATCGACCGGGTTTACGGGACAGCCATCACCGCGGGAGACACGACCGTCGTTCCCGTCGCCGAGGTGCGGGCCGGCTTCGGATACGGGTCGGGCGTTGGCACGGAGGACGACCACCCGCACGGGGAGGGAGCCGGCGGTGGGGCCGGTGCCGGGGTGCGGATGATTCCCCGGGGATACATCCACATCACGTCTGAAAGCGCAACCTACCGGCCCATCTACGATGTAGGCCGCCTCGCCCTCGCGGGAGCAATCGCCGGGTGGGCGGTCCTGCGACTCTTCCGCCGATGAGACAAGGCGGGAGAGTCGATACGGACGGTCCCTCGACTGCGCGGTCCGCCGGTGCACGATGGGGTCGCTCCCATCCAGGTGGGGAGGGGGCACCCGCACTCCCGGCGGATCACCACCGCGGGTGTCGTCTCCAACGCATGCATGATCGGACGGCGGGCGCAACCCCGACAGAGGACGGCAAGACCGGCCGGCGCCGCAGGTCGTGCGGAGGACCGGCCGGCGTGCCGGGCAGGGGCCCGGACGCTCGTCAGGAAGAGGTGGATGGAGGCGCCGGTGGAGAGGTCGCCTCATCATCGGGTCGATCCGGGTTCTCCGCGCGGTCTTCGTCCTCTACCACCTCCCGATCGCCCGGTGCGCCCCAGTCGTAATCGGCTGTCTTTCGCTCCCATTCGATCTGCTCGAGCGATGGCGGCCAGACTTCGCCGGCCCGACGAGCCTCGTCGGGATCCTGCGTCGAGACGCTGCTGAAGGGGCTGTCGCTCTCAAATTCGCCCGGGTCGAAGGACACATCCTCCGACGAGGCTCCGAACATCCGTTGGACCGGCGTTTCCGTGAGGCGGTCACGCACGCCCGACGGCAGGAGATCCTCGGGGTCGCGTGCGGACGCCGGCGACGGCGCGTCAACGTCGGAGGTGTTCCGGTAGAAGACGTAGAGCCAGACGCCCATCAACCCGGCAAAGAAGAGAGAGAGAAGGGCTGTCAGGACGGGGTTGAGAGAAAACGGAACCTCCTGCATAACGATGGGCCGCACGGATCGGCGCCCGGATCTCCAAACGAGGAATAGACGGTGCTGGAATTGGGGACGGTCGGGAAAGATCCGGAGGACCCGCGACGCCCGCCATCTCAGGGTGCTTGCATCTCAGCATCCGCTTCCGGTCGTTGAAGAGGTGCGTCTGCTTCCTCTTCAACCGGGTTCCTTCATGGAGCAACTGCTTGCCCCAGACTTCTTGACCGCCGAGACGCTTACAATGCTCGGGGGATATCTGCTGCGCATTCTGGCGTTCATCGGCATCCTCGTAGTCGGTCGCTGGATTGCCTCTCGGATCCGCTCGTTGATCCGGGGCGGCCTGGACCGTCCCGAGATGGATCGAACGCTGACCAAGTTTGCAGGGAATTTTGCGTACTACGCAATCGTGGTCCTGGCTCTCCTTGCCGCTCTGAACACAGTTGGCGTCGAGACGGCCAGTTTCGTGGCGGTCCTGGCGGCGGCCGGGTTTGCCGTGGGCCTCGCGCTGCAGGGCACGCTGTCCAACTTCGCCGCCGGCGTTCTGCTGCTGGTCTTTCGGCCCTTCAACGTGGGCGACTATGTCGAGATCGGCGGGGAAACGGGCTATGTTCGGGATCTGCAGCTCTTCTTCACCAAGATCGACACCCGCTCCAACCAGCTCATCGTCGTCCCGAACGGCGACGTCTTCGGCTCGACCATCCGCAATGTCTTCGCATACGACGAGGTGCGGGTGGACTGCCAGGTCGGCACCGACTATCCGGCCGACGTGGACGCCACCCGCGACGTCTTGCTCGAAGCGGCGGAGAGCGTCGAGGACCGGATCGAGGAGCGCGGCGTGCAGGCTGCCCTCAGCGAGTTGGGGGGATCGTCCGTCAACTGGGAGGTGCGTATCTGGGCGTCGCCGGAGGACTACTTTCGGCTGAAGCAAGAGCTGACGCGGCAGGTCAAGTACCACCTCGACGAGGCGGGGATCGGCATTCCGTACCCGCAGCTCGATGTGCATATGCAAAACGGCACGGTCGATGACGATGCGGCGGCGTAGACCGCCCGGTACCGGGGAACCGGTACCGCTGAACCGACGCTGCTGAAGACGAGAAGCGAGGAGCGGGTGTGGTGCCGACCGAAGAGCGGCGGGGCCCGCCCTGCGCCCTCTCAGGCGTCTCCAGCCGCAAGGCCGGCGCCGTCGGGTCCGGCTTCGTCGGCTTCGCTCTCTGCGGAGCCCGGTGGCCGACCTACCGGCTCCGACAGGGCGTCCGGCACCGTCACCGGACGGCCGTTCGGCGGGCGCCGGCTCGTCGAGTCGGTGAGCCCGCGCTTCGCCGCGTGCTTGGTCGGGCGACCGCTGACGCGTTCTCGCCACAACTCCCAGCTCGACCGCTTCAGGCGGCTGCGCATGAGGGCGATGACGTCTTCCTCAGGCACGCCGTACTGCGCCTCGATGGCTTCAAAGGGAACGTCGTCTTCCCACGCCATCCCAATCAGACGCGTCACGTCCTCCTCGGTCAGGTCGTGTTTCTCGATCACATCCATGGTGGACTGTGCTTCGCTGTTCGGGCCCCAGTTCGTCGGTTCGGGTTCGCCGGACGTGCTTTTTCGGTCCGGGGTCGTTGGTCCTGTGCGTTCCGGCCGGCGGTGCGGCCGCAGGGTTATCGGCACATCGCCGGACAATCACGGAACGGCCCACCAGCGCCGCCGATGTGGAAAAACCGAACATATCTCTTCGGTCTGTCGCGCTTCGACCCTCGGCTCCTCGGTCTTCTTTTGCGACCGGCCGTCCCCCGTCCCCGGACGCCCGGTGAGGCCGGTGAGGGCGGGGCCGACGGCGCCGCAAACCGGGTGGCAAACCGGATGGCGCACGTCAGCCGTCACCCCGCCGCGCAGCCCGTCGCCTCGTGCGGCCCGCTTCTTCGCCGCCTGCTCCTTCGCCGCCTGCTTCTCACGTCGAATAGAAAATGAACGGCACCGCGTCCCTGTTGGCCCTCCTCCTTCCTCGGCCGATCTTGTCTTTCGGGCCTTTCGCGGTGCGGCGTCTCGGACGGGGATGCGACGCGGAGGGGCACCGCACGGGGTGGCCGTCGCAACCGCTGCTCATCTACCCACCCTGTCTGTTCCCGGATCGGGGTCCGGGACAAGCCCTCTCCAGG
>CAKZLV010000333.1 GCA_937127285.1 uncultured Bacteroidota bacterium
GGATGGCGTCTTCGAAGGCAGCCGGCGATTCGGGCTCGACGAGGTGGCCGTTGACGTCCTCCGAGATGACGTCCTGGATCCCTTCCAGGCGCGCGGCGATGGCGGGCGTTCCGCAGGTGCCGGCCTCCAGAAGCACGATGCCGAACCCCTCCATGTCGCCCGCGACGGGGATGTTCGGCATGACGAACAGGTCGGCCCCGCGGTAGAGACGGGCGAGGTCGTCGTTAGAAATCCGCCCGAGGCGGCGGACGCGCCCCGCGAGCCCGTGGCGATCGATGGCGTCCTGAATGGCGTCGGAGCGGGGCCCGTCGCCTGCCATCCAGTAGTGGACGTCCTCCGGCAATCGGGGCATGACGCGATCGACGAACCAGGCGAAGCCCTTGCGCTCCACCTGCCGGCCGACGCTGCACAGAAGGAGGGCGTCGTCGGGCAGCGACGAGGCGCTGTCGACGCCGGTGGCCGGCGCGTGCGGCGACGCCGGCTCGGGGACGATCTCCCCATCCGCCACCGCTCCATCCCCCGAGGCACCATTCCCGGCTGCGCCCGATACCGGTCGGGTCGGGGTGGGAAAGCGCCCTGGATCGATCCCGTTGGGAACGACCCGGCACTTCGACGGATCGAGTCCGCGGTCGGTGCAGGCCGCCCCGGTGGCGCGGCTGACGGGCAAGACCGCGTCGAGCGCCCGAAAGACTTTCGGGACGAACCACTGGTACGGGGCAACGGGCAACGTCACGTCCAGGCCGTGGACGATTGCGGCGGTGTGGACACCCCGGTTCCGTAGAAAGCCCTGGAGGGGAACGGCGAGCGAGGCGGTCACCATCGACGAAAACAGCACGACGTCCACCTCTCCGCGCCACGCCGCCCGAAGGATTCGGGCCGCCGCTTTCAACAGGAAGAGAGGCGTCCTAATGTGGACGCGATCCCACGAGGTGCGAAGCAACTCGGCCTCATAGTCCAGACCGCTCTCGGCCTCCCGATCGATGTCGGTCAGGGCGTCGTGAAGCTGAAGGGCGACGCGCTGCATTCCCCCGACGTTCTCCATCGGACGCCCCTTGGGGGGGAGCGAGTGAGAGACGAACAGAACCTGCACGGGTGGAGAGATCGGAACGAGTGAGAAAGGCGTCGAGAATCCGCTCGGGATGGCTCAGAGGGCTGAGGACGGCGCGGCGTCGGTGGAAGGCGTGCCGATCCCCAGCACGTCGTCGTAGTAGCGGTTCATGCGGGCGAGGATGGCGTCCCAGTCGAACTCCATCGCGCGCTTCCGCGCTGCTTCCCCCATTTTGCGCCGCCGGCCATCGTTCGTGGCGAGCTGCTCGACCGCGTCGGTAAAGGCCGAGACATCGCCCGGCGGGCAGAGAACGCCGGTCGTCCCGTCGTTCACGAGGTCGCGGCTGCCGACGGCGTTGGCGCAGACGGTAGGGAGCCCCGACGCCATCGCTTCGAGCGTTACGTTGCCGAAGGTCTCCGTGTCGCTGGGAAAGAGAAAGACGTCCGACGACGCGTAGGCGCGGGACAGGTCGGTTCCGTCCAGGTATCCGGTAAAGATCGTCTCCGGCAGGCGCTCTTCGAGCTCTTCGCGGGCCGGGCCGTCGCCCACCACGACGCTCCGGTGGGGGATGCCCCGCTCCCGGAGGCGCTCGATGACGTCGGCGTATACGTCGAGGCCTTTCTCCCAGACGAGGCGGCTCACGAATGTGACGGCGACTTCGTCGTCTTCGATGCCGAGCGAGCGCCGCCAGTCGAGGGAGCGATGGTCGGGCGCGAACGTGTCGGTTTCGACGCCGCGTTGCCAGAGCCGCAACCCCTCGGTGATGCCGTGGGAGCGCAGAATGTCGGCCATCGCGGTGGAGGGAACGTAGATCTGCTCGCATTTCTCGTAGAAGGAGCGCAGGTAGGCCCAGACGGCGTCCTCCAGCAGGTCGAGGTAGTAGTACTTCAGGTACGAACTGAAGTGGGTATGGTAGGAGGCAACGACGGGAACGCCGGTTTTCTCTGCAGTGTGGAGGGCGTGGCGCCCCAGGACGTCCGGCGTCGCGATGTGGTAGATCGTCGGGTCGAAGCGCTCGAGCGCGCGTTTGACCGACGGGGTCAATCCGAGCGAGATCCGGTAGTCGGACCGCCCCGGTGCGGGAACCGAGGGAACCTCGACCATCGTGCCGGCCGGGTCGGGGATCGCCGGGTCGTCGTTCGTCGGCGCGAAGACGCGCACCTCCACGCCCCGGCGCACCAGATAGTCCACGAGCCGGTTCAGCGTCAGGGAGACGCCGTCGGCGATGTGGTTGTAGGCGCCGGCAAAAAGCGCGACGCGCTTCGGCGGGCGGGAGCGCGCGGCCGGCCGATCAACGGGGGCGGAATCGGACGAGGCGCCCATGGCAGGAAAGGGGTCGATGGAGGGGACGGCGGGACCGCGAGCATCGGTCGGTTCGGCACCTGAACACGAACGCGCCCGGCGGGATTCGCGGCGGGCGAGACGGATCCGCGACGATCCCGGCGGAGGGCGGATCGCATTCGAAAATTCACGGTCCCGTCACCGAAGCAGGGAAGACGGAGGGGGAGGGTCGTACCGCCTCAGCACCGTACAGCCGCCGCCCTTCCAACCGGGGTAACGGCCCGGTTGTGGAGATTTCGCGGAGAGGCCCGGGGTGTGCGTCCGATGCGGTACGTGAGCGATGCGGTCCGTTCCAGCCCGGTACGGCCCCTGAATGGACGCCGCGTCAGGTGCGTTCAAGGGCCTGCTGCGCCAGTGAGCGGCCGCTCTCGGTCAGGACGAGGTGTCCGTTCCGGCGGCGGACGGTTCCGTGGCGGGCGGCGCGGCGGACGGTCGCGTCGGCGAAGTCCGCGTCCCAGTTGAAGTGCTCCTGCAGGTGCTGGACGCGCGATTCCCGGTCGGCGCTCGCCGTGCCCTCATGCTGCAAGAGATGGATGGCGAGAAGCTCTTCTGCGAACCGTCGTTTCTGGTCTCGCGAGCGCCGGAGCTGCGCCACAACGCCCCGGTCGGGCGCAAAGAGGACGGCGCCGCCGAACACGAGCCCCGTTGCCGTCGCCATCGACCCGGCGATCGACACATCGAAGGCATGCGCCAGCCAGTACCCGCCGACGGCGCAGGCAGCGCCGATTCCCGCACTCAGGGCGAGCATCACGGCGAGACGGTCTGTAAGCAGGTAGGCGGTAGCCGGCGGGCCGATCATGAGGGCGACCACGAGGATGGATCCGACCGCGTCGAAGGCCGTCACGGCCGTGAGCGAGACGAGTCCCATGAGCGCATAGTGCAGCACGCCGGGCAGAAATCCGAGCGTGGCCGCCAGGCCGGCGTCGAAGGTGGCCAGCTTCAGTTCTTTGTAGAAGAGGGCCAGGAAGACCGCGTTGAGAACGAGCACGGTGCCCATCGTCCACAGCGAGCGCGGACCCAGGTCCCACCCGAACGCCGTCAGCCGGTCGAACGGAGCGAAGGCGAGTTCGCCGAGAAGCACCGCGTCGGTGTCCAGGTGCACGTCTCCCGCGTAGCGCGCAATCAAGATGATGCCGATGCTGAACAAGATCGGGAAAACAATGCCGATCGCCGCGTCTTCCTTCACGAGGTGGGTCCGCTCGATCACCTCGACGAGGCTGACCGTCAGCAGGCCCGTGAGCGCCGCCGCCACGATCAGGAAGGGGGAGCCGAGGCTTTCGGTGATGAAAAAGCCGACGACGATCCCCGGAAGGATCGCGTGGCTGATGGCATCGCTCATCATCGCCATCCGGCGCAGGATCAGAAACACGCCGGGCAGCGCGCAGGCCACCGACACGACGGCGGCGACGATCTGAATTTCGAGCTGCGGGACGGTCATGCGGCAAGCGGTTCGCGTTGGGCGTTGGACGTTGTCAAAAATGGGGCCTTGGGCCGTGTATGTCGGCCAAATACAAAGTTTAACGAGATACTTGCTCGGTGTGGTGATTCTGCCAGTGGGTATCCCTCTGGTGTCCCCTTTTTGACCGATTTGACCGGCCCAACTATGTGAATTTGTTTCGGTGAAGCCCTTACTGTCCCTGAACGGTACGTCTGTCCCCGCTTCCTCCAATCGGCAGGTCCTCTCCCAATACTTTGAGATGGATACCCGGCCCGATGTCCATTTTGATAGCCCCAAAATGGACGAAA
>CAKZLV010000334.1 GCA_937127285.1 uncultured Bacteroidota bacterium
GGCCGCCCGCCGGTCGCCGCGCTACACCGAGCACGACGGACTGCTCGCCCTGCGTTCCGGAGACGACCTGTCCATTCTGTCCACGCCGCGATCCGGCCAGTTTGCCCGCAAGATGTCGGCCGGTCGCCTCGAAACCCTGGCCGAAACCCCCTACATCTACTTCCTCCGCTACGTGCTGGGCGTAGAGCCGCTCGACGAGCCGGCTCTCGACGACGAACCGTGGATGAACCGGCTCCGTCACGGGGATATCCTGCACCGGACCTTCGCGGCCTTCATCGAGGATCTGGACGGCAACCCGCCGTCGCCGCTCGATCAAGAGCGCCTGCGCACCCTCTTGAAACAAGAGGTGGAGCGGTACGCCCGGCGCATCGCTCCTCCGAGCCAGGTGGTGCGCGAGGCCGCCCTGCGCCGGCTCTGGCAGGATGCCCTCGTGTTTCTGCGGGCGGAGGCCGAGCGGTCGGACGCCTTCCGTGCCATCGCCCAGGAGCAGGGGTTCGGCTTTGGCGCCCACCGACGTCAGGACGGAGACTTCGGCGATGTCGACCTGGCGCTCGGAGACGGGCGGACGCTCCGCCTGCGCGGACGCATCGACCGCATCGACCGGCTCGCGGACGGCTCGCTCGTCGTGTGGGACTATAAGACCGGCTCCGCCCGCGCCTACTCGGTCGACGAGCCGCTTCAGAACGGAACGACGCTCCAGTGGGCCCTTTACGCCTACGTGCTGGAAACGGCCATGCGCGAGCCCGTCGCTCAGTCCGGCTACTTCTTCACCAGCACGCGCGAAATGGGGGAGCGGTTTGTGTTCGAGCCCGACCGCGTGCGCGACGAGGTCGAGTCGATCCTCAACGACCTGTCGGACCTGGCCGAAACCGGCACGTTCCCGATGACGCCCGACGCCCCCTCGGCGTCGGCGTGGCTGTATCGCGGCTTCGGGCGGCTCTTTCCGCACCTGCGCGAACGCAGCCGCACCCTCGCCGACAAGGACTGGCCGCCCGACCGACCCCTGCCTCCAACCCGCCGCTGAACGCCTCCGCGACGCGCCGGCACCCCCGGCCGCCCCCGGTCGCCCTGTGCCGACACCTCTGCGGGGCAACGCCTGTGCGGGGCAACGCCTGTGCGGAACAACGACTCGCCGGCGGGCCCGCGTGTGGTGGCCACCGCGCCCGGCGGCTTGCGCCTTGACTGCTCTGCTTCTTGCTCATCACCTCCGCCCGACCCGTGCCCGGCCGTTCTCCCTCTGCGTCCGACCCTGCCTTCGCCGACGATACCGCCGTTCGCCGCCGCATCGGCCCCTGGGATCCGTCCGGGGTGGCGGACCTGTCCGAGTTCGAGGTGCAGACCAACTTTTTCGTTCGGGCGGCCGCCGGGTCCGGGAAAACCACCTCGCTGGTCGCCCGCATGGTCGGCCTCGTCCGCGAGGGCGTGCCGGTGGAGGCCATCACAGCCATCACGTTTACGCGCAAGGCTGCCGGCGAGATGAGCACGCGCTTCTACCGAGAGCTTCAGCAGGCGCACCGGGCCCTGCCGATCGAAACGGCGCAGCGGCGGCGCGTGCGCCGTGCCCTGCAGGAGGTGCAGAACGGCTTCATCGGCACCATGCACGCATTCTGCGCCCGGTTGCTGCGGGAGCGGCCGCTGCCCGTCGGCCTGCCGCCCGACTTCACCGCCGGGATCGAGCCGCGCGAGGAGCGCCGGCGTCGCGAGCAGGCCTGGCAGGCCTACCTCCGATCCGTTCGCCGCGAGGCGCCCGACCGCCTGCAGCGCATCACCCGCCTGGGCATCGAGCCCGACGACCTGGTCGGCACGTTCGAAACCCTCTGCCGCCACCCCGAACTGGACCCGTACGCCGACGCCCCCGACGACCCGCCCGACCTCGACGGCGCCGTTCGCGCAGCCAGCCGCGTGCTGCGCCGGTGGCAGTCCCGCCGCCCCGAGTCTCCCGACGGCGGGCGCGACCCGGTCATGAAGGCATTCGATAAGGCGGAAAAGATGCTCCGCTACCAAGACCTGGATACTCCGGCGCAGAAGGCGTCGTTTCTGGAGCGGTTCGCCGACGTCGTGTCATCCGGAACGGCACGGGTGACGCTGAACCGGTGGGGCGAGCGGGGCACGGAGGCCTACGACGACGCCCGCCGGCTGCGCGACGAGGTGCTGCCCGATCTGGTGGACGAGGCGATCCGGCCCGTCCTGCGCCCGTGGCAGGCGGTGGTGCACCGCGACGTGGTGGCGTTGGCCCGCCCGGCCGTCCACACCTTTCGCGAGCGCCGGCGCCGGGACGGACAGCTGACCTTCCACGACCTGCTCCAGTTCACGCGCGACCTGCTGCGCGACCACCCGGACGTTCGGCGGTCGCTTCAAGAGCGGTACCCGCGCCTGCTCGTCGACGAGTTTCAAGACACGGACCCCCTCCAGGCCGAGATCCTGTTCTATCTGGCGAGCGACGATCCCACCGAAACCGACTGGACCGCCTGCCGCCCCCGGCCCGGAAGCCTCTTCATCGTGGGCGACGACAAGCAGTCCATCTACCGGTTTCGGCGTGCCGACACGGAGGTGTTCAACACGGTGGGGCGTCGGATCGACGAGACGGGCGGAGATGTGGTGAATCTCACGAAGAACTTCCGCTCGGCCGGCCAGCTGTGCCGCTTCTGGAACGGGGCGTTCAGCGAGCTGTTTGCCCGCGCCGATCTCGCCGACCTCCAGGCCGACTACGTCCCCTTCGACCCGCAGCGACCCGATGGCCGCGACCCGACCGGCCTGCGGCGCATCGAAATCGACAAGGTGGACGGAAACCGCGGCGACGCCATCGCCGAGGCCGATGCCGAGCGCATTGCCGGGTTCATCCAGGAGGCTGTAGCCGGACGGGTGCAGGACGGACTTCTCGGTCCCCCCGACGACCCGGAAGCCGTCTTTCCCGGTGGGGCCGCCTACGAGGACTTTCTCGTCCTGACGCGCGCAAAGTCGCGCCTCTCCGTCTACACCCAGGTGCTGGCCCGAGCCGGAATTCCCTATACGGTCACCGGAAGCGAAGACCTCGGCGCCTCGGCGGAGCTTCGCACCGTCGTCGACCTGCTGACCTGCGCGCTGCGGCCGGACGACTCCGTCGCCACCGCAGCCTACCTGAAAGGACGCCTCGTCGGCCTCAGCGACACCGATCTCTACCGGTTCCGGCAGGCGGGCGGCACGTTCGACCGCTCGCACGAACCCGTCCCCGACGCCGTCCTGGACGATCTGGACGCCGACCGCCGGGAGCGGATTCAAACGGCCTTTGCGCGTCTTCGAACGGCCCGCCGAGCCCTGATGGAAGAGCGCCCGGCCGTCGCCGTCGCCCGCATCGCGGAGGACCTCGGCCTGTTGGCTGGCGCGGCGCACCCGCCCGACGCCGCCGAAGCCTCCCTCCGGGCCGGCTACGTGCTTCGCATCCTCAACCGGGTCGAACAACTTGCCGCCCAGGGCCACGGATGGGCGACGGTCGTCGACGAACTGCAGCGGGCCCTGGACGGGGAGGAGCCGGTCGACGGCATGACGCTGGAAACCGGGGCGGGCAGCGCCGTGCGCGTCATGAACGTCCACCAGGCCAAAGGGCTTGAGGCCCCGGTGGTCTTTCTTGCCGACCCGTACAGCCGGGGCCGAAGCGGCGGCCCGACGCTCCACATGCGCCGGTCCGACGACACGCTCGTGGCCCCGATCGTGCAGGGCGAGGGCTACCGGCAGCGGATCACCCACGCGCCGCTCGGCTGGGAGGCGGGGGCGAACCGGGCGGACGGCGACGAGGCGTTCCGGGAGGTGGAGAAGCGACACGAAGCAGCCGAGGAGCACCGCCTCCTCTACGTGGCGGCTACGCGGGCGGAGAACCTGCTGGTGGTGTCAACCTACCCCGAAAAACCGACCTCCGGGCCCTGGGCCGACCTGGTTCCGTTTCTCGATGCCGCCGGGGTCCCTCCGGTCGACGCGGCGCCGCTGCAATCCCCGCCGTCGCAGACGGCGCCGGCGCCCGACCTGCAGGAGCAGCAGGCAGACCGCGAGCGCCGGATCGACGCCGCACGTCGCCCCCGCGTGCGCGAAACCGCCGTCACGGAAGAGACGTCTCCGTCCGTGCACCTCGGAGTGGAGCCGGGGTACGGGGCCGAGTTCGGAACGGCGGTGCACGTTCTGTTTGAGGAATGCGTTCAGCGCTGTCCCCGCGCCGGGGTTCCCTCCAACGAGCACGTCCGCGCCACCCTCGCCGACCACGACGCATCGACGGGAAGCGGCGCCGTCGACCGAGCACGTGCCATGGTGCACGGTCTTCTCAGCAGCGCCCTCTGGACGGACCTCTCCAGCTCCGACGCGCTCTACCCCGAAGTGCCCATGGCCGGTCTGGCCGCCGAGGAGGCCGACCCTCCTCAACTCATCACGGGAACCATTGACGTTGTGTACCGGCGGTCGTCGGGGTGGGGGATCGTGGACTTCAAGACGGACCGGATCGAAGACGGGGCGATGCTCGACACGCTGGCGGAGCGGTATGCGTCGCAGGTGGAGGCGTATGCATGGGCCTGGGCGGAGGCGACCGGGGAGCCGGTCGAGGAGGCGGGTCTCTGGTTCGCCGATGTGGACCGGTACGTGGAGGTGACCCGTGCCCAGCGCACCGCCGATACGGCGTAGCGCTCCGCCCGCGCCGTCAGCGGCTGCCCCCGCTGCTGCCCCCGCTGTGTTCGCCGTCCGTGCACAACGCAAATCGACCGGCGACGCCGCAAGACGCGGCCAGAAACAACCCCCGACCAGAAGCGAAGTCAGACCAGAAACAAAACCAGAAACGAAATGTCTCTGTGACGTCCCTCAGAGACCGGGCCGCCGCCGAACCCTGTCTTTTCCGGCACCGTTGATCGTTCACGATACCGACGAGGGCGGTTGCCGCACACAGCGACGCTTCAGCGATACTCGCTCCAGCGATACCCGAAGCCCGGAAGCGGGCCTGGAGTGGGCCTGGAGTGGGCGAGCAGGGCGCCGGCCTCATGCCGACTCGTTTCGAACAATTCCCCGGTTCGCGTGGACGATCAACTCGAAGACCTCGTCACCATTGCCGAAGCACTGGACGACCAGTTGGGCGACGCCCAGGTGACCGTGCAGGCCATTGCGTCAGACCTTGAGGTCGACCCCGCGGAGGATGGAGCCGCCGAACAGGTTGAGTTGTCGCACCGCCGACTCCTGGCCGTCGTCGAGCGGCTCGAAGATCTCGCCGGGGCCGTACAGGAGCGGCTGCGAGACGAGTAGGGGGTCGGGGAGGAGAGAACGCACGGGGGACAGTCCCGACAGATCTCTACACTGCTGCCCGTCGCTGCACCGGGCGTCCTACCGCTACCCGCGTCTGCACCCGGACCCGTGCCCCGGGCTGAACGGCCGCCGACGCGGTCAAGCGGGATAGCGGCTCATGATGAATCGCTGGATGTACGTCTCCAGATGATCCACCTCCTGTAGGGCGGCCTCGGAGCGCTGCTTCACGCAGTCCCCGATCGAGACGATGCCGAGCAGATCGCCCTCCTGCACCACGGGTAGATGGCGGCATTTCGCCTGCGTCATGATGCTGAGGCATTCGTTGACGCTGCGCGACGGAGACACGGCAATGACGTCGCGGGTCATAACTGCCTCCACCGCCGTTGTTCGGGAGCTGCGGCCCTCAAGCGCGATGCGGCGCAGATAGTCCCGCTCGGTGAAAATGCCCACCACCTGCCGGTCGCTATTGACGACGAGGACGGACCCGACGTTGTGGTCCACCATCCGTGCGATGCAGGCAAACACCGTCTCCTGCGGACGAGCGGTAACGACGTCCGTTCCCTTGTGTGTGAGGATGTCACCGGCAGAGGCAAGCATGGCGGAGGCGGCTCCAAACGCGAGAGAGGCGAACGGCTTGGGGGATCTTGAGAGGAGGGCCGGGGCCGGAAGGAAAGGCCGTCCCCGACCGCCGTTCTCCGCCCCCAGATGCCCTACCCTCACCAATTCTCCTCACCAATTCTTCATGGAAGGACGGCATTGCACCCGTTCGATACGCTCGGGTTCGGGGGGACAAGCGTGTGGGAGCGTTCTTACAAAGATATGATCCGTTGGAGCATGGCGGAGGATCCAGCGTGCAGGTCCGGGATCCCCGAAGCAGAGCGAGATCTGCGCGAACGACGCGTGGGGAACGGGAGAAGGAGAGCAGGAGGGACAGGGAGCCTGGTTGTACACTCTGGCGTGACCCCGGCAGAGCGGCGCTGAGAAAACCGAACTGAAAAAACGGACGACACCGGCTCGCCC
Organism: uncultured Bacteroidota bacterium; assembly: GCA_937127285.1. Taxonomy (GTDB): domain Bacteria; phylum Bacteroidota; class Rhodothermia; order Rhodothermales; family Salinibacteraceae; genus CAKZLV01. The sequence continues at coordinate 6,271 of CAKZLV010000334.1, forward strand.
GGGATCCGCAGAAGGCATCCCGCGGAGGAATCCTCTGACGGCGCACGGGGATGGCCCCGTTGCTCCTGGCCTCGTTGCTCCTGGCCTCGTTGCTCCTGGCCTCGTTGCTCCCGCGTCCGCCTGCGATTTGTTGTCAGCGTTTATTGCCAGCGTCCCCTTCCCGATGATTCGTCGTTCCGAACGTCTGCTTCGCCGCCTCCGCCGCCGATCGGCGGCCGACGTCCGGGCTCTCCTGTCGGCGCTTATCGCCACGGCGGGGATGTGGGGGGCGGTGCGCGTCTGGTCGATTCAGCGTGTCGTGCGGTGGACGGAGGTGTCGCCCCGCGTGTCTCGAACCCTCAGCCGGAAAGAACAGCGGCGAATTCTGTGGGCGGTCGGGGCGGTGAACCGCCGCCTCTTTCCCGACCGCCCCTGCCTCACGCAGGCCCTGGCGGCGCGCTACCTGCTGAGCCGGGGCGGCATCTCGTCCGTTCTGCGAATCGGCGTGGCCCGCAGCGGAGAAGACCTCCAGGCGCATGCCTGGCTGGAACGGGACGGAGTGGTGATTATCGGCGGGGAGCAGTCGCCCGCGCGGTATCGACGTCTGTCTAGGTAGGGATACTGGGTACTGGGTACGGGGTACTGGTTACTCGGGGCAGGGTCTTCGGCCGGGTGCCTGGGATCGGTCGCGGGATATTGGACACTGGTCATTTGACATGGGTCATTGGTCACTGGAGACGAGAGTCTTGGCTGAGGCGGTGCGGGGGATCGGTTGCGGGCTCATGCAATGGCCAGCGACACGGTGCGATTGAGCATCCCCCATTGGCAATTTCCAATTTTCAATTCGCAATTTTCAATCTGTTCGTCTCCTACACCCTGCGTTTCAACTCCTCCAGGCGGGTGACGACCTCGGCGCGGTCGAGATCGCGGTATTCGTCCGGGAGGAGGTCCCGGCTCGTGCACTCGAGGATGGCCGCGAGCTTCTGGAGTTCGACCTCCGTCGGGTACGTGGGTGGGATGAAGTCGTCGACGGTTTCCTGAAGAATCTTCGGGGTGACGACTCCGCCGTTGCGACCAGCGGCGCGGAAGGCAGCGCGCGTGAGGATGGCCTCCATGTCGGCGCCGGAGTAGGTCCGCTCCCCGTCCAGCAGTTCGGCCGGCACGTCGTCCAGGGGCAGCGAAACGCCGGTGCGCTCCATCATGACCTGCAAGAGCTCCTCGCGGTCGTCGCGCGTGTGGGGGTAAAACAGCGCGATGTGCTCCTCGGCGCGGCCCTGCCGTTTGAGGTCGACGGGCATCAGGTCCGGGCGGGCGGTGACGAGGAAGAAGAGGACGCGGCCCCGGTGCTTCGGATCGCTCATAAACGAGACGATCTGCGAGAAGACGCGCTGGCTCACGCCGGAGTCGCCCTGCTGGTCCCGGTCTCCCAGAGCCGCGTCGGCCTCGTCGATCATGACCGCCACGGGCGTCATCGCCTCCAGGAGGTTGAGGATCTTCTCCAGGTTGCCCTCCGTGACGCCCTGCCACTGCGAGCGGAAGTTCTTCAGCTTCACCATCGGAATCCCGATTTCTCCGGCGAAGCAGGTGATGAGGAACGTCTTCCCGCAGCCGACCGGGCCGCTCACGAGGTAGCCCATTGGCAGTACCTCCGGTTTGCCGGAGCGGAGGGCCCGGGCGGCCTGGCGCAGGTGCGCCTTCGCTTCGCGGTGCCCAGCGACGAGGTCGAGGTTGTAGTCCGTCTCGATAAATTCGAGCAGCCCGTAGGCTTCCGCCTCGATGAACTCCTTCTTGATGTCCGACAGCGTGTCGAACGTGAGGCGGTTCTGGTTCTCGAGGATGTCGGCGAGGATGGTGCGCAGTTGCGTGAAGTTGAGTCCGGCCGTGTTCTCGGCCAGAGAGGCCGGCGGTACGTTCGACACCTGCGCGAACGTCTCCTCCTGCTCCTCGATCATCCAGTCGACAAAGGCAGCGCGGTCGGTTTCGTCGGGGATCGGGACGTGCACCTCGGCCGTGTGCGGGCTCTGGACGAGCTGCTGGTTGACGTCCGAGAGGTTTTCGGTGACGAGGGTGATGGTAAAGTCGGAGTCCAGAAAGAGCGGATCGCGCGACCAGCGCTGCAGGTAGACGAGCGACTGCCGGTCCTCCGCCGAATACATCGACGCCTCCGCCATCGGCACAATCGTCTCCGCGTAGTCGACGATCACCGCCATGCGCGTCCCCTGATCGAGGCGCAGGCGGACGTAGTTTTCGAGCAGTTCGAAGACGCGAGCGGGGTTCTTGGGAAGGCGCTGCTGGTAGTCGGTCCCGAAGATTGAGTCGTAGCCGGAGAGGGCCCGGTTGAAGTCCTTCTTCGAGGCCGCATCGGCGAAGTGAATGCCGGTCGACCGGTCGTAGAGGACGACGACGTCGCGCGCGGCGAAGAGGTCGTCCAGCAGAAACGTCTCCAACGAGACGTAGGTGCGGTTGCCCTCCCGGTTGCGCGTGGGCACGAGGTCGCGCACGTCTCCGTGCAGGATGAACTCGGTGATCGTCTTTGTGAAGTACTTCCGCGCCATCTCCTGCGCCCAGGGCGGGTAGTGCGCCGTCGCCCGGGCGAGGTCATCGTTCGTCGAGCGGCGACCGGACGTCGAGACGGCCGGTTCGGCCCGAGTCCGCTCCGAGGGGGTCGATTCGGACGGGTCGCGTTCACCCGCGTCGGAGGGAGACCGGGAGGGGCGGTTCGAGGAGGCGTCCGCAGGGGCCTCGGTCGAGGCATCGGACGGAGACGAGCCGGCAGAGTCCGAGGGCTCGATGGGTGCGGGGCCCTGGTTGGACGGGCGGGAGGTCTCGTCGGGCATACGGGGCACGTCGGTTCGTGGGAGAGGGGGCGTCGCCGGTGTTGAGAAGCAGGAGGAGCCAGTTCCTTTCGTGCATAAACGCGCGTTCACGCGAAAGAGTTGGGAAGGCAGCGCATTTCGCCGGAGAGGATTCAGGCGACGCCGGAAGGCCCGCACGGAGCGTTGACCCCGACGGTCGGTTCCAGGGACCGATCGCACCGGGTGCGGGGCTGCTCGGGCGATGGGTCGGTGCCGGCACGATTCGACGCGGGCATCAACGACGTCTGTTCATACGGAAAGGGCGACCCACTCGGCGAGAGCGGGTCGCCCTGAAAGAGCGCGGTGCGCACGGGCATCCGCGCGCTCAACCTAAGATCCAAGATCGCGTGCCAAGACCGCGTGCGTCCGTGCACACGCAGACACTGTGGCTTACGCGATCGTGATGTCGTCGTCGAGGTAGACGTCCTGCAGGGCGTGCAGGATCTCGACGCCTTCATCCATCGGCTTCTGGAACGCCTTGCGGCCGGTGATGAGGCCCATGCCGCCGGCACGCTTGTTGATGACCGCCGTGCGCACGACCTGTTGCAGGTCGTTTTCGCCCGAGGAGCCGCCGGAGTTGATCAGGCCGCAGCGTCCCATGTACGAGTTGGCGACCTGGTAGCGGGTGAGGTCGATCGGGTGGTCGGTCAGCAGGTTCTCGTAGATGAGCGACGGGTCCTTGGCGTAGGAGCCGTCCTTCTGCTCCCGCACCGCCCGGTAGCCGCCGTTGAGGGTCGGCTGCTTCTGCTTCACGATGTCCGCCTCGATCGTGACGCCGAGGTGGTTGGCCTGGCCGGTCAGGTCGGCGGAGGCCTCGTAGTTGTCGCCGTTCAGCTTAAACTCGGAGTTGCGCACGTAGCACCACAGGATGGTCATCATCCCGAGGTCGTGAGCGCGCGAGAAGATGCGCGAGATCTCCTGCAGCTGGCGGTTCGACTCCTCGGAGCCCCAGTAGATCGTGGCGCCGACGCCGAGGCAGCCCATCTCGTGGGCGTCCTCGATCCGCGCATACGGCACCTGGTCGTACCGGTTCGGATAGGACAGCAGTTCGCTGTGATTGATCTTGAGGATGAACGGAATCTTGTGGGCGTACCTGCGCGCCACCGATCCCAGAACGCCGTACGTCGAGGCAACCGCGTTGCAGCCGCCCTCGATGGCGAGTTCGATGATGTTTTCCGGGTCGAAGTACTTCGGGTTCGGGGCGAACGAGACGCCGGCCGAGTGTTCGATGCCCTGATCGACCGGAAGGATCGACAGGTAGCCCGTACCGCCGAGGCGGCCCTCGTTGAAGACCGTCTGCATCGAGCGCAGAACGCGCGGGTTGCGGTCGGAGTCGCGCCAGACGCGGTCGACGTAGTCGGGGCCGGGCAGGTGGATCTGGTCGCGGGGAATGTGTTCGCACTCGTGGTCGAGCAGCGACTCGGCCTCGTCGCCGAGAAGATCGGCCGTACGGGAGATGGTTGCTTCAGCCATGGCAGTCAAGAGGTTGCTGTGCGACAGAAACGGAGAGGGTCGACGCGGTCAAGACGCAGAGACCGGTGGCAGGTTGGGAAGGCCTCCGGTCCGGGAGACATCCCCACGGTGGTTGTCAACATAAAACGGCGCGATAGAATCTTCCAGAGAATCTTCCAGACCTCACCGCGTCGGGGACGCGACCCGTGGAGGACGCGACCAGATCGAATGCGCCTCAATCTGGAAACCACGCAGAACGTATGCGTCAGCCGTACGCCATTCCAGTGATGGGCGTTCGGCGCAGGTGAATTTATACGCCCGGGGATCGGGGCGCCAGACATGGGACAGGGGCCCGGGGTCTTCGATCGCCGACCCCCGATATCCCCCAATCGACATCCCCCAATCGACATCCCCCAATCGACATCTCCCGTTCGACACGCGCCATTCGACACTCAACACTCGACACTCGACACTCGAAACGGTCACAGTCGCACGGGCTCCGGGATGGTTGCGGGGTCGCGCAGGTATCCGGGAAGCTCCAGGGAGAGCATCGGAGCGGTGAGGAGGCCCTTCGAGCCGAGCGCCGTCAGCGTCCAGATGCGGTCGCGGCCCGGCATCGGGCCGACGATCGGCAGGTTGGTCGACTCGGTCTTGACCCGAACGCCGGCCCGGACGTCGAGCGGCTCCATCGCGTCGATCCCCGGCAGCATCTTGGAGGTCTTGTCCAGAATGTAGGCCGTCTGCTCCGGCTCCGGCGACAGGTCGTCGAAGTCGTTGCTGTAGCTGGATCCGCACGTGAGCGTCCCGTCCGGTTCCGGGACGACGTAGCCGCGGCCCGACATGGGGATTAGGTCTCCGCGGTCGGAGGCCGCTGGGCGCTGGACGGTCACGGTTTGCCCCTTGATGCCGCGAAGGCCGAGGTCTTCCAGCGGATCGAGGCCGGGGTACCCTTGCCCGAGGCAAAGCAGCGCCAGATCGGCCGTCGACCGGCCCGGTGATCCGTCCCGATCTACCTCCAGAACGGCCTTCCTTCCGCTCTCTCCCCAGCCGGTCACGCGCACGCCGGTCTCGACCGTCGCGCCGCGGTCGGTTGCCGCATCAAGGAGGGCGTGCACCATGGCCGGGACGTCGATCGCGCCGCCGTCGGGGATCAGCATTGCGC
>CAKZLV010000335.1 GCA_937127285.1 uncultured Bacteroidota bacterium
ATCGAGCGCGTCGATGCGCTCGGGGGCTATCTTTGACGTGGCCGAACGCCGCGCCACGATTGAAGAGCTGAATCAGGAACGCATGGATCCGTCCTTCTGGGACGATCCCGAGCACGCCAAGGAGGTCGAACAGCAAATTGCCAGCGAGAAGGAGTGGGTCGAGGCCTACGAAGACCTGAGGGAGCGGGCCGAAAACATCGAGACGCTTCAGCTTCTCGCCGACGAAGAGGGCGAGGATCTCGAAGACGAGATTTTTGCCGAGGCCGAAGAGCTGGAGAAGCGGCTCGAGCGCGTCGAACTGAAGAGCCTGCTCGACGACGAAGACGATCACCGCAACGCGATCGTCACCATCAACCCCGGCGCAGGCGGTACCGAAAGCCAGGACTGGGCCGACATGCTGCTTCGCATGTACATGCGCTGGGCGGAGGAGCAGGGCTTCGACGTCGAGATGCTCGGGCACCAGCCCGGCGAAGCGGCAGGCATCAAGAGTGCCTCCATCAATGTGACGGGCGAGTACGCCTACGGCTACCTGAAGGGCGAATCCGGCGTCCACCGCCTCGTTCGCATCTCGCCGTACGACTCGGACAGCCGCCGCCACACGTCCTTCGCCAGCGTGTTCGTGTACCCGGAGGTCGACGACTCCATTGAAGTGGACCTGAGCCAGGGGGAGACGGACTTTCAGACGTTTCGCTCCGGCGGCAAGGGCGGTCAGAACGTAAACAAGGTCGCCACCGGCGTCCGCCTCGTGTGGGACGGCGTGCTCTCCAACGGCGAAGAGGTGACCGTCACGGCCGAGTGTACGGAGGAGCGCAGTCAGCTCCAGAACCGGCGCCGGGCACAGACGATGCTCAAGAGCCGGATTTACCAGCGCGAGCGGCAGATCAAGGAGCGCAAGAAGGAGAAGCGCGAGGCGCAGAAGAAGAGCATCGAGTGGGGAAGCCAGATCCGCTCGTACGTGCTCCATCCCTACACGATGGTGAACGACCACCGGACGGAGACGAAAATTTCCAATGCCGAAGACGTGCTGGACGGCAACCTCGAGCCGTTTATCCAGGCGTATTTGACGCACGGGAAGAAAGACGTCGAGGCCGCGCCGTCGCCGTGATGGGGGTTCGGTATTGGGTACTGGGTATTCGGTATTGGGTACTGGGTATTCGGTATTGGGTGCTCGGTATTTGGGGCTGGGTCCCATTGGCGTGGGGCGGTGTGGGCGCAGCTTGTTACAGGCGGCTTGCAAACATTCCGCGGGCGGGCATGTGTATCGCATTGCGCCACCGACCGGGGTTCAACGGTCCGGGGGCGCACCGTTCGATTTTCACGATCCTACCGGTTCGTATGAGTACGACGTACGATTTTCTTGTCATCGGGAGCGGCGTGGCGGGTCTTAGCTACGCCCTTCGGGTTGCCGAGCACGGCTCGGTAGCCGTCGTTACGAAAGACGATGTGAGCGAGGCCAACACCCTGTATGCGCAAGGCGGGATCGCCGCCGTCATGCACGCGGAGGATTCCGCCGAGGCCCACATCGAAGACACCCTCGTCGCCGGCGCCGATCTGTGCGACCCGGAGGTCGTCGAGTTCGTGGTTCGCGAAGGCCCGAAGCGCGTTCGCGAACTGATCGACATGGGGGCGGAGTTCACGCGCGAGAAGGGAAACGGCGCCCTCCACCTCGGCCGGGAAGGCGGCCACTCTGCCAACCGCATTGTCCACGCCGCCGACGCGAGTGGATACGAGGTGGAGCACACGCTGCTCGACCAGGTGCTCGACCACCCGTCGATCGACGTCTACGAGCATCACTTCGCCGTCGACTTGATTACCGAGCACCACCTCGGCCAGCACGTCACCCGCGTGCGGCCGGACATCCACTGCTTTGGCGCGTACGTGCTCGACGAGGCGAGCGGCGACGTGGTGCCGTTTTCGGCGAAGGTGACGATGCTCGCCGCCGGCGGGAGCGGGCAGGTCTACCGGCACACGACGAACCCGAAGGTGGCGACCGGAGACGGCGTCGCAATGGCCTATCGGGCCAAGGCGCGCGTCTCGAACATGGAGTTCGTCCAGTTTCACCCGACGTCGCTCTATCACCCGGAGGCGGACAGCTTCTTGATTTCGGAGGCTGTCCGCGGAGAGGGCGGCATCCTGCTCAACCAGGCAGGCGAGCGCTTCATGCCGGACTACGACGAGCGCGCCGAGCTGGCCCCGCGGGACATCGTCGCCCGCTCCATCGACAATCAGCTCAAGCAGCGGGGCGAGGACTACGTGCTCCTCGACATCTCGCACAAGGACGCCGGCGAGATCCGGGAGCACTTCCCGATGATTTTCGAGACGCTCGGTGCGTATGGGATTGACATGACCGAGGAGCCGATCCCGGTCGTCCCGGCTGCACATTACCAGTGCGGCGGGGTGCAGACCGATCACCACGGACGGACCACGATCAACGGGCTCTTTGCCAGTGGGGAGGTGGCCTGCACGGGATTGCACGGGGCAAACCGCCTGGCGAGCAATTCGCTGCTGGAGGGGCTCGTCTTCAGCGAGCGGGCCGTCGAGCCGAGCGTCGCCTACGCGGAGGAGCAAACCCAGCCCGTCGAGCTGCCGGAATGGGACGACAGCGGAACGGACCAGCCGGGCGAGCAGGTGCTCATCACCCACAACCGCGAGGAGCTGCGCCGGGTGATGTCCGACTACGTCGGCATTGTTCGATCGGAGCTGCGCCTCGACCGCGCGCACCGGCGGACGCGCCTCCTCTACGAAGAGACGGAGGACTTCTACCGAAGCTCCGAGATCAGTCGCGATCTGTGCGAGCTTCGCAACATGATCGCCGTCAGCTACCTGATCATCGAGTGCGCGCAGCAGCGCCGGGAGAGCCGCGGGCTCCACTACATCACCGACCACCCCGAGCCGACCGAGCGAGAGCGCCGGCCGTCGCTGGTTTAGGGACATTGGTCATTGGTCATTGGTCATTGGGCATTGGTCATTGGGCGCTGGGGCGAGAGGCGGTCGTGAGGTAGGAGGCGGCGAGACCGACCGTGTCGTTGCGGTTTGAGCTCGATCCGCGACATGCGGGCGTCGGAAGACCCGTCCCAAGCGTCCAAAGCCCCCAAGCGTCCAAAGCCCCCACACCCTTTCATCGGATCCTCGCCTGGGGGAGAAACATCCCTCTGCTGGCAGCGTTTTGCTCCACTGTGTAGGCTCGACCGCTTCCTCGTGCCCCGACCGGCTGACGCCGGTGGGTGGGAACGGGAAGCGAGACAGGGTGGCCGGGACGCCGCCCTTTTTTGTTGGTGACGCCGCCGGTCGGAACTGCACGCGCCCGCGGCACGGCCCCACCGGGCGGTGTCGGCCCTCAACGCTCGTCCCTCGCCGGGTCGAGCGTTTTCTACACCGGGAAGAGGACCGGGAGCGGCTCCGGGTGCTGCGGCCCGAGGGCCGCTTCCCGCCGCCCGGGCCGGACGACGCGAGCCGTACGCACCGCTTGCCGCTTCGATTTGAATCGCACGGTTCATGGCACGCACAACCCCCACGCAACAACGACTCGCCGACGAGATCCGGTCGCTGGCCGACGAGGTGGTGGCCGGTACAAGCTACTTCGTCGTCGACGTAGAGGTGCGCGGGCACAAGGGCACCCGCGTGGTTGAGATCTACGTCGACGGCGATGACGGCATCGGACACGACGACCTCGCGGTGGTTAGCAAGGAGGTCGGATTTCTGCTGGACGTGGAGGACACCGTGGCCGGCAGCTACAAGCTGGAGGTGTCGTCCCCGGGCATCAAGCGTCCGCTCTCCGTGCCGCGCCAGTACATGAAGAACGTTGGGCGGACGCTGCGCGTACGCTACCAGTTGGACGGGTCGTCGCGGGACGAGATCGTCGTCGGCGAACTGACCGATGCCGACGAGGACGAGATCGAACTGAAACGGTCCTCCAACGAACGGCTCCGGCTTCCGTACGCTGCCGTGACGGAAGCGCGCGTGGAGCTTCCGTGGTAAGGGCCGGCCGGCCAACCGCGCGACGGCGATGCCGGTGGCACCGGCAGCCCGGCGGCCGGTGGCGTCTCGCCTTCCGTGCCCTCGCGCACTGCGCAGGGATCTTTCTCACAGGACGACATCCGTTATGCGAAGCGAAGACCTTGTTTCCTCCTTCGGCGAGATTGCCCGGGCGAAAGAAATCGACCGGGACACGCTTCAGATCATCGTCGAGGACGTGATTCGGGCGATGATCAAAAAGCGGTACGGGTCGGACGAGGCGTTCGAGATCATCTTCAATCCGAACCAGGGCGACATCCAGATCCTCCACATCCAAGAGGTGGTGGAGGACTGGGATCTCGTCGATCCGGTGACGGAGATCGAGGTCTCGGACGCGCGCACGATGGATGAGGAGGTGGACGCGGGCGACGAGGTGGCCAGCGAGATGGACATCTCCGACTTCGGTCGCCGGGCGGTGATGACGGCGCGGCAGACCTTCCAGCAGCGCATCCGCGACATTGAAAAAGAACAGGTGTACGAAGAGTACTCCGACCTTATCGGTGAGGTCGTGGTCGGAGAGATCTACCAGGTTCGTAACCACGAAACCCTCTTGATGCACGAGGGCACGGAACTCGTCTTGCCGCGCGACGAGCAGATCCCCAGCGACCACTACCGCAAGGGCAACATGCTGCGGACGGTCGTGAAGGAGGTGCGCCGCGACGCCGGAAGCGACCCGCAGGTGGTCGTCAGCCGCACCTCTCCGGTGTTCATGGAGCGCCTCTTCGAGATCGAGGTGCCGGAGGTCTACGACGGCATCGTCGAAATCAAGAAGGTGGCCCGGATTCCGGGCGACCGCGCGAAGGTTGCCGTCACCAGTCACGACGACCGGGTAGACCCCGTCGGCGCCTGCGTCGGCGTCAAGGGCGTGCGGATTCACGCCGTCGTGCGCGAGCTGTCCGACGAAAACATCGACGTGATGGAGTGGTCGGAGGACCCGCAGACGCTCATCGCCCGCGCCCTCTCGCCGGCGAACCCGACGAGCGTGAAGCTGAACCATGACGCGGAACCGGTGCGCGCTCGCGTCGAGGTTCCGGCCGACGAGGTCAGCCAGGCGATCGGCAAGAAGGGCGTCAACATCAAGCTGGCCACACAGCTGACCGGGTACGAGATCGATGTCTTCCGCGAGATTCCGGCCGACGAAGAGGACATCGACATTGAGGAGTTCGCCGACGAGCTCGATGAAGAAACGATCAGCCGCCTGCGCCGCATTGGATGCGACACCGGAAAAGCGGTGCTGGAGCTGTCGGTCGACGCCCTCGCGCGCCGCGCCGATCTCGACCGAGAAACGGCCGAGCGCGTGCTCGACATCATCGAAACGGAGTTCGAGAAGGGACCGGGCGTGATCGAGTCCATCGAACGCGGGGAATTTACCGTTCAGAAGGTCGGCGGCGAGTCGGGCGATCCCTCCGGCACCGTCGGCGGCGACTCCGTCTCCACCCCGGATGCCGGCGACGCCGACGCGACGGCCGACCGCACCGACGCCGCCGAGGCGCCCACCGCCGAAGCGCCCACTGCCGATCCGGATTCCGCCTCCGCGGACGAGACGGCGGACGAGACCGAGGCGGACGCCGAACCGGGGGCGTCGGAGACACATGCAGGCGAAGCCGACGCCGAGGAAGCCGACGCCGAGGAAGCCGACGCCGAGGAAGTCGACGCCGAGGAAGCCGACGCCGAGGAAGTCGACGCCGAGGAAGTCGACGCCGAGGAAGTCGACGCTGAAGAAGCCGACGCTGACGCGGCCGAGGCTGACGAAGCTGACGCGGATGCGGCCGACGCGCCGGAAGAACCCGCGCCGGAAGCTTCGTCCGTCGAAGACGATTCCGGCGATTCGGAAACGTCTCCGGCTGAATCGGTTGAAGGAATAGACGAGGAGCCAACATCGGCTTCTGAGCAGACGTCTGAGCCGGAAGAATCGAGCACGGCGTCTGCGTCCGACGCGGTGCAGGAGTCCAGGATGAACTGAATGGATCGCTTTCGGCACCGCACGACGGTCTGCACTTGCGATGACGTAGAAGCCTGACGGGACACGAATCGAATCGTGAACCGGACCCAGGCGGCTTGAGGAACAATCAACGACTACATGGCGACGACCGAGCAAACGGAATTCAAAAAGAAGAAGCTCTTCAAAGTAGCGAGGGAGCTCAACGTCTCGACAGACCGAGTCGTGGACTTCCTTGAAGAGGAGGGCTATGCCGATGCCCTATCGGGCTCTGGCTTCAACGCCTCGATCACGGATGAAGAGGCGTACTACGTTCTGCGTGACGAGTACGCGGATGATGCCGAGGCGGCCGCCCGTGTGCGAGAACTGCGGAGCCAGAGCGACGAAGGCCCGGATCGCGACGAGGTGGCGACCCTCGACGAGGAGGCCGAGGAAGAACCGGCTCCAGCCGATGCGGTCTCCGACGAAGACGAGGCCGAGCCGTCCGGTGCCGAAGCTGCGCCGGCCGAAGAGGCGGAGGCCGAAGAGGCGGAGGCGCCGGAACCGGCCGTCGAAGACCGCGATGGGCAAGCCGGTCCGTCCGCGCAGGACGCGGCGCCGGCCGATGCCGGAGACGGCGAGGCCGCCGGCCCGGACGTAGAGGTCGAGGCCACGGCGTCTGCTGACGCTTCGACTGCGGAGGCCGGTGCGGACGCAGAGGCACCTGCCGAGACCGACGCGAAGACTCCCGATGCACCGGCGGCGGAAGAGCCGGCGGAAACGGGGGCGACGGAGACGGTGGAGACCGAACCGGTCGAGTCGTCGCCGGACGCTTCCGCGACGGACGAAGAGGTCGAACCGGCCGGCGAGACCCCGGACGCGGCCGAGGTGTCCGAAGAGACCCCCGATTCCAGTGCCGACGCCGAATCCACCGAGGCGACTCCGGCCGACGGCGTCGCGGAGGAGACCTCGCCCGACACGGCCGATGAGAGCCGGGCTGAAGAGACGGATACCGCCCCGACGACCGATGCGGCTGCCGACGCTTCGGCGGCGGACACCGATGCCGAAGCGACCGCGTCCGACGCCACGGCCCCAGACGAATCGGCCGCCCCGACGGACGAGCATGACGGCGCGGAGGCCGCCGGCGGTGAGACGTCCGACGACGCATCGACCGAAGCGACCGATGCGGTGGCCGAGGAAGGCGCGGCGGACGCCGACAAGACAGAAGCCGGCGAGACGGACGCCGACGAGACGGGCGCTGACGAAGCCTCCGCGGCATCGCCCGATGCGTCGGGCGAAGACGGGGACGACCGGCTCGCCCCCGAGACGCGCGATGTTGATAAGGAAGACGTAGAAGCTCTTGCCGAAGCCGACGAGGAGGAGAAGGAAGAAACCCTCAAGGCCAACCGGTACCGCCTCAGCGGAACCAACGTCGTCGGCAAGGTCGACCTCGAGTCGCTTCAGCGCCCGAAGCGCAAGCGCAAGCGCAAGAAGAAAGACGACGACTCGGACGAGAAGAAAGACAAGCAGAAGAAGCAGAAAAAGAAGAGCAAGAAGCAGAAAAAGAAAAAGAGCCGCAAGAGCCGCAAGGACTCCGGGCCGGACGAAGAGGACGTCGAGCAGACGATCCAGGAGACGCTCCAGGAACTCGAACAGGGCGCCAGCCGAGCCCGCCAGCGTCGCCGCCGTCGCCGCCGCGAGAAGCACGAGCGCGAGCGGCAGCGCCGTCGCGAGGAGCGCGCCGAGGACGAAGACATGGTGCGCGTCACCGAGTACGTGACGACGGGTGAGCTCGCCAACCTGATGGGCGTTCAGGTGAACGAGGTCATCAGCACCCTCTTCGACGCCGGCATGATGGTGTCGATCAACCAGCGCCTCGACCGCGAGACGATTGAGTTCGTCTGCGACGAGTTCGACATGGAGGCGCAGTTCATCGACGAGTACACGGAGACCGTCTTCGACGTTGAAGAGGACGATCCGCAGGACCTGGAGCCGCGCGACCCGGTCGTGACCGTGATGGGGCACGTCGACCACGGCAAGACGTCGCTGCTTGACTACATTCGCAGCGCCAACGTCGTGGCCGGAGAGGAGGGAGGCATCACGCAGCACATCGGGGCCCACCACGTGGATCTGATGGACCTCGACGCCGGCGTGACGTTCCTCGACACCCCGGGTCACGAGGCCTTTACGGCCATGCGGGCTCGCGGCGCCAAGGCGACGGACATTGTCATCCTCGTGGTGGCGGCCGACGACTCGGTCATGCCGCAGACGGTGGAGGCGATCAACCACGCCCAGGCGGCCGATGTCCCGATGGTGGTAGCGATCAACAAGATGGACAAGCGCGAGGCGGACGCCGACCGCGTGAAAGCCGAACTCGCCGAACACAACGTTCTCGTAGAGGAGTACGGCGGAAGCGTTCAGGCGGCCGAGGTGTCGGCCGAAACCGGACAAGGGATTGACGACCTGCTGGAGAAGATCCAGCTGCAGGCAGAGATCATGGAGTTGAAGGCCAACCCGGACCGCGAAGCGTCCGGCGTCGTGATCGAAAGCCGCCTGGAGAAGGGTCGTGGAAACGTCATTACGGTGCTCGTTCAGAACGGCACCCTGGAGGTCGGCGATCCGTTTGTGGCCGGCATCCACAGCGGAAGCGTCCGGGCCATGTTTGACGAGCGCGACAACCGCATCGAGGAAGCCGGCCCGTCCGATGCCGCTCTCGTCCTCGGATGCGACGGCTCCCCGGAGGTGGGCGACCAGTTCGTCGTCCTCGACGACGAAGGCGTTGCCCGAGACATCGCGTCCGAGCGTCAGCGCATTCACCGCGAGCAGGAGCTTCGCCGCAAGAGCCAGGTGTCGCTCGACCAGGTCAGCCGCCGGATGGCGGAAGGCGAGTTCCACGAACTGAACCTGATTGTGAAGGGCGACGTCGGTGGGTCGGTCGAGGCCCTTTCCGATGCCTTGATGAAACTGAAGACCGACGAGGTGGCCGTCAACATCATTCACCGCGGCGTGGGTGCCATCACGGAAAGCGATGTGATGCTGGCGCGTGCGTCCGATGCGGTGATTATCGGCTTCCAGGTCCGCCCGACCTCCGGTGCGCGAGAAGCGGCCGAGAAGGAAGAAGTAGACATCCGAAACTACTCGATCATCTACGACGCGATCGAGGATGTACGGGATGCTCTCGAAGGCCTGCTCTCTCCGGAGAAGCACGAGGAGGTCAAGGGCAAGGTCGAAGTCCGCGACATCTTCAGCGTCCCGAACGTCGGCACGGTAGCCGGCTGCTACGTGCAGGAAGGCACGGTGAGCCGCAACCACAAGGTTCGGGTCGTGCGCGACGGCGTCGTGGTGTACGAGGGCGAGATTAGCTCGCTCAAGCGGTTCCAGGACGACGTGAAGGAGGTGCAGAGCGGCTACGAGTGCGGCATGTCCGTTGAGAAGTTCAACGACATCAAGGTCGGCGACGAGCTCGAAAGCTACGTGGTCGTCGAGGAGAAGCGCACCCTCGAAGTCTAGACCTCGGCACCACCCGGCGCTGCGGGACCCGGGCAGTCCGCTCCGGTCTGCCGGTCCCGCAGCGGCAAGGGGTGCGTTGACGAATCGCGATTGGGGCGGTGTGGATGCCGTCCCCTCGGCGCGTCGCCGGCGAAGCCGCGGCGCGATCTGCTCTTTCGAATCTGGATCGTCCGGTTTTTCCCTATGAGTATTCGCACCGAGCGCGTCGCGGAGATGGTACAGCGCGAAGTGGCGCGCATCCTGCAGCGAGAGTACGCCGATCAACTCCAGCCGATGGTCACCATCACGCACGCTCGCGTTACCGGCGACCTCTCCATTGCGTACGTGTACGCCAGCGTGATGGGCGACACCTCCGAGAAGCGCCAGGCGACGTTCAAGCAGCTTGAAGCCCTCACGTCGGAGATTCGCGACCAGCTCGCGTCGCGCATTCGGCACGAGGTGAAGACCATTCCCGAGTTGAAGTTTTTCCTGGACGAGTCCCTGCAGAAGGCCAAGCGGATGGAGACGCTCTTCGACCGGATTCAAGAGGAACGCGAACGCCGCCAGCGCGCCGTCGACGAAGGGGAGGAGTCTGAGTCCCTTCCCTCGGAAACGGAGTAACGCGGTCCCCTCCAGCCCCGCCCGATCGATTCGTCCCCGTAGCCCCCGTCTCGCCCCTCGTGTCCTCGGCGTCTGCACGTGCGATTCCCCCCGACATTGTCTTCCATCCCCCGCGCCTTCCGTCGACGTTCGATGACGGGGCCGCGCTCCCGGTCGACAAGCCCGCCGGCAAAACGTCGTTCGACGTCGTTCGCGCCGTGCGGCGGGCCAGCGGACAGCGAAAGGTGGGGCACGCCGGCACCCTGGACCCGATGGCCACCGGTCTCCTTCTGATTCTGGTGGCCCGCCCGGCAACGCGCCTGCAGGAGGCGTTCATGAACCTGCGCAAGGTGTACCGGGGAACGCTGCGCCTCGGAGAGACGACGCCGTCTCACGACGCTGAAACCGAGGTGGTCGAACGCACCGATGCCTCCGGTGTGTCCAACGCCGCGCTGGAGTCCGTCCGACGCCGCTTCGAAGGGACGATCAACCAGGTGCCGCCGATGTACTCCGCGCTGAAGGTGGGAGGGGAGCGCCTGTACGAGAAGGCGCGTCGCGGAGAGCACGTAGACCGGCCGCCGCGGCAGGTGACCGTCGATCGCTTCGAGTTCTTGGGGCGGGACGGGGCGGACGTGTCGTTCGAAGTGGTCTGTTCGAAGGGCACCTACATTCGCAGTCTTGCCCGCGACGTAGGGGCCGAACTGGACGTCGGCGCTCACCTCGTCCGCCTCCGCCGTACGGCCATCGGCCCGTTTCAGGTCGACGATGCCTGGACGATCGAGCGGCTCCGGACGGCGATGTCGAGCGGGGCCTCGTAGCCGTTCGGCTTCGCCCCCACCGGCGTGCCCCGGGGATCGGCCCCGGGAGGGGAGGCGCCGAACCGGCAGGACCGCCTTGCCGCCGAACCGGCAGGACCGCCTTGCCGCCGTGCCGAGGGGACGGAACGCCGCCCCCTTCCACAGACCCTCCGTTGACAGATGACGCGCACACCGCGACAGACACGGGTCACAACGCGACTTCATGAAGCGAGAGATTGGATGGGACAACATTCAACGGGATGACACCGCCGTCGTCACCGTCGGAACCTTCGACGGCGTGCACCGCGGGCATCAGGCCATCCTCGACTATCTGTTGGGGCGGGCGGAACGGCGCCACGGAACCAGTACGCTTCTCTCGTTTCATCCGCACCCCCGCTCGGTCGTGCACGACCAGGACGTGCCCCTCCTCACCACCGTGGAGGAGCGGGCCCGGATTTTGGAGAACATCGGCCTGGATCGGTTCGTCGTCGTTCCCTTCACGACCGACTTCTCGGAGCTGACTGCCCGCGAGTACGTCCGCCAGGTCTTGGTGGAGGGCATCGGCCTGCAAGAGATTGCCGTCGGGTACGACCATCGCTTCGGACAGGGGCGCGCCGGAGACGTGGCTCTTCTGCGGGAGATGGGGGAGGCGCACGGGTTCGACGTCGACGTCATCCCGGCCCACCGGGTTGATGACGACGTCGTGTCGTCCAGCGCCATTCGCGACGCCGTCGAGGCCGGCGATGTCGATGCGGCGCGGCGCCTGCTCGGCCGGCCGTACCGGCTCTCGGGAACGGTGGAACGTGGGGAGGGCCGGGGCCGGACCCTTGGATTTCCCACGGCCAACCTGAGCGTGAATCCCCAGAAGCTCATCCCCGCGATCGGGGTCTACGCCACGTCCGTCGATCTTCCCGGCGGCGGCACCCGTCCCGGCATGCTCAACATCGGGCGCCGACCCACCTTCGACGGCATGGACGTCACCGTCGAGGTGCATCTGGTCGACTTCGACGGGGATCTCTACGGCCACACCCTCACTGTTCAATTCGTGCAAAGATTGCGCGACGAGCGGAAATTCGACTCGGCGGACGACCTCGCGGTGCAACTTTCGAAAGACAAACAGCATTGTAAACGAGTCACTGAGGCTATCGATTGATGCGGCGTCTGCTTCCCATCGGAACGGCCGGATGTCGGTCCTCGCCCGCGACGTCCCCTGCGGTCCTCGCGGTTTCTTCTTTAGCATGGTAATATCTAAAGAGGTACCCCACCGCACATGATTACGAAGGAAGAGAAGCAAGAACTCGTCGACCGGTTCGGAAACGGGCCGAACGACACCGGGACCTCCGAGGTCCAGATCGCCATTTTCTCGAAGCGGATCAACCGCCTGACCGATCACCTGAAGGACCATCCGAACGATCACGATACGCGGCACGGCCTCCTGAAGCTCGTTGGCAAGCGCCGTCGCCTTCTGAACTACCTTCAGGAAAACGAAATCGAGCGCTACCGGTCGATCATTCAGGAACTCGGTCTTCGAAAGTAAGACGGTTTCTTCAGCGGCATCCCCCAGCGGGATGCCGCTTGGTGTTTGGGCCCCGCGTCCGACGTCCGTCCGGCTCCAGCTGGTGCCAGCCGCGGCGCCGTACGCTGCCGCACCGACGGCCAAGACCGGCCCCCTCGGGCCGCCCAGGGCCTCCCCCTCGAGCTACGACCGGCCGACTGGCCGACACCGTGGCTCGGAGCTGTTGCGATCGGTCCCGATCGCGACGACCGAGTCGGGACGCTCCGTCCCGATCCGGTTTTCCCCGCCGCCTGCCGGGTTTCCCGGATTCCCGGGCGGCCGGTGGATGGCTTTTCGCCACTTGTTGAGTGAACGAGACAGAGAGACATGCAACCACACGCAACCACCCAAGAAATTGAGTTCGCCCCCGGCAAAACCCTGTCCATCGAGACGGGCCGGATTGCGAAGCAGTCGAACGGATCCGTCGTCGTCCGCCTGGGCGATACGATGGTTCTGTCGACCGCAACGCTGGCGGACTCCCCGAAGGAGGGGCGGAATTTCTTTCCCCTCACGGTCGACTATCGAGAGAAGTTCGCCGCCGGCGGCAAGGTGCCGGGCGGCTTCATCAAGCGAGAAGGACGCCCCACGGACAAAGAGACGCTCACGGCCCGCCTCGTCGACCGGGCGATCCGGCCGCTCTTTCCGGATGGGTTTTACTACGACACCCACCTCGTGAACTTCGTCATCAGTGCCGGCAAGGACTACGACGCCGATGTCCTCGCGGGCGTGGGAGCGTCGGCGGCGCTGATGCTCAGCGGTGCCCCGTTCGGCGGCCCGACCGCCGAGGTGCGCGTCGCCCGCATCGACGGCGAGTTCGTCATCAACCCCACGATCGACGAGACGGAAGAGAGCGACATGGATCTCATCGTCGCGGGCCGCAAGGATGCGCTCGTGATGGTGGAAGGAGAGGCGGACGAGATCTCCGAAGACACCATGATCGACGCGCTCGACGTCGCTCACGAATCGATCCGGAAGCTCTGCGCCGGGCAGCAGCAGCTCGTGGAGAAGGCCGGCGGCCCCGCCGAGTACGAGTGGGAGCAGCACGCCGTCCCGGAAGACCTCGTGGAGCGCATGGCCGAAACCTACGGGCCCCGCGTCGCGGAGCATATCCGCGGACCCTACGACAAGGAGACGTTCCACGCCGGTATCGGCGCGATCAAGGACGAAGCGGTCGACGAGACCCTGGGCGACGAGTCGGAGACGCCGGAGGGATACACGGCCGGCGACATCCGCGACGCCGTCGGCGAGGTGGAAAAGGCCGAGATGCGCAAGATGATCGTCGAAGACGACCGGCGAATCGACGGCCGTCGCCTCGACGAGGTGCGCGACCTCTGGATGGAGGTTGGCTACCTGCCGCGCGTCCACGGATCCGCCATCTTCACGCGGGGCGAAACCCAGGTCCTGGGGTCCGTCACGCTCGGCACGTCGAAGGACGTGCAGGCGGTGGACGAAGTGTTCGACGAGGAGGACAAGAGCTTCTACCTGCACTACCGCTTCCCCCCGTTCTCGGTCGGTGAGGCCAGCTTCCTGCGCGGACCGAAGCGGCGCGAGATCGGCCACGGCATCCTGGCGGAGCGGGCCCTGCGTCCGGTCATCCCCGACCAGGAGCAGTTCCCCTACACGATTCGCATCAACGCCGACGTCATGGAGTCGAACGGCTCCTCGTCGATGGCGAGCGTGTGCGCCGGCAGCCTCGGGCTGCTCGATGCCGGCGTTCCCATCGAGAAGCCGGTGGCCGGGATTGCCATGGGCCTCGTGCAGCATGACGGCGAAACCCGCGTCCTGACCGACATCCTCGGCCAGGAGGACCACCTCGGCGACATGGACTTCAAGATCACCGGCACGCGCGACGGCATCACGGCGTGCCAGATGGACATGAAAATCGAGGGTCTCTCCCGCGACGTGCTGGAGAAGGCGCTGAACCAGGCCCGCGAGGCCCGGAGCGAAATCCTCGATGCGATGGACCGCACCCTCTCCCAGCCGCGGGAGCAGCTCTCGGAGTACGCTCCGCGCCTGACGAAGCTCACCATCGACCCCGAGCACATCGGTGCCGTGATCGGCCCGGGAGGGAAGGTCGTCAAGAGCCTCCAGAAGGAAACCAACACGGAGATCAGCGTCGACGAAGAGGACGGCGTCGGCATCGTTACCATCGCGGCGACCAACCAGGCCGACGCCGAAGCGGCCATCGAGCGGGTCAAGCAGATCGTTGCCGTCCCCGAAGAGGGCGAAGACTACGTCGGCACCGTGAAGACGATTCGCGACTTCGGTGCCTTCGTGGAAATCATGCCCGAGAAGACCGGCCTCCTCCACGTCTCCGAAATCTCGCATGAGTACGTCGAGAACGTGGAGGACCACCTCTCGGTCGGCGACAAGGTCAAGGTGCACCTCCTCGAAGTTCGCGACGACGGCAAGCTGCGCCTGACGCGCAAGCCGTTCGTCTCTCAAGACGGCGACGAGGAGTAGCCCGACATCACCGCTTTTGACCGGCCGGCGGACGGAACCGGCCCTCGGGGCCTCGGGGCGCCGACGCCATCGATGCCGAGACGGGCGTTTGCGCCGATCCCCGCCGGCGATCCATTCCGCACGGACCGACGACCGGTTTTCGGGCTCTTAATAGAGCGCGGTTGACGGTCGTCGTCTCGGCCGCCATCTTCACCGAAGAGGTGAGGGTCCAGCCAGGCCCTCACCTCTTTTGTTATTGTTCCTATTGTCTTTGTGACTGATGACGATACTTGTTACCGGCGGCGCCGGCTACATCGGAAGCACCGTCGTCCACGAACTCACCCGCGCCGGACAAGAGGTGGTCGTTCTCGACAATCTCTCCCAGGGCCACCCGGCAGCCG
>CAKZLV010000336.1 GCA_937127285.1 uncultured Bacteroidota bacterium
ACGGCGACCAGTACTGGCCCGACAACGGCGAAATTGACATCATGGAGCACGTCGGCTACGACGAGGGGGTCATTCATGGAACCATCCACACGAAAGCCTTCAACCACATCGAGGGCACCGACAAGGGGAGCAGCCGGACGATTCCGACGGCGACCTCCGAGTTTCACACGTATGCCCTGGAGTGGACGCCGAGGGAGATCCGCGTGTCCGTGGATGGACAGACCTACTTCACGTTTCAGAATCGGGAGCAGTACGGCTGGCAGGAGTGGCCGTTCGACCAGCCCTTTCACCTGCTCCTGAACGTGGCCGTCGGCGGCACCTGGGGAGGGGCCGAGGGCATCGATGACAGCGTGTTCCCCGAACGGATGGTGCTCGACTACGTCCGGGTCTATAAGCCCGAGTAGCCGAGCGCCTCCCGCTTCTCCCTGCCATCCCCTCTGCCTCTTCTTCATCGACACACGCATGAGTATTCTCCCCACCGCCCGGCACCCGGGCCGCCTCGCAAACCGGCGTCTCCCCGCCCTCGCCGCACTCCTCTTCGCCGGTGCTCTCTTCCTCGTCACCGGCTGTTCCGGCCCGCATTCGACGAACGCCCCGATCGCAGATCAAGACAGTACCATTTCGGACGGCACGACGACCGACGCGACGACCACCGACGGAGCCATGAACGGAAGCGAGGCGGAGGCCGCTACGGATGCGACCGTCGGCCAGACCGGGCAGCAGGCGGATCCGGAAGGGCGGCGGATGCCGCTGGGTCGCGATGTGTCGCTCCTTCGGATGGAATCGCCGCCGGTTGCGGAGGACCTCCCGAGTAGCGAAGTCTTCGCAGCGCGCGTCGTGCAGGACTCGTCGGGGACGTCGGTCCGGAACGTCGAGAGCCGGATCGACTCGCTGCTCGCCCGGATGACGGTTGAGGAGAAGGTGGGGCAGATGACGCAGCTTACCCTCGCCACCGTCTCGAAAGACGCGCACGAGGACAACCCGGACGCGGTCCGCGATCACGAACTCGACCCGGAGAAGCTTCGGGACATCGTGGTCGACCATCACGTCGGCTCCATCCTGAACGTCACCGGGCAGGCCTTCACGACCGAGCACTGGGCGGACGTGATGCGCGATATCCAGAACGTCGCGGTGGAGGAGACCCGTCTCGGCATCCCCGTCCTGTACGGGATTGACGCCGTCCACGGCGCCAACTACACCCGGGAGGCGGTTCTCTTCCCGCAAAACATCGGCCTCGCGGCTACCTGGAACCCCGCGCTGGCGCGCGAGACGGCAGCGATTACGGCGCGGGACGTGCGCGCATCCGGCATTCCCTGGAACTTCGCTCCGGTCCTCGATATGGGGCGCGAGCCGCGCTGGCCCCGGTTTTACGAGACCCTCGGGGAGGACACCCACCTCGCCACCGTCATGGGACTGGGCCTCCTCGAAGGCTATCAGGGCACGGATGTGAGCGCGCCGGACCGCGTGGCGGCGACGCTGAAGCACTTCGTCGGGTACTCCGATCCGGACACGGGGCTGGACCGGACCCCGGCCCGCATCCCGGAAACGGAAATGCGCGAGCAGTTCCTGAAACCGTTTGTTGCGGCCATCGACGCCGGCGCGGCGTCGATCATGGTCAACTCGGGCGAGGTCAACGGCGTCCCGGTACACGCCAGCTCCTACCTGCTGCAGGACATTTTGCGGGATGAGTTGGCGTTCGAAGGGGTGGCCGTCAGCGACTGGCTCGACATCAAAAAGCTCGTCAACGTCCATCATGTGGCCGCCACCGAACGGGAGGCCACGAAGATGGCGGTGATGGCGGGGGTGGACATGAGCATGGTTCCCTCGGAGCTGTCCTTCTACGACCACCTCGTCTCGCTCGTCGAAGACGGCGAGGTGCCGGAGTCACGCATCAACGAGGCGGTTCGCCGGATTCTCCGCTTGAAGATGAACACGGGTCTGTTCGAAGAGCCGCTTCGGGGGCTCGATCAGGCCGGCGAGGTCGGGAGTCCGGCCGACCGTGAGGTGTCCCTGCAGGCGGCGCGCGAGTCGGTCACCCTTCTCCGCAATCGGGCGGCGTCGGGCGATAATCCGCTGCTGCCCCTTTCGGATGACGTCGACGTGTTCGTCACCGGACCCACGGCGCAGTCCATGCAGTCGATGCACAACGGCTGGACGTACACGTGGCAGGGCGGGGGCGCGGCGCAGGAGATGTTTCCCGACGACCGACCGACGCTGATGGAGGCGATTCGCGAGCACGCCGGCGCCGACCGGACCACGTACGTTCCCGGCGCCACCCTGTCGAAGCCGGAGCGCATGGCGGAGGCGGTTGCGGCTGCGCAGGCCGCGGACGTGGCCGTCGTCGCCCTAGGCGAAGGCGCGTACACGGAGACCCCGGGCAACATCAGCACCATGCACCTGCCGGATGCTCAGCGCGAGCTGCTGCAGCGGGTGGCGGAGACGGGGACGCCGGTCGTTCTCGTCCTCATCCAGGGCCGGCCGCGTCTCTTGGGGAAGACGGCCGACCTGCCGGACGCCATTCTCACGGCCTACAACCCGGGTCCGGAGGGCGGTCAGGCAATCATGGAGGTCCTCTACGGACAGGTGAATCCAAGCGGACACCTGCCGTTCACATACCCTCGCGACCCGGTCGGTTTCACGACCTATGATCGGAAGTACAGCGAAAATCAGGATCGAGAGGGCGGGATGAACGGCTTCAATCCGCTTTTCCAGTTCGGCGACGGTCTCTCCTACACCGAGTTCGCGGTTCGCGACCTGTCGGTCGGCACGGCGTCGATCGACGCTGAGGCGCTGCAGGCCGGCGATCCGGTGGGCGTGGACGTGACGATCGCCAACACGGGCGATCGGAGCGGGAAGGACGTCGTACAGCTTTATCTGCGGGATCTCTATGCAAGCGTTACGCCGTCGGTCAAGCAGCTGGCCCGATTCGCAAAGGTTGATCTGGCGCCGGGAGAGAGCACCCGGCTGTCCTTCACGCTCAGGGCGGAGGACTTCAGTTTCATTGGGCAGGACGGCCGTCCAGTCGTCGAGCCGGGGACGTTCCGCCTCGACGCGGGCGAGGCGTCGGTCGAACTGGAGGTCACGGGCGAACGCTTCGAACCGAATCTCCGGCAGGCCGAGATGCAGCCGGGCTCGACGCGCTAGCGTCCGACCAGGCCCCAGGCAGCCCTCAATGAATCACGTTGCGCGAGCGGAGGAACCGGCTCACCGGATGGAGGACGAGCGGACGGATGCGGTACGGGAGGTCTCCGGTTACGGACGCAAAGGTCATCGGGCCGGGTGCGGAGAGGGCTTCGGCCGGCGCGATCAGGAAGGCATTGCCGAGCGATTCGAGGAGCGCCCGGCTGTCAGAGCGATCGATCTGAAGAACCTGGGCGAGCTCCGAGATCGTTAGCGTCCCGTGGTCCAAGAGGGCCTTGAGGGCGAACGCGTGCTCGATGGAGAGCGCGTCCAGGTAATCGAAGCGAATGGGGCGGAGTGGGCGAACGTGCAGGATGCCGGCCTCGGCGTCGTCCGGATCGAGGTGGACGGCCCGGAACCAGTAGAACAGGGCCAGCATCACGTTCTGGCCGCACAGGCCGAAGAGCTCGTCGAAAAACGCCTCGCGGAGGAGGGCCTGCCGCTCCTCGTCCCCCTCCACGGTCTGCGCGCGGCGGGCCAGGAGGGGGGGCGTCCCGTTGTCGGGTGCGTCGAACGAGAGGCGCAGCCCGCTCCGGCGGTGACGGCAGAGAATGAGCTCCTCGAGCTCGTCCCGCTCGAATTGGTCCAGCTCGTGCTGAACCACAAGCCCCGCCGCGGCCGCCTCCGAGGACCGCACCGCCTGCCAGCCCGTCGAGGACATGGTGCCAATCCACAGAACGCGCGTGTCCGTCTCGGACATAAACGCGAAGAGCCGCGTGATGAGGTCGAACCCGCCGATCGTCCGCAGAAACACGCGTTCGAGGTTCTCGACGGTGCACACGCGCAACCGGTCTGGCCGCGGGGCCGCGTTCAGGTGCTCGGCCACGTCGCTGAGCGTGGTGAACGCGGACGACGAGACGGACGGCTGAAGCGGAAGCTCCAGGGCGCGGGCGATCCGTCGCGCCAGGTCGTCCTCCGTCGCAACGCGCTCCGTGATCTCGAGCGTGTGGCGGCGGGCGGTGCGAAGCGATGTTTTGCGGAGGACGTTGATCAGGCTCGTCAGGCCACTTCCGGGCGGGCCCGTGAGAATCAGGGCGTTGGCGAGCCCGCGCATCCACTGGTCGACGTGCTGCTCCACCACGCGAAGATCCTCGTCGCGAGCCACGAGAAGACTCGGGTCGACGATGGGACGAAAGGAGAACAGGCGGCGATAGACGACGGGAAGGGCATCGAGCTCCGAATCGACCGACGAGAGGGCGGTCATCGTTTCCTGCTTCGCGGAGGCGTCCACCTCGCCGACGCCGACCGCGGTCTGGCCGAGGCGAACGAGCGTTTCGGCCCGTTGCCGCCCGGCCCGTCCGGCCCGGCGTGCCTGCACGGAGGCCGCGCGCAGCTGGGTCCGCACCCCGTCGAGGAGGTCCCCGAACTGCTGTGCCAGAAGGGTCTGCAGCCGCAGCACGTGCTCGCGGGCGCGCCCGGCCGACCGCGCCCGATCGTGCAGGTTCGTCCACGCCCGGGTGTTGGCCGTCCATATGGCATACACAAACGGTTGCTCGACGCCGCCGAGCTCCGATGCGGTCTCCCGCATCTGATCGACGGACCGGCGGAGCCCGTCCCCGACGAGCTCGCGGGCGTTATCGATCTCGGTTGCATTGCCCGGTGCGAGCGTCTTTCGCCGCCCGCGTCGCGCCCGAAGATCCTCGATTTCTTCGATGGCAGCCCCGAGGTTGAACTGCACGACCTGCTGCACCTCCTCCGCGCGCCCGAGGGCCGACTCCGTCGCCTCGCCCAGCGGACGAAGCGCGCGCCGCCATGCGTCGAAGAGCCATTCGTCGAGGGTGGCTTCGGTGACGGAGCGCCAGTCCACTTCGTGCGCATCCCCCCGGGGATCGATCGGCGTCTCGTCCGGTTCCGGCCGCGGGTGGACGGTAAACGCACGCGGTTGCAGGGCCAGCGCCGTCTTCAGAGCCTCCATCTGCTCGTCGACTCTCTCCCCCATTGCGCGGCGGACGGAGAGACGGTGGAGCGGGTCGAGAAGCTGATCCTGGACGGCATCCTCCCCGTCGGCGGCCAGTGTCCGGAGCCGCTCGAGAAGGCCCTCCGCGCCGTCGGCGCCGGCCTCCTCGAAGGCAGTCTGCGCCCGGTCGGCAAGGGCCGTCAGGGCGCCTGCTGCGCTCTCGTGGATCGCCTGGATCGGCGAGATTCCGGCCGCCAAGACAGCGTCGACGAGCGTTGCCTGCGTGGCGCTCACCGTCCCGCGGAGAGACCGGAGGGCGGAAAGAAGGGCGATCCGCTCCGGCGCCTGCCGGTGCCAGGCCGGCCACGCGTCCGCTTGCTCCCGGCGTTGTTCCTGCCGTTTCCGGACGCGCCGCGGGGGCGTGGACGAACGCGAGGGGCCCAGGAGCGAACCGCCGCGGGCGAGGTCGTCCCTCAACTCGGCGTGTGCGGCGCCGGTGTCTTCGGACAGCTGCCGTTCGAGATCGTCGATGCCGAGCTTCAGGCCCCGCGAGAGGAGGTCGTCCAGCCGCTTCGCCTCGGTTTGCACCGAATCGAGGATGCGCTCGGGAGAGACGTCCGGTCCGCCGTTGACCCGCACCGACGGGTCCGGGCGGCTGTCCCCCGTCACCGTCGCCGCCCGGCCGACGCCCGGACGGTTCTCGTGATGGAAATCCGGGGTATCGAGAAGACGCTCCGCCTCCAAAACGGAATGCGTCCACGAGGCCGCGGTGCGTTCGAGTTCGGCCACCCACGACGCGATCCGCTGCTCGATGCCGTCCAATAGATCGGCTTCGGCCTCGGCCAGGCGGACCCGCGCATGATGCCGCACGAGGTGCGCGGCCGGGATCGTCTGCACCGGTGCCGGCGTGCTTGGACGGATGCGGCGGCGGACGACGCGGGCAATCCGCACCGCCGCCTTCGCAGCGCGGCGAGCGGCCGAGTCTGCCTCGCTGGGCGCATACAGATCGTCTGCTTCCGGCCGCTCGATGGCTTTCGGGACGGGGCTGGCCAACGCTGCCCGCATCTCCGTCAGCGAAAGCTGATTCTCGCGGCAGGGTGTGCCGACATCGGCCTTGCGCAGCGCGGCTTCCAACGGCTCCCAGACGCCCGTGCCGGTCCGGTGGCGGTACCGCGTCACGGCATCCCATGCCGCCCGGCGATCCGCATCGTCCTCCAGCGCGCCGCATGCCTCGTCATGAGCTGCGTGAGCGGCGGCGGATGCCTTCCGGAGAGGAGCGAGTACATCCCGCCGAACCGATTCCAGGACCTGCGCGTGGGCCTGCCGGACCGTCTGCCGGACGTAGGCGTCCACCTCCGCGACGGACGAGAGAGAAGCGGATGGGTCGCTATCGGGTGAGCGCGTCGACACAGAAGGGGAAGAAACCGTCATGGTGAGAGCAATCGAGGGAAAACCGGGACCGAACTCGGATCGAGTTCGCCGGTGGGATCGGGGCTCGGACGCGGGGAGTGGCCCTATCCGGCGGGGGCTTCTGCGTCCGGCGCCCCGGCGGTTCGGGAGAGGTCGAGGTAAACGCGGTTCGCAGGAACCAGGAGGCCCTCCTCGCGAAAGGCCCGGCGGGCCCGTTCGGTCACGTCGCTCATCAGCAGAAACTCATAGCGGGCGTCCAGGACGTAGGCCTTGACCTTCAGATGGACGATGTGGCCGTCGTCGTACTCGTCGGTGACGATGACGGCGATGGGCTTCTGCAGGTATACGTACTTCGAGCTTGCCGCGGCCTGGCGCGCGATGCGGACGGCCTTCGACTCGTCCACCCAGCTGGGAAGGTAGAGGTCGGTGACGACCTGGCAATCGAGCGCTCCGGCGTTGGCGTTGGAAACCTGCCCGTCGACGATTTGCGAGTTCGGAACGGAGACGAGGTTGTCGTCCGGCGTGACGATCCGCGTCGACCGGAGCCCGATTGTCACCACCTCGCCGTACGTGCCGCCGACGCGGATCTTGTCGCCGACCTGGAACGGCGTGTCGAAGATGATGACGAGGCCGCCGAAGATGTTCTTCAGCAGGTCCTGGGCGGCAAAGCCGACGGCGACGCCGATCGCGGCCGCGGCGGCGATCAGCCCCTGCGCGTCGACCTCGAAGATCCCCCGGAGAACGACGTAGAGAGCCACCGCCCAGAGGATGACCCGGGCAATGGGTACGATTCGCTTGTAGAGAAGCCGGCGCTCGGCACTGCGCTCGGCGAGCGCTTCCAGAACATACGAGACGCCTTTGATGGCGAAGAACGTGAGCACGAGCACCAGGACGGCGAGGGCGACGCGCATCCCGAAGTTCGTCGCCGTTTCGCGAGCCGCCTGCAGGGCATTCCGGTCGTCGCCGGCCGCGGTCTCCTGTTCCTTTCCCGAACGCGTCTCTCGGGAGCCGGCACCGGGCGGGTCTGCCGGCGCGGCGGTTGACGCGGGAGCCGCCTCGACCGGGTTGACCACAGCCGTGTCGGCCGCTGCCGAGCCGGCGCCGGTGACGGAGTCTTCCAGGGCCTCCGGAGGCTTCGGGGGGGATTCTTGCAGGGCCGGGACGGCGTGCCATCCACACGGATCGGTCAGGGCGAGAGCCGGAAGGATCGACGCGGCAGGCCGGGCGGGAGCGGGACCCGCAAGGAGGGGCAGAAGGAGAAGAACGGGGAAGAACAGACGCTTGATCATAAGAAGTCACCGGCCACATGCTCGGTACCGGGCAACGGGGAGCGGACTCTGGAATCCTCCAATGTAACGCAGGCGTGACTCGTGTACAATCCCCCGGTGCGTCGACCGGATTCACGGATGAATCCGATCCTGGTTCGCGGCCAGCTCAGGCCCGCCCCGCAGATGCGCGCTGTGGAAAACCGCAGACAGGGCCTCCCGTTGGACCCGACCAAAGCGCTGGGCCGTCCCATCCGTCCGTTTCTTTCGGCGATCACGGTCCGGCGCCTACGTCTGCGTCTGCCTCTTTTCGCTCAACGGGTCTCGCGCCGATGACGACCGATGAAAAGCACAACCTCATTCGTCGCTACCTCGATGCCTACAACACCTTTGACGTCGACGGGATGATCGAGACGCTGCATCCGGAGGTTGAATTCGCCAACGTCTCCGGTGGAGAAACCGATACGTCGGCAACCGGCCGAGAGGAGTTTCGGTCGATGGCGGAAAAGGCCGCCGAGATGTTCGCCGAGCGCCAGCAGACGGTCACGGACGTCCAGGAGGGAGAGGACGGAGAGGTCTCGATCCAGGTGACGTACGAAGGCGAACTCGCCCGCGACCTGCCGGGCGGAATCGAAGCCGGGGAGACCGTCCAACTGGACGGGCGATCAACGTTCGCCTTTCGGGACGGCAAGATCGTGCGCATCGTTGACCACAGTTGACCGCAGCCCCCGTTGACCGGCATCCACCGGTACCCGGAGCCCCCCGCTGCCGATCGTTTTTGGGCAGGGAGAGACCCGGCTGGCAGATGCCCGAACCCGCGGACGAGGAGGCGCCGCCCCCGTGAACCGGGAGGCGGGGGACGAAAGAGAAGAAGAGAGGCGGCTGTTCACGGCCCCGTTGGCCCTCGCCGGTCCTGTCCGTCCGGTCGGGGCGCGGTTTCCTCGGAGCCGTACCCCGTTCTACCCGCGGCCGGCCGACTCGCCGGCGGCCTCCTGCATCCCGGCGGCGGTCACCATCACGTCGAACAGGTCCGTGTTGCGCGTAAAGGGCCCAATGGCTTCGCTGCCGGGGCCGAGGGCGGCCAGTTCGACGTAGTCGCTCGTGTGGTCGGTCCCCAACCAGTTGATGGACGTGTAGTTGGCCTGCACGGAGGCCAGCGTGATGTCCGGGCCGTTCTCCTTGCGGTAGGCGGCATTTCGATTGCCGCGCAGGGCCGACTGGATGAATTCGGCGTCCCGCGACTCGATGGAGAACTGCCACGCGGTTTCGACGCGATCGCGGATTTCCCGCTGCGTGCTGTCCTCGTCGAGTTCGGAGAGAATCCAGCCGTTCGTGTACTTGAATCCGGCCACGCGGTCGAACATGCGGTTCGAGTCCTCGTAGCGGTCGCCGGCGGCGTTAACGGCGGGGTTGGCGTTCCCGTGGTCCGTTGTGATGATTACGAGCGTATCGTCGCGGCCCTCGGCAAACTCCAGGACGGTGCCGATCGTGTCGTCGAACTCGACCTGGTCGTAAACGAGTCCACCGGTATCGGCATCGTGGGCGCCGTGGTCGACGCGGCCTCCTTCCACCTGGAGGATAAATCCGTCCTGATTCTGGTCGAGCCGCTGGAGGGCGGCCGCGGTCATCTCCGGGAGGCGGGGCACCTGCGCCTGATGCTCCGGCGTGTTCTGGTGGTCCAAGACGTAGGGGAGGTGGGTGTCGTAAAAGGTTCCCAGGAAGCGACCGGATCCGTCCCAACCGGCCAGATCCGCCTTCGACTCGGCGACGGTGTACCCGTTTGACCGGAAGCCGTCGAGCAGGTTTTGACCGTCCTCGCGGCGATCCGGCACGAAGTGCCGCCGCCCGCCGCCCATGAGAA
This sequence comes from uncultured Bacteroidota bacterium, assembly GCA_937127285.1. Classification (GTDB taxonomy): domain Bacteria; phylum Bacteroidota; class Rhodothermia; order Rhodothermales; family Salinibacteraceae; genus CAKZLV01. The sequence continues at coordinate 9,614 of CAKZLV010000336.1, forward strand.
CGTCGTACTCGCGCTCAAGGTACTGCGCCGCGATCTCGTCCTCCATCCAGCGGCTCGGCATGTTGATGGCGAAGCCCGCCGTGGTGCGTGATGCGCGTACTGGTGACGAGGCCGGTGCTCTTGCCGGCATCGCGGAAGATCGCGAGGATCGGCGGGTGCTCGTCGCCCTCCGGGCCGATGTTGACGGACTCGTTGTTGACTCGGTACCCGGAGCCCCATGCCGAAGAACCGGCGGCCGACCCGGTGACGATGGAGTTTGCGGCCGCCATGTCCATCAGCCCCCGCCGAACGCCCCCGTCCTCGTAGAGCCGAATCCAGTGCGAGCGACGGTCGTGATGCCGGCGGAGGTGCAGGTCCGCCATCGTGAGCGTACCGGCGCTCATCCCGTCGCTCACCAGAAAAATGATGTTTTTGGCCTGTCCGGGCGCCTCGACAGCCGCCGGGTTCGTTCGAGAGTGGCCGTTGGCCGTGGAGGCGAGTCCACCGGCACCGAGCCCGAGGGCGGACAGGGCTCCGGCTTTCAAAAACTCACGGCGGGAAGGGGACGAAGAGGGCGTGTCGTGCGGCTCAGCCATCGGGGAAGGGGGTCGCGGAAAGGCCAGTGGTTGGTAGCTAAACGTACGGACGACTCGGGACGAGAACCAGTCGCGACGGCAGACCGACGGGCCCTCCGAATGATGATATGATTATGAGTGCTTGGGAGAGCGCGAGAAAGGCCGTTGTCGGAAAACGATCCTGCGAAGTCAGGCATCGTTGACGCCCGGCCGACGCACGTCGCCGCCGGAGCCTCCGAACCGATGTCTGAGACCGCCATCTGAGACCGCCATCTGAGACCGGGTCGGACAGGCGAAGGAGGAAGAAGGGGGCACCGGCCGAGGGGGGTCTGGTGCGCCGGGGTCCCCGAGGTCGGCGCCGCGCAAAGTGCCGTTATTGCAAAAATGTGTCTCAGAAATAGGTAGCATACGGACATCAACCGCATCCTCCGACCCACCGCGTGCTGCGGCTACCGAGAGCAGCTGCCGAGGGGCAGCCGGCCCCGTGCGCCATCCGGAGAGACGGTTCTGCGTTCATGACTCTTTCTCGGAGGGGACGGGAAAGGAGCGGCTGGACACCACGGGACCGGGGGCCTCTCGCAGAACGCCCTCTGCCACACTTCCGACCATGATTCGCTTCACCCCGGCGAGCCCACGCGTCGCCATCACGATGAGGTCGCCGGGGGTAGACGCCGCGTCGAGAATCGAGGACACCGGGTCTCCACTCGTCACGATGACCCGGGCCTCCAGCGATTCGGGGACCATCTCCGCCTTCCACGTCTCCAGTTCCGCTCGCGACCGCGTGATGAGGTTGATCTGGTCGGAGAAGTCGATGCCGTACGCTGCGGGCAGCTTCGGCAGGTTGACGACGTGAACGAGCGTGAGCGGCGCGTCGTAGATTGCTGCCAGGCGCGTCGCGTACCGCGCGGCGCCACGAGACGGCTCCGAAAAGTCGACCGGCGCCACCACCTCGTCGATCGGCTCCGGCCTCGCGGGGGCGGCACCGGCAGCCGCTTGTTTGGCACGGGTGGTTAGCACCGGGCAGGGGGCGGTGCGAAGCACCTCCTCCGCGACGCTGCCGCACACGGCACGCTCGACGCCGCGGCGGCCCTGCGTCCCCATCACCAGGAGGTCGACGTCGTGCGTTTCTGCGTACTGAACGAGTCCGGGGGCGGCTGCGCGTTCCCGGCTGGCGGTGAGGACGAGCCGGTCGTCGCGGATCGAGACATTCCGGGCGTCCAGATCGTCTCGGCATCGCTCCTCGAACTGGCTCTGAAGTGCCCGGGCGCCCGGGGCCGGGGACGGGTCCCCCTGGAAGAAACCGAGAGAGATTTCCTCGACGTGCATCAGGTGCAGCGTTGCGCCGGTTCGCTGAACGACCTCGAGAGCGTAGCCGAACGCACGCTCGGAGGCAGCCGAAAAGTCGCGCGCGCAGAGAACATGCCGAATCATGAGAACAGTGCGTCGTTGGGAACGGGGAGGCGGGAACGGGGATGCGGAGACGGGGTGGACGTCGGGCGGGGAGGGTGCCCACGGGTTCCGCTCGGCCGGTCTCCGCTGGCCGCCACCGACCGGCGCGAACCGTCCCCGCCTCCGACGCGATCGCACCGCGATGCTTGCTGCGCCAATCTCGCGTTCCGATTCGAGTTCCGGGCGAAGGGACGCGGAGCTGATTACGATGGCCGGTGGTTCGATCCGTTGCGGTCGCGCGATCCGATCACCAGTTCCCCGTTTCGCCGTTCCAACTGCCCGTTTTCCACCATCGAGGCGATGACCGTCTCGATCCGCCGGCGGATGTTGGAGCCCATTTTGTCGAAGCCGAGCGTGCGGCTCACCTGACGAGCGAGATCTTCGGCGTCGACTCCGAAGGCCCCGCTGGCGACCTCCCGTGCGGCGGCGGCAATCTCCTGCGCCGGTACCCTTTCAATGTCGCGCGTGTCGTCGTCTGCATCACTCCGGTCGCGGATCGGCACATCGTCCTGGTCGGTCCAGAAGAGAACACCGTCCGCCTTGCCCACCTTCCCACGCCGGCAGGCGTGCTCAATGCCGCCCCAGATTGCCCCTTTGATCCGGCGGCCCAGGCGCGTTACGCCGGCGGCCCCCATAATTCGGCGGGCGACGAGTTCGGCATCGACCGGGCTCTCGACCCGAACCACCCGGCGGACCCAGACCGCCATCTGGGAGGCGGGCACCTCGTGAAGGCGCTTCGCAATATCGATGTCGAGGTCGGCGGCCTCGTACGGCTCGGCAATCGACCCCTCGTCCTCGGGCTCGTCCGCACGCTCGATCGTTGTCGCGTGACCCTGCTGCGCACGGGCAGCATCGCCGTTGGAGACGTCCCCGGAGCTCCGGGGGGCGGTGTCGCCGGAGGACAAAGCGTCCGGTCCGTTCGAACGGTTCGCGCCTTCGGCCGACGATGAAGGATCTCCAGAGGACACCGGATCTGCAGGCGAAGCAGGATCCTCGAGGGACGCCGCATCCTCGCCGGATGGGTCCGACCTGGCCTCGCCGGCGGTCTCTTCCGCCTCGGCGCGGCGCTTGGCCTTTTCGATGGCGGCGACGGTGCGGGAAAGCTGCTCCTGCGGATTCCGAAACCAGTCCGTGCTCCAGATTCGGTGAATCGTCCAGCCCAGGCTTTCGAGGACGGCCTGCCGGGCGCGGTCCCGGTCCCGCGCCATCCGCGCGCTGTGGTACGTGGCGCCGTCGCACTCGATGCCGAGGAGATACCGTCCCGGACGGTCCGGGTCGACGACGGCCAGATCAATCGAAAAACCCGCCTGCCCGATCTGGTGCTCGACGCGGTAGCCCTCCCGCCGCAGCGCGTCGGCCACGGCCTCCTCAAACGGGGAGTCGGTCTCTCCGCCGGTGGGTGTGGCCACGTCGAGTTCGCCGGACTCGGCATAGGTGAGATATTCCTTCAGCACCTCGACGCCGCGAGCGTTCGTGCTGTGGAGATCGATGTCTTCCGGCCGCAGGTTCGTAAAGACCTCGCAGCGGTACTTGGCCCGCGTGGTCAACACGTTGAGGCGCCGCTCCCCGCCGTCGCTGTTGAGCGGCCCGAAGTTCATGGTGACCTTTCCGTTGGCGTCGCGCCCGTAGCCGACGCTGATGAACATCACGTCCCGCTGGTCCCCCTGCACGCTCTCGAGGTTTTTGACGAAGAAGGGTTCGTCGGGGTGGGCGTTGAAGAAGTCCTCGCACGAGGGATCCTGCCGGCGAAGCATCTCCAACTGATCGCGCACTGCCTCCTGCTGGGCGGAGCTAAACGTGGCGACGCCGAGCGACATGTCGGGGCGGTTCCGGGCATGCTCCATGACCCGGTCGGCAACCCGCTTCGCCTCCTCGTTGTTCTTGCGACTTCCCCCGCGGTCGTACGTCGTGTCGGGCAGGTGGTGATAGCGGAGGCCCAGGTCTTCCTGACCGGCGTCGGGGCTGGGGAAGACGAACAGGTCGTTATCGTAGAATTCCTTGTTGGAGACGGCAATGAGCGACTCGTGCTTGCTGCGGTAGTGGAACTTGAGCATCCGCTCCGGCGCGCCGCGAGAGAGGAAGAGGTCGAGGATGGACTCCTGGTCGCCGGCGCGTTGCTCGTAGCCGTCGGAATCCCCGCCGCCTGCGGTGTCGAAGAAGCTCGTCGGCGGCAGCTGTTTGTTATCGCCGACAACGACCGTTTGCTCTCCCCGGAGAATGGCGCCGAACGCATCCACCGGGCGCACCTGGCTGGCCTCGTCGAACACAACCAGGTCGAAGTGGGCCGCGTCCGGCGAGAGGTACTTCGGGACGGACATCGGGCTCATCATGAACACCGGCTTGAGAGCCTGAATGGCGCTGCCGGCCTCTTCCATCAGCCGGCGAAGGGGCATGTGCCGCCGGCTCTTGCCGAACTCGTTCAGCAGCACACCCACCTGTCCGACGCCCTTTCGTGCGGGTTTCTCCCGGTAGTGTTCGAGCGCGAGTTCGTGGCGGTTGTGAACGAGAGCGGCCTCGTCGAGTTGTCGGAACCGCTCGACGACCTCCTCATGCTGGGCCCGGCTGAAGCGGTCGAGGGCTGTGCGCTCGTCCATCGCCCGCTCGACGATCGCGGTGTAGTAGCGATGCCGGAAGAGATCAACGAGATGCTCCGGCCCGTGTGTCCACCGGTCGGCGACCTCGCGGACGGGCGACAGTCCGGCCTCGTCCAGGTCGCTCGCCAGCCCGTTGTAGGTGGTCATCTCCTGAAGGCGGCCGACATCCCCACGGCATTCGCGCAGAACGCTGCGCTGGACGTCGAACGGCTGCTCGGCCAGCGGCCGGCCGTTGTCGAACCGGAGCGTTCCGGAGAAGTCAATCTCATCGGTGAACGCGTTGATGGCCTCACGGTGCTCGCTGTCGGCGGCCTCGACCTCGTCGAGTCCCGCGGTGATCTTGGGGGAGGGCGGGAGGTCGCCCAGGGTATCGATGAACACCTCCGGCAGCTCTCCGCTTCGGATCCGCTGATGCGCGTCGATGACGTACGCAGCCACCGCTGCCAGCCGGTCCCAGTCCGACGACGTCCCCCGCCAGGCGCGGCCGAAGACCCGTTCACCGAGGGCCGACGCCTCCTCGATCGTTTCCTGGAGGCGCCGGCTCTCGAGGATCGCATCCAGCACGTCCAGACGCGCGTCGTGGTCGGACGGCAGGTCGCCCCGGCAGAGAGCCGCGAGCTCGTCTTTGGCGCCGCGCCACTCGCCCAGGAGCCAGCGGTACCACTTTGGGCCGTGTTTGGCCAGCTTCTGGCGAATCGGAAACACGTCCTGCGACCAGGCCTCCGGGATGAGAAGGTCGCTGTACGTATCACGGATGTCCGCGTACCGCTGCCCGGCGTCGACAAGGTCTTCGATTCGGCCGGCATCCACGCTCCAGGCCTCCGCCTCGGCAGGGATACCGGCGAGGTCCGGAGCCGCAGCGGCATGCTCGGCGGCCTTGCGGAGGCGATCCGTGGCGTCGGGGGCCTCCGGCACGGAGAGATGAAGCCGCTCGGCCAGGTCGCCGGCTCGTTCCTGCAGGGTGCGAAGCGTCGTCTGGGCCGTCTCGATAATCCGTTCGAGCGATTGCGCCTCCGACGGCAGAAACCGCGTCCGCCGGCTTCCCCAGAACGGATGCTCGGCCGGCACCCCCATATCCGCGATCTGGGCCTGGACCTGCTCGACGAGAAGCTTTTTGTCGGTGTACGTCTCCCGGGTCCAGTCCCGCATCTCCGGGATGTCGAGGTCGGGGCGCTCGATGCCGGAGAGCGCTTCCCGAAGCTGGACGAGTTCGCCGTACGCCCGGTACGGACGCACGCCGGTTTCCCCGATCGGCGCGTTGACCGCCTCGGCATACGTGTTCAACCGCTCGCGGGTCTTCTCCAGCAGTCGCTCTTCCTCGGTGAAGTCTTCCACCTTCGGCTTCCCGAGCTTCATCGTGCGCTCCAACTCGTCGAGGACGGCTTTCTTTCGCGTCTTGTGGCTGTGCAGCTCCAGGCAGGCATCGCCAAGGCCGACGTCGTCCAGGTTGCGCTTCACGACGTCGAGCGCCGCCATCTTTTCCGAGACGAACAGGACGGTTTTCCCGTCCCCAATCGCCTCGGCAATGATGTTCGTGATCGTCTGCGACTTGCCGGTCCCCGGCGGTCCCTGCAGCACCAGGTTCTGCCCGTGCCGCACGTCGAGGATCGCCTGCGTCTGCGAGCTGTCGGCATCGACGACGTGGTGGGTGTCGTCCGGATCCAGAAACGGGTCGAGGGGAGCGTCGTCGGGGATGCCGCCGCCTGTCGCGTCGAACCCCTCGTCGAGCAGCTTTTGCAGCACCGGGTGCTCGTCCGGCCGGTGCCCGGACGGCCAGTTCGAGACGTCCAGGTCCTCGTACATGAGAAACCGGGTGAAGGAGAAGAAGCCGAGAGCCGCCGCCGTCCGGTCGACGTGCCAGCGGGCGTGGTTCCGGACCGCCTCGTCGACCCGCCCGAAGTACGTGCGGAGATCGAGATCGGAGGCGATGCTCAGCTCCTCCTTCTCCGCAGGTTCGGGAAGGGGGAGGGTGAGCCCGAAGTCTTGCTGGAGCTTCGCCCGGAGGGAAATGTTGCCGCCGATCTCTTCACCCCGAAACGAGACGCGAAACTTGCCCTGGACGTCGGTTCGGTCGAGTTCGACGGGCACCAGCAGGAGCGGCGCCGACCGCTCGGTGTCGCTGGACGGGCTTTCGTACCACGTCAGCATCCCGAGGGCGAGGTAGAGCGTGTTGACGCCCTCTTCCTCGATGGAGCTTCGGGCCCGGTAAAAGGTGTTCAGAAGTCGTTTTTGGAGGGAGGCCGACCCGTAGGGCGTCTGCAGCTTTGTGTCGACGTGCCGGTCCGCGGGTCCGTCGCCGTCGCTCGCGTCGTCCTCCGCTGCGTCCTCGGGCTGTTCGAAAAGGAGACCGAGGTTCTCGTCGTCCTCCAGATTGCTCAGTTCCTCCTTTTGCTCTTCGCTCAAGGGGAGGAAGGACATGCGTCGGTTCTCCCGCACGAGGATTCGAAAGATCTCCGGCGGGCGTTCATCGATGATCTCCACGCCCCGGCTTTTCAGCGTGCGGTAGCTGATCAGCGGGTTGCGGAGGGTGAGGTCGAGCAGTTCGTTCTTGCGAGCGCGTTCGAGCTGATCGGCGACGGAGGCCATGGGGTGTGCAGCGGAGGGTCCATCCAGAGAAGTGCGGACGGCCGGGTGCGTAGAGAGCGGGGGCTGAGGGGGCGACCCGCGCACCTGCGGCGTTCAGGTCCCAACCAGCAAAGACCCGTCCTGCTGATTCAAA
>CAKZLV010000337.1 GCA_937127285.1 uncultured Bacteroidota bacterium
CGGTGCGACGACGGTGACGACGGAACGAAGGGGGCAGACGGTAAGAACGTAGAAAATACGTCGGCATCCCGTCGTGCGGTAAACACCGATCCGCCGTTCGAGTAGAGGGGTTGTGTCGGAAGATCGTACTCGGTCGCAGCAGTCCCCGCGTCGATCTTCCGGCCGGGACCCTGCTTCTCGAATCCCTCACAACCCGTTGCACGGCCTATGGATGTGAACCGCCCGTCCTCTCATTCTCCGTCTCCGGAGTCCGGTTCCGGCGGCTCGCCGGGTTCGGGTTCCACCGACCCTTTTGCCGGAAGCGACCAGCATACGGCGATCAGCGAGGTTGGCGAATTCGGGCTGATCGCTCACATGCGCGACGTGCTGGGCGAGCCCGACGACGCGAGTGTGGTGTCCGGGATTTCCGACGATGCCGCCGTTTATCGTATCGACGAGAGAGGCCGCGTCCACCTGGCGACGAGCGACGCGCTTTTGGAGGGCATTCATTTCGACCGCACGTTCATGCCGATGGAGCACCTCGGCTTTAAGGCGCTGTCGGTGAACGTGAGCGACATCGTGGCGATGAACGCAACGCCGCGGTACGCGATCATCACGCTCGGCATCCCGCAGCAGATGTCCGTCGAGATGGTCGGGACCCTCTACGAGGGCGTCAAGCAGGCCTGCGAGGCGTACGACATCTCCGTGGTCGGCGGCGACACGACGGGGGCGCGCGGCCTGCAGGTGAACGCGACGGTCATCGGCGAGGCCAACGAGGAGGACGTCGTCTACCGGCAGGGAGCGCGCGTGGGCGATAAGGTGTGCGTGACCGGCGACGTCGGCGCGTCCTACGCCGGGTTGAAGGTTCTCGTCGCGAACCGGAAGCAGATGCAGGAGGCCGGGGACGACTTTCAGCCGAACCTCGACCCGTTCTCGTACGTGATTCGCCGCCACCTTGCGCCGCCCGCGCAGCTGAAGGCAATTCAGGACTGGGCCGAGGCCGGGGTGCGTCCGAATTCCATGATCGACATCTCCGACGGAGTGGCCTCGGAGGCGCACCACATCTCCGAGGCGAGCGGCGTCGGGATGCAGCTCTACGAGCCGGCGCTCCCGATTTCCGTCGAGACCCGCAACACGGCGACGGAGTTCGGCGAGGACGTGTCCGTTTACGCCCTGTTCGGCGGAGAGGACTACGAGTTGCTGTTCACGCTGCCGGAGTCGAAGGTCGACGATCTCGACCCGCAGAGCTTCAGCGTCATCGGCGAGGTCACCGACCTGGACGATCCGGCTGAGCGCGTGATGTTCCAGCAGGCCGACGGCGAAAACGTGCCGCTGCAGCCCGGCGGCTTCGATCACTTCGACGAGGAAGCCGAGTAGCGAATGGAAAAACAGGGCTCGCTGCGGGCGCTGACCGCCGGCGCGCGAGAGCCGTTCAAACGGGCGATGATTGCCGGGGGGCTGGATCGGCCCGAATGTGGCCAATGCCATTGGCCACAGCGGAAGCAGGGGACGGGCGTTGTCGGCAGCCTTCAGCCCGTACCATCGGTTCTATCACAGGTGCGGCCTCTTGCCATTGGCCCGTGGAAGCAAGGAACGGGTGCTGTCGGCATCCTCCGACCTCCGCCCCAGACGGGGCCCATCGCATGGGCCACTAACCGGCCCTGAAAAAAATATGCCACCCAACGTTATGATCGGGTGTGTCAATGGGTCTACGGAGTAGATCCACGTCGTCACATCGCTCCGAGACCATGCCCTACGATCCTCGCCGGGTCAACCGCTCATCGCTTCGGCATCCCTTTCACGATTACGGGACTCCCGAAGCATACGCGTTCGAACTCACGACGTACGAACGCCGCCACCTCTTCGGTCACGTCGACCAGGGACGGATATGCGTCAGCCGACTCGGTGCCATCGTGTGGGCGGAGTGGTTTCGCACGGCGGAGATCCGTCCGAACGTTGTTCTGGATGCGTTCATCGTCATGCCGGATCACGTTCACGGCATCGTGCTCCTCCGTGCGCCGGCGGACGAACGCGAGGATCTCTCCGCCGGGAGCCGGGTCCCCAGCGATGCTGGAACCCGGCGACTCCCTTCGTCCCTTCGCGATGACGGCATGCCACCATCGCCTTCCCGAACCCTGGGGGCGATCGTTCGAGGACTGAAGGGCACAGTCACACGACAGATCAACGAGCTCCGCAACCTACCGGATGAGCCCGTTTGGGCGCCGGACTATTGGGACCGGATTCTCCACACGGAGACAGCCCTCGCGCAGAAACGCCGGTATATCCGCCAAAATCCGGAGGCGTGGTGGCGAGACCCGACCCAACTGTCGGGCCCCGAAGGGAAAAGGGCGATTGACCGCACTGGATGGGGATAGATTCTCAACCAGACCAGAACGTAGGCGGCAGCGCTCGGCTGACTCCGAACGTTGCTGTGGCCGGTGCAATTGTCCGTCGACGTACAGCAATCGGGCTGTGATCGCCTGGGCCGCAGATATCTATTCGAACAGACGATGATTGCGGGGGGCTGGATCGGCCTGAATGTGGCCAATGCGATTGGCCACAGCGGAAGCAGGGGACGGATGCTGCCGGCAGCCTTCGGTCATTACCACAGCTGCGCCCCTTGCCGTTGGCCCATGGAAGCACGGAACGGACGCTGTCGGCATCCCCCGAAATCAGCCCCAGATGTGGCCAATCGCATTGGCCACACACCGGCAGGGTGCGCCGGTGCCTGCGTGCCTGGCTTGATGCCCGGGTCTTGACGCAGACATTGCCGCCCCAACCCACTCCGCCTCCGTCTACCGCCGGCACCTCTGCACCGGTGCCCACACCTCCAGTGCCTGCTTCCGCTGCTCCTGGCGGACGTGAGCCGGCGGCGCGGATCCGATTGGCGATCCCGGCGGCGTCTCGAGGTCGGCAGGACGGGGGGCGTCGTCCTGACTCCGGCCCAGGAACCGCTCAATCGCGGCGCGCACCTCGGTGCGGTGGGCCTGCGTCTCGGCGTCGCCCCCGCGGTTGTCCCCGAGCCAGTCGGCAATCGACCGGAGCTCGGCGGTGATGCGAGCCTGAACGGGAGGCGCACCGGCGGCACCGCCGGCCCGGTCCAGAAGAACATCCGTCCACACCTGCTGCACAGTCCGCTGCAGCTCCGCCCGGTGGGCGTCGCCCGGCACGTCCTGCTCCCACACCTGGGCCGTCATGCGGTCGAGCACGCCGCGAAGACTCGGCAGGTCGGCGTCGGCATCGTGCTGGCTCACGAGCCGCATCGCGCGGTGCGGGTGGACGACGAGCCCCAGCACCATCGACGACGCCACCTCCGCCGGCGCGAGTGCATCAAACGGGAGCCCCGTCCGGCCGTCGAAAAGCTCCCGGCTGGCGGGCGATCCCGGCGGGCGCGGCGGAATCATCGACCGGACGTCCGCCGGCAGAGCCAGCGCCTCCGGCGTCACGGTCGACAGCAGCGCGCCGAGCGCCGCCCGCTGCTGCTCGGCCGGGACGGGCTCGGGCAGGCGGGCATCCGCATCCCCGCGCAGGGCGTAACTGTAGGTCACGCCGCCGACGGCCTTGACGGTGCCCTCCACCTGGTAGCGGTGGCGCAGGTACAGCGGCACGAGCGTCTCTTCGAGTTCGGCCATCGGTTCGCCGCGGCGGATCGTGCGCTCGTCGAAGCGGTCGAGCGCCACCTGCCGCACCCTCATCTCGCGCTCGAGGTCTTCGACCACGTCCTCCCCGTTGTCCCACAGATTCGCCTGCGGGTGGGTGGCGCCGGCCGGACGCGCATCCCGGTCGGTGATGTAGAGAAGCCCGCGGTCCTGGCCTTCCTGAACGATCCGATCGAGAAGCTCCGCCTCCGTCTCCCCGGAGTCCGGCTGCGCGTAGCC
>CAKZLV010000338.1 GCA_937127285.1 uncultured Bacteroidota bacterium
ATCGATGAACCGGTAGCTCACCCGGTCGCGGGTCGTCCCGGCCCCCGGCTCAAACCCCACCGGGGTCCAGGCGGTCTCCGTTCCCGAGGCCGCTGCCCGGCGTTCGACCGCAAATCCGGCGTTTCCCGTCTCCGACACCGTACTCCAGGTTACCTGTGCCCCGCCAACCCGTCGGTTCCACGAGGCGTCGAGGCCCGCCAGCTCCACGGGCAGCGGCGAGCCGTCGACCGTCCGCCCCGGAGAAAACCGGTCCTGCCCGCCGGAGGCCGCCAGGTGCTCGACGAAGGCGCCAGTGAAATCCGGCTCGCGGGTGAGCGACTGCCCTTCCACCGATCCGTCGTAGGTGAAGGAGAGGATTTCGGTCCCGGAGGCGTCAACAATTCGAAACGTGTCGCCGCCGTTGTTGAGGGCGAGGGTCCCCGTCGAGGCGGTCTGCACAACGCCGGGAATTGGCGATGCCGGCGCCCCGCCCCCGAACACCACGATCGACTGCTCCGGCCCGACCGTCGTCCCCGCCGGGAAGACGTGGCGGATGCCGACCCCGACGTCCTCGTACTCATAGCCGGAAAGGTCGACCGCGTTGGATGCCGACGTGTTGTAGATCTCGATGAACTCATCGTCGGTGGCCGAGCGCGTCCCGTCTCCGTTGGCGTCTCCGTTGGAGCCGGAGGCAGGGTCGGCAAGCACCTCGTTGATTACGAGCGGGTTTTCGTTATCGGTGATCGTGAGGACCGCCGTTCCGTCCGTGCCGATTTGCGCGTCGCCGCCGGTCGAGAGATCGGTCAGCACAAACACCGCCTCTTCGCTCCCCTCTCCGTCCGCGTCGTCGGTGATCGGGATCGTGACGGTCCGCGTCGCCCCGTCGCCGGCGGAGGCAGGAAAGGACACCGTCTGGGAGGAAAAGCGGCCGATGTCGGCAGGCGACGCCGTGCTTTCGGCATCTCGGAACGCGACGTCGACCTCCGCCGCGGCGTCGGGATTTGCGTACCGCACGGTGAGAGTGGCCGAACCGCTGCCCTCCCCCGTCGTGAGGGTTGCGGGGTCAAAGGTCAGCGTCGGCCCGGAGGCCACCGTCCCGAATGCCCGCTGGGCGAGCGTCGCGTCCAGGACGAACGGGTTTTCGTTGCCCTGCTCAGCGGCGATCGCCGCGCTTCGGTCCCGCTCCGCCTGGGTGACGGGGTCGCTCTGGTGCCAGTCCAGGAGACGATCCTTCATCCGGTCGAAGAAGGCATCGTCGGCCGGGCCGGGATAGATCGCGTAAAAATACAACACCGCGCGAGCGACGTCTCCTTCCCTTGCCTCTCGCGGCTCCCACGCCTGCGCCCCCCGCCGTTCGCTGTACGCGTCGATCTCGGCCGTGGGGATGGCCGACTGCGTGGATTCGCCCCGATACCAGGTGTCGGTCTGGGCATCCGGGCTTTCTCCGAACGGAAGGTTGCCGCGCGCGGAATTGACCTGCACGCGAGCCGGGTAGAGGTTGTGGATATCGGAGCGCCGGGGCTCGGTGCCTGCCCCCTTACTCTGCGGAAAGACGTGCTCGGCGTTGACGTCTTTCGAGAATGCGTCTTTGGATGGATCCTCGCCCGGCGTAAGGGTGATGGTGTAGCCAGAGTAGATGCTTTCCAGCTCGTCGGACGGCCCGGCGTCGATATCGCGATACATCACGTCGCGAGCCGGGCCGTAGCCGAGGGTTTGCACCGGACTGTACCCGTCCTGGACGCACTGAAGCGCCGCCTGACCGGTCTTTCCGCCGCAAACCGTGGTTTGCCCGAGGGCGGCGGGGGTCAGGAGGAGGAGAGCCGGAAGCAGAAGGGCGATCATGACGCTCCGCATCCGAGACGGCCGTCCCTCCCGTTGATTCCCGGCTCGGGGGGTGGCGGGTGGACGACGGGATGCAGGCGTGGCTTGAGACGCCGTCTCCGGTCGAGAAGCCGTCTCCGGTCGAGAACGGTGCCGTCCGACGGTTTCCCCCGGCATCCACGAGTTCGTGACGCGCAGGGGGAGGGCACTGCGGTAAGAAAATTCGGGCATGAAAGAAATGCAGGTAGACGTAAACAAAGAACCGTAAACAGAATGAGATGCCGGAAGCGAGCGCGAGCTAGCGCTTTCTGACGGGCGCTTTCTGACGGGGGCTTCCTGACGGGGGCTTTCTGGCTGGACCCTGCCAACGCCTGCAAGTCCGCTGCCAGAGCTGTTCCAAGCGGCAGCGCCGACGAAGCGACGTCGGGGGGATAGGTCTCTTTCCCCCTCCTACCAACAGCCCGCCCCTGCGAAACGCAGGGACGGGCTGGAGGCGAAAGGGCTTCAATGGCCTGCCGCAGAGAGGCGCGCCGCTGAAGGGCACGTCGTCCCGAACGAGGCGGCAAGGCTGGGGGACAGGAGATCGGAAGCAACAAGTCAGCGAACGACCGTGAACTGCCGGGTGGCTTGGAAGCTCTCTCCGGACACGCGAACGAAGTACAGGCCGCTGGCGAGGCCGTCGGTCGAAAGGCGGGCGTCGAGCGGCCGCCCGGGCGCAACCGAGCCGCGGTGCAGCACGCGAACCTGCTGGCCGAGGACATTGAACAGCGCCGCTTCGACGGACTGGCGCGTCTGCGCTGTAACCCGGAGACGCGTCGACTGCCCGGCGCGGAGGGGATTGGGCCCGCGAAGCACGACCGACTGGGCGGTGACGACCTGCAAGGTCTTCTCTTGCGAGAGGGAGGCTGTGCCGTCGACGTCGATCTGCCGGAGCCGGAAGGCGTGTGTGCCGGGCTCGAGGACGCCGGTCTCGAACCGGTAGGTGGTTGCCTCCGTGGTCGTTCCCGCGCCGTCGACAAACCCGATCTGCGTCCAGTCCTGCGGGCCGCGTCGGTGCTGGATCTCAAAGCCCGCGTTGTTCGTCTCCGATGCCGTCGTCCACGCCAGACGCGCCGTGGCCGCGTCCGCCTCGACGGTGAAGCGGGCGAGTTCGACGGGCAGGCTCGTTCCCTCGATGGTTTCTCCGGGCGAGTACCGCGCCCCGCTGCTGCTGGCCTGGGTGTGCTGGGTGAACGAGCCGGTAAAGTCCGGATCGCGGGTCAGGGACTGGTCGTTGCCGCCCTCCGATCCGTAGGAAACGGACAGCAATACATTGCCGGTTTCGTCTTTGAGAGTGACGTCATCGCCGCCGTTGTTGAGTCCGAGTTCTCCATCCGAGGCCGTCTGTACCACCCCCGGGATGCCTGTTGGCGAACCGCCCCCGAAGACCGTCACGGCGATCCCCGGGTCCAGGACGGTTCCGGCGGGGA
>CAKZLV010000339.1 GCA_937127285.1 uncultured Bacteroidota bacterium
CTCCCCGCCCATGTCCGCGTGTCGACCTATCCGAATCCTGCGCGTGGTCGGACGACCGTTCAGGTGTCTCTTCCCGCTGCGGGCGACGTCACCGTGAGCATCTTCGACGTCCTGGGCCGCCGGATCTCCGTTCTGGCCGACGCCCGGTTGGCCGCTGGCACGCATCGGTTGACCTGGGACCCGGATACCGCCTCCGGATCGCTCTCCAGCGGCCTCTACCTCGTCCGACTCGAGACCGAGACGGGCACCCACACCGCGAAGATGACGATCCTCCGGTAATGAGCCGAACTAATGAGCCGAACTGCAGTCCACCCGAGCCGGTGGTTTCCCGGCCGGTGGCTTTCCGGATCGTCCACGGACCGTCTTCGGGCAGTCACCATCGGCAGTCACCATCGGCAGTCACCATCGGCAGTCACCATCGGATTTTAGGGCCCGTTCGGCGGATGGTCGGTCCCGCGCGAGGAGTCGGTCTCCTACAAATTCGCCGTCTGAAAACCCGAAAATCAGTCGCTCTCCCGATCCGCTCTTCTTCCTCCTTTCTCGTCGGAGCCTCCATGTCGCTCGCCCCACTTGCGCTTCCCGTCCGTGCCGTGCCTGTCCCGTGGTACATCCTGCCGCTCCTTATCCTTCTGACCGTCACCGGATGTGACAGCGGCGGCGGGGAAGACGGCATCCTGCCCCCATCGGACGTCTCCGCTACGGCAACCGATGCCGGCGTTCAGCTGACATGGACGGGCGGCTCCGAGGGTTACAACCTGTACCGGTCTCGGCAGCCGATGAGCGACGTTTCAGGGAGGACCCCGATCAACGGCGCGTCTCCGGTTTCCTCTCCCCCCTATCTCGACGGCGACACGGAGAATACAACTCTCTACTACTACCGGATCACCTCGGTGGGCGCCGGCGGAACCGAGTCCGAACCCTCCGGCGAGGTGCAGGTTCAGACGCTCTATCCGCAGCCGCCCGGCCGGCCCTGAGAAACCGGACGTTCGAGAGTACGGGACTTGAAGGATGACGGACGTGGGGATACAGACCTCGGAGAGGGAGCGAGAAATCCCGAGATCGTTTGGAGAAAGCGCATGTGCTAGGCGGCTGTCAGCGGCATGAGACTCGACTCCGAGAGCGAGCGCTCAAGAGCAAGCATGCACGCACATCCTCACGCGGAAGGCGGGAGCACTCCTCGGGAATTTCTTCCTCGGTTGCGCCATGTGCGAGCACGTTCAGGACGTACTCGACCGTCAGGCGCGTGCCTTTCATGACGGGTTCCCCCGTCATCACCTCGGGGTCGAGCGAGATGCGTTCTCGGGGTTGCTGGTCGTCTATGGCTCAAAGCGTCTTTTCCGAAATGAAACTGAGCTATTTGCCGATAACTGGCATCTCCGTGCCAAGTCTGCTTTCCTTCTCTCTGAACACCTGCCCCGGTATGCCAGCCCTATTCGTTACAGAGGGCCGCGTCATGGAGAGCCGACGGCCCGTCCCCAACGACGCTGTGCAACGAGGTGCACCGTACAGCGTTGTTGGGCGTGCGGAGTCGGTATGACGGGCGGTTCCTATCGACCCGAGGACGAGGCAGGGCGGGCGGCCTCCGCCACGATGGATCGGGCCGCCGCCGCGTCCACGAATCCGCGGGAGCGATTTCCCGGACCCTCGTAGTGGACGAACCACGTCTCCAGGATGTCTAAAACCCCGGGGTACCGATCCCGCAGTTCAGCGAGGCCGTGCACGTCACCGAGCGGCGCCCCGGGGCGCACCGCGAGCATCTTGTCGTCCTGCTCCCCGTCATCGAGCAGGCGCAGGGCGCCCACGATCCGGGCCTCGACGACCGCCCCGCAGGGCGCAGCCGGACCGAGGAGTACGACATCGACCGGGTCCCCATCGCCCCCCTCATTCGTCGCCAATCGCGTTCGGGGAAGGAACCCGTAGTTGGCCGGATACGGCAGATAGTCGATGCGACGCCGTTGTCCATCCTGTCGTTCGATCGCAAGGGCGCGTCCGTCTTCGGTCACCTCCCACTTGTCGGCCATCCCGGCCGGAATCTCCACGACGGCGTGCACGGGACCGGTGCCGGTCGGGGCCGGCGCCGCCGTGTGGAGATTGGACGCCGCCGCGAGCGTATCCGGCGCCCGACGCTGAAGCCCAGGGGCCATCGCCGAGCAGGAGGTGTCGGTCCGAATCGCATCGGGAGAGGACGGTCGGTCGGGGAAAGCGCTGGGAGAGCTCACAGGCGGAGACACCGCAGACGCGGAGGGCGCCCAGGCCAGCAGAACCGAGAGCAGGTAGAGCATGAGAGACATGGAGTCGGCGAGAATCCAAGGAGAATCGTCCGAGGAGGAGAATCGTCCGAGGAGGAGAATCGTCCGAGGAGGAGAATCGTCCGAGGAGGAGAACGAGACATCCGGAGTGTTCGCAGACACACTTACCGACCCGCCCCGATGTGTCCACCTGTAGGGAAACGGTACGAGCGAGGTAACAGCGAACCTCAGATCAGGGTGTAAACGGAATATGAACCCAGAGACGTAAGGCACCTTGAAGATAGCAGGTCGGTTTATTGCTCAAAAATAGTTTTGTAAAACTATCAAAAGACCGAGTTTCCACTGAAGTAAACTGCGCACATTACCATTGGACGCTGTCTCGTCGGCGGATCTGCCGGACGAGCAGTGGGAAGAAGACGGACTTCACTCACCAATGCAGTCACGTGCGTATGTTTGCTCCGTATCGCTACATCTTCATTTCGCTGCTTGCCTTCGGAGCGTTGTGCATGACCGTGCCCGACGTTGCAGCGCAGTCGACCGGCACCATCAAGGGCCGCGTCACGGATGCAGAGACCGGCTCGCCCCTACCCGGTGCCAACGTGGTCCTGAAAGGGACGGATACGGGTACGTCTGCCAACGCAGACGGCGAGTACGAGCTTCGTCAGGTCCCGTCCGGCGAGCAGACCCTGGTCGTATCGTTTCTGAGTTACGAGGATAAGGAGACGAACGTAAAGATTTCCGGTGGACAAACGACGACGGCGAATGTGAAGCTCACGAGGAAAGCCGTCGAGGCCGATGAGGTGATCGTGACCGGAATTCGCGAAAGCCAGGCCCGATCCGTTCAGCAGAAGAAACAGGCCGTCAACGTGGTGGACGCGCTCTCGGCCGACGACATCGGGAATCTGCCCGAGAAGAATGTCGCGGAGGCAGTGCAGCGCCTGCCGGGGGTCTTGATGACGAACGACCGCACTGAGGGCCGGCTCGTGTCGATTCGCGGCGGCTCGGCAGAGTTGAACAACGTGACGCTCAACGGCAACACGATGGCGTCGACGACCGACTCGCGCGCCACAGGTCTCGACCTGCTGCCAGCCGACATGGTGTCGAACATCACCGTCACGAAGGCCGTCACGCCGGACATGCCGGCGAATGCGATCGGGGGTGCCGTCAACATCGAGACGTTGACGGCTTTTGATCGAGACGGAAGCTTTGTCTTCGGCACGGTTCGGGGCATGAACCACGACCAGCAGGTCTCCGGCCTCCGGAACCTGCGGGATTCTAAGTTCCCGTTCAAGGGCAGTGTGACGGGGGGAACGAAGTTCGGCGCGGACAATCAGTTCGGGGCGATGCTCTCCGTGAGCGGGTCGCGTCGCGACTTCACCACCTCCGGCTACAAGGCCGAGAATTGGAATTGGGCGAACGAGGCCAACATCCGCACCCGAGATGGGAACAAGACCCTCGACGTGCCGGAGGCGGCGGAGCAAATCGTCGAGTCGAACCGGCGGAAACGCATTTCGGTGAACACCAGCGTCGACTGGCGGCCCAGCGATCAGACATCCGCCTACGTCCGGCCGTACTTCACGTACACCGACGAAGACAAAATCGACAACGAACTGGAGTACGTTCTTGGGGACCTCTCCCGCGACGAGGATAACCGCAGCGGCGCCGTCCGACTAGGAGAAAATCGGGTCGAATTTCCTCACGGATACGGCTCGCTGGACGCCAGTCTGTCCGAAGAGGAGGAACGTCTCTGGGGCACCAGTGCTGGCATCGAGCACGACTTCGAGAACAACATCACCGTGTCGGCAAGCGGAACCTACTCCCGCGGCGTGTTCGACTTCCGGAAGCCGGACGGCGAGTTCCAGACGCCCGGGGATCCGGACAT
The DNA here is from genome assembly GCA_937127285.1 of uncultured Bacteroidota bacterium. Taxonomy (GTDB): domain Bacteria; phylum Bacteroidota; class Rhodothermia; order Rhodothermales; family Salinibacteraceae; genus CAKZLV01. Next base: position 4,132 of record CAKZLV010000339.1, read on the forward strand.
GGCGAGCAATGATCCCGACGTGTCGTCGCCGGAGCCGCGTGCAGGCGGCGTGGCCGACATGAGCAATTTCCTCTTTGACTTTTTCCCGACGGATCCCGGCTTCCTGGGCAGTGCGGAGAGCTTTAAGATGAACAAGTTCAATCTTGAGAATCAGGAAAACACGGAGAACACCTACGAGGCACAGGCGGACGTTCGCATTCCGTTCGAACTTAGCGAGGTGCCCGGCTACCTGAAGACGGGAGGTCGCTTTGTGCGCCGCACGAAGGACGTGGATGTCACCGACCTCGAGTACGACTTCCAGGGGTTCAATTCGGAGCGGCTGACGCTCGCGGACTGGTACGAGGCGCCTCGGGTGCAGACGCAGCAGGTCGACGATCGCCTCCTTCCGTTTGCAAATACCCAGGCGTTCGCAGACGACTTCCTCAACAACCTCTGCACTCCGCCGGAGAACTGGGCGGACCGGAGCAGTGATCGAAGTTGCCGGGCGTCCAACAGTAACTTTCAGTACCTTCCCGGCGAGTCCGATGACTTTGAGGATGACTCCGAGAACGAGGAGGGCATCTACGCAGGGTACGCGATGGTCTCAGCCGAACTCGGGGCGCTGACGGCGCTTGCCGGGGCGCGTGTCGAGTACACGTCCACGTCCTCGACGCGCTTCGAGCTGTTCGATGGGGATGTCGAACAGAGTACCTTCGAGAACTCCTACACCGACATCCTTCCGTCGGTGCACCTCACCTACGAGGTCAACGACAACCTGCAGTTCCGAAGCGCCTGGACCAACACCATTGGCCGCCCGGACTACAGCGAACTCGCCTCCTTCCGAGAGGTGGAGATCGAGAACGGAGAGGCCTTCATCAATCAGGGGAACCCGGACCTGGAGCCCTTCCAGGCCATGAATTTCGACCTCGGCGTCGAGTACTACTTCGAGAACGGCGGGCTGGCATCGGTGACCGGCTTTTACAAACAGATCGACAATGCAATCTACGAGGACGTAAACACGAGGACGGAAGGGAATCTTGTGGTCGAGGGGAATTCGGTCTCCGAGATCGAAACCACGCAGCCGGCGAACGCAGACGACGGCTTTGTGCGGGGGCTGGAGGCG
>CAKZLV010000340.1 GCA_937127285.1 uncultured Bacteroidota bacterium
GAAGCGGGGAGGCGAGGAGTCGGAGAGACGGGGAAGCGGCGAAGCGAAAATACAGTCCACCATCGCCCCAACCCACACCCCTCAACTCCCAACCCTCAACCCACACCCCTTGACACAATATTAACTTTGTCGTTACTTGATCGCTCCCGTCCGGGTGCATCGGGCCCGTTTCGGTGCATGCGATCCGGGGCTCTCCTCGTCCGCCGGTTTCTCGAATTCAACCCGGAGGTCCCATGCAGGTATACGATGCCGAGCACATCCGCAACGTCGTTCTCGTGGGTCATCAGGGCTGCGGCAAGACGGCGCTGGCCGAGTCGATGCTGTACGCCAGTGGCGCCGTCGACCGCCCCGGCCGCGTTGCCGACGGGTCGACGGTGAGCGACTATCGCCCGAGCGAACAGGAGCGAGGGATGTCGATCTATACCTCGCTGCTCCACGCCGAGTGGACGGGGCGCAAGATCAACCTGCTCGACACGCCGGGGTATCCGGACTTCGTCAGCGAGGTGATCGCGGCGATGACGGTGGCGGACACGGCGCTCTACGTTATGGACGCCCGCAGCGGCGTGCAGGTGGGCACGGAGTTGGCGTGGACCTATGGGGAGAGGACGGCAACGCCGTCGATGTTCGTCATCAACCACCTCGACGACGGCGAGGCGGACTACCGGATGCTTCTGGAGCAGATCGAGGAGCGCTTCGGGCGCGGGGCGACGGCGGTGCAGATCCCGGCCGGCACCGGCTCGCGATCGATCATCGACGTGCTGCACATGCAGCAGCTGCACTATCCGGGGGGCTCGGCGGAGCCGGAGGTCGGACCGATCGACGACGCCTTCCGCGAGGAGGCCGAGGCGCTGCACCGAACGCTCGTCGAGGACATCGCCGAGAACGACGAGTCGCTCATGGAGCTCTACTTCGAGCAGGGAGAGCTGACGGCAGAGCAGATGGAGGACGGCCTGCGCGCGGCCATGATCGAGCGCGAGCTCTTCCCCGTCTTCGTGGCGAGCGCCCAGGAAGGCATCGGGGCTTCGCGCCTGATGCGCTTCATCGACACCGTCTGCCCCTCCCCCGCTGCCCAACCGGCCGAAGCCGAATTGCACGGCGATCTCTCCGCCGACCCGGACGGCGACCCGGTCGCCTTCGTCTTCCGCACCCTGTCGGAGGATCACGTGGGCGAGTACGCGTTCGTTCGCGTCTACAACGGCACGCTCGAAACCGGCCAGGATCTGGAGAATGCCCGGACCGGCACCACGGAGCGGATCGGACAGATCTACGCGATCAACGGCAGGCATCGAGAGAACGTCCCGCGCCTGGCGGCGGGCGACATCGGGGCGCTCGTCAAGCTGAAGGACACGAACACGAACGACACCCTGCGGGCGAAGGGCAGCAAGGCGGTCGTCCCCCCGATCGAGTTCCCCGAGCCGCGCTACCGGATGGCCGTGCACGCGATGCAGGACGGGCAGGAGGACAAGCTCGCGCAGGGCCTCCACCAGATTACGGCGGAGGACCCGTCGCTCACCTTCGAGCACGACGCGCTCCTCAACCAGCTCACGCTCAGCGGGCAGGGAGAGATGCACCTGCAGATCGCCCGGTCCCGGATTTCGCGACAGGCCGGCGTCGAGGTCGACTTCAGCCGCCCGCGCATCTCCTACCGCGAGACGATCAAAAACCGGTCGCGCGCCTCCTACCGGCACAAGAAGCAAACCGGCGGGGCCGGACAGTTTGCGGACCTCTCGCTCCTCATCGAGCCGCTGACCGACCGCTTTCAGGCTCCCGACGGCGTCAAGGTGCGCGGGGAGGAGACGATCGAGACGGCGTGGGACGCCACCCTCCATTTTGTGGACGGCATCGTCGGCGGCGTCATCGACATGAACCGCTTCTCCGGCGCCATCCAGAAGGGCCTCCTCGAAGCGATGGCCGAGGGCCCGGTGGCCGGCTATCCGGTCGGCGACGTGCGCGTGATCGTGGTCGACGGCGGCATGCATCCGGTCGACTCGAACGAGGCGGCCTTCAAGATGGCGGCCTTCAACGGGTTTCGGGATGCCTTCCGGAGCGCCAACCCGGTGCTCTTGGAGCCGATCCACGCGATCTCGATCACGATCCCGGAGGACTACACGGGCGACGTGATCGGCGATTTGAACACCCGGCGCGGCCGCGTGCAGGGGATTGAGATGGAGGGTCCGTTTCAAAAAATCAGGGCCGAAGTTCCGGAGTCGGAGCTCTACCGGTACTCGACTGCTCTGCGCTCGCTCACGCAGGGGCGTGGCCTTCATCACGCGCGCTTCAGCCACTACGAGGCCATGCCGCGAAGCGTCCAGAAAGAGGTGGTGGCCTCCGCTGCGGCCGAGCCGGCCTGAAGCGTTTTCCGGACGAGGTCGGAGAACGGACGCGGCCTCCGCCTCCGAATCCGGCGAGAGGAGAGCCTCCGGCACAGCCCCACAACGAAGAGGCAGGGCTCAGCGAGCCCCGCCTCCTCGGCTGCGATCCGGGATGGATGTCGAAACGCCGTGCCCGCGTCAATCGCTGTTGGAGAGCACAAAGGTGATGGGCAAAGCCATCTGCACCTTCACCGGCTCTCCGCGCTGGCGTCCGGGCTCGAACTTCGCGAGTCGAATCACGCGCAAGGCTTCTTGATCGAGAAGCGGATGGCGTCCGCGCACGACGGTGGGGGAGGTAACGTCGCCGTTTTCATCGACGATGAATTGGACGATCACCCGCCCCTCAATGCCGGCCTTTCGCGCCATCTCCGGATATTCAACGTTTTGCTGCAGGCTGGCCAAGCCTCCGACCAGCTCGGGACTGTCTTCGACGACCACGAAAATTTCCTGCTCCGGCTCTTCTTCCTCCTGCGGCGGCGGCGTCTCTTCCGGCGGGCCGCCCACGGTCAGCTCTTCGTTCAGGTCGAGCGAAGCATCGAAGTTGAGCTCGCGCGTCTCGTCGACAATTGCGTCATTGGCCACCTCCACCGGTGCGGCAGGGCGGGGCGGAGCCGGCGGAGCGACTTCCTGCTCCGTTTGCTTCACTTCTTCCATCTGCACCACTTCCTGCTCGCCGAGCTCCACGTTGTAGCCGTCGTCGATCTCGAGGTTGACGAACGTCAACCCCCAGATCAGGGCCAGGGCGAGGACGAACCCGATCTGGAGATGCAACCCGTACCGGTTGCGCAGCTCCTTCTCCGGCTTCTTCCAGGGGCGATGGCGCGGCGGTGTCTTCAAGCGCCCGTTCCCCTCCTTTCTGCCCGCGCCGGCCTCCGACGGGGCCGAAGACGGCGGAGACGAGCGGAGCGGCGGTGCCGTGCGGCTCGCCCCGTCGCCGTGATGCGCCGGCGTTTCGGGCGCCTCGTCGGCCGCGGTCGAGGCACCGGAATCGGGGACCGGTGCCGGCGATGACGGGTTTTCAGGTCGTTGGGTTCTTGGTACCGCGTCGGGTGTAATCTCTTGCGTGTTCATGACAGCCCCCACCGTCGAATGAAATATGATCGTGCGCGGAGTTTGCGCCGGGAACCCGGCCTCAAACTCAACTTCAAGAACGAAACGGGACCGTATCGCATCTGAACGATCCTCCTGCACGGCTCCGTGGGTGAATGCCGGGCTCCCCTGTACAGAACGGACCGGAGCGAAGGTGGGGGAATCCCGTACAGGCGTCTTCGCGTCCCGGCACGCTCGCCACGGCGCTTACCTCCCCAGCCCGGCCCGCCCACCGACGCCTGCGAGTCAACGCCAGCGGGCCGATGCCTGCGGGCCGATGCCTGTGGGTCGATGCCTGCCTTTGCTGCGGCGGATACTACGGCGGACCGATGAACGCCCCCCGGTCGCTGCCGTACATCGAACGCCCCCGTCCCGTTTTCTCGATCGAGCCCGCTGTCGCCCCCTCCATGACGTACCACTCCACGCGCGACGAATCGCATCGCGCTTCGCTCTCGACGACCCTGCAGCAGGGCCTCGCCCCCGACGGCGGCCTGTTCGTCCCGTCTTCGTTCCCGGACCTGTCGCCGTCCGACTTCGAGGGCCTCGACACGCCGGCGCCGATCGCCCACCGGCTCCTCCGGCCCTTCGCGGATGCGGCCCTTGCCGACTCCCTCGACGCGATCTGCCGGGATACGTACGGCTTTCCCGTCCCTCTCACCGATGTCGGCCGCCGCACCGCCGTCCTGGAGCTGTTTCACGGCCCGACGGCGGCGTTCAAGGACGTCGGCGCCCGATTTCTGGCCAGCAGCCTGTCGGTCCTCAACGACGCCGCCGACGAGCCCGTCACCATCCTCGTCGCCACCTCCGGCGACACGGGCGCGGCCGTCGCGGCTGCCTTCTGGAAGAAGCCGAACGTCGAGGTCATCGTGCTCTACCCGAAGGGCAAGGTTTCCGACCGGCAGGAACAGCAGCTCACCGGATGGAGCCACAACGTGCAGACGGTCGCCGTGCGCGGGGTCTTCGACGACTGCCAGCGCCTGGTGAAGGACGCATTTCAAAACGACTGGTGGCAGTCGAACAAGCGGCTCTCCTCCGCCAACAGCATCAACGTCGGCCGCCTGCTGCCGCAGATGACTTACTACGCGGCCGCGAGCCTCTGGCACTGGCGCGACACAGGGCGCGCCCCGAACGTGATCGTCCCGTCCGGCAACCTCGGCAACGTCCTCGCCTGCCTCTACGCCCGGCGCTGCGGCCTCCCCATCGGCGAGGTCGTTCTGGCCACGAACGCCAACCGGCCCGTCACCCACTTTCTGGAGACCGGCGAGTACCGCGCGTTCGAGACAAAAGAGACGCTGGCGACGGCAATGGACGTGGGCAACCCGTCGAACATGGAACGCCTGCGCCATCACTGGCCCGACGTCGACGCGCTGCGCGACGCCGTCACCGCCCGCCGCATCGACGACACCGCCATCCGCCGGCAGATCGAACGCGGACCGAAGGCGTGGGATACGGTTTGGGACCCGCACACGGCCACGGCCGTCGAGGCACGTGAAAACCTGGACCCGAACGATGAGCGCGACTGGATCCTCGTCGCCACCGCCCACCCGGCCAAGTTTCCGGAGGTCGTCGACCCCCTCATCGGCCGCGCGGTGGACGTGCCTCCGCCCCTGGCCGACGTCATCGCCCGCTCCCGCCCCGCCCCCGAGATCGACCCGTCGCTCGACGCCCTGCGAGAGGTAGCGGGTCACGCGTGATGCGTCACGCGGGATGGGTCACGAGCCCCCGTCTCTCAGGTTCCCCGTCTCTCCGGTTCCCCGTCTCCACGGTTCCCCGTCTCCCCGG
>CAKZLV010000341.1 GCA_937127285.1 uncultured Bacteroidota bacterium
CAAGCCTCCAAAGCGCCCACGCTCCCACGCCCCCACGCTCCCAAGCCCCCACGCTCCCAAGCCCCAACGCTCCCACGCCCCTACCCCATCCCTATCTTCATCGACAGGTCGAGGGCGGTGACGGAGTGGGTGAGGGCGCCGGAGGAGAGGGCGTCCACGCCGGTCTCGGCGATGGCGGGGACGGTGGCGAGTGTGACGTTGCCGGAGGCCTCCGTCCGGCAGCGGCCGTCGACGAGGGCGACGGCGTCGCGGAGCATCGAGGTGTCGACCGTCCCGTCGTCAACAGTCACCATGTTGTCGAGAAGGAGGATGTCGGCCGCCCCGTGCTCAGCGGCGGTGCGCACCTCCCCGAGCGTCCGCGTTTCGATTTCGATCGCGAGATCGGGGGCGTGCTCGGCGCGGTAGGTCTGTGCGGCATCGAGGGCCGGAGCCACGCCCCCGGCCGCAGCGATGTGGTTGTCCTTGATCAGAAACAGGTCGTAGAGGCCGATCCGGTGATTGGTGCCGCCGCCGAGACGAACGGCCCACTTGTCGAGGCGCCGCAATCCCGGAGCCGTCTTGCGCGTGTCGAGAATCTCGGTGCCATGGGGACGGGCGGCGTCGACCATGCGGTGGGTGGCGGTGGCAATGCCGCTCATGCGCTGCATGAGATTCAGGGCGGGGCGCTCGGCAGTGAGCATCCCCTGGGCGGGACCGGCAATGGTTCCGATCTCCTGTCCGGACTCGACCGCGGTCCCGTCCGCGACGTTCCAGGAAACCTCCAGGGCGCGATCCGTGACGGCAAAGGCGCATGCGGCCGCCTCGAGTCCGGCAACCACGCCGGCTTCCTTCGCCCGGATGACCGCTGTGGCCGGCTGGTCCGGGGGCACCGTCGCCAGCGTCGTCACATCCCCCGGCCCGACGTCCTCCTCGATGGCGTGCTCGAGAACCTCCGTGAGGTGGTCGTGGGTGAGGTAGTCGGGGAGCATCGGTGAGGGGGAGCGTGGGTTTGGAGAACTGGAGAGCGGGAACCAGGGGGATGGGGGGCCGGAGAAACGGGGAACCGGGGAGGCGGGGAGCAAACGCTTGCCACCGTTCACCACTCCAGGACCGGTTCGAACACCTCGTGCACGGGTTCCGGCACCCGAATCGGCCGGCGGCGCTCCGCATCCATAAAGCAAAGATCGGTGTGGCCTGTGGCCAGCACGTCTTCCTCGTTCTTGCGGTGGACGGTGTAGTCGATCGGGACGCGAACGACGGGCATCTTCCCGAAGTGAGCTTCTACGACGAGCAGGTCGTCGTAGTGCGCCGGGCCTTTGTAGTTGATCGTGACGTTGACGACGGGCATGATAATGCCGTCGTCCTCGAGGCGCCGGTAGGCGAGCCCGAGGTCGCGCATGGCCTCGGTGCGGGCCTCTTCGAAGTAGTCGAGGTAGTGCGTGTGGTAGACGACCCCCATCGGGTCGCACTCCCGGTAGCGGACGCGGTGGTGGTGCGGGTATGTGTACGGCATACGCTGCACAGGCAATAAAGCGACGAAAAAGAGGCGTAAGACGCCGGGACGGGCGAAAACCGGCTTCTGAGAGCGGGCCTCTACGCGCCGGCGGACGCCTTCATCGGTTCGGCTTCTTCGTAGGCTCCCAGCGAGTCGAATTTGGCGAGACGCTGATCCAGAAGGGTCTGCGTGTCGAGCGGCTCAAGGCGCTGCAGGGCGCTGGCAATGGCGGAGCCGGTGGCTGCGAAGGTGGCTTCGCGGTTGCGGTGGGCGCCCCCGACCGGTTCCGGCACGATGTCGTCGACGATGCCTACGTCCACCAGGTCGGCAGCCGTCAGCTTCAGCGCCCGTGCGGCATCCTCCTTGTAATCCCAGGACCGCCACAGGATCTGCGAGCAGCTCTCCGGGGCGATCACCGAGTACCAGGAATTCTCAAGCATGAGGATGCGATCGCCGACGCCCACGCCGAGCGCACCGCCGGAAGCACCTTCTCCGATGACGACCACCACGATGGGAACGGGCAGGCGCGCCATCTCGAACAGATTGCGGGCAATGGCCTCGGCCTGTCCGCGCTCTTCGGCCTCCATGCCCGGGTAGGCGCCGGGCGTGTCGAGAAGGGTGACGACCGGCTTGTTGAACTTGGCCGCCATCTGCATCAACCGCTCGGCTTTGCGGTAGCCCTCCGGGTTGGGCATCCCGAACCGCCGGTACTTCCGCTCTTTGGTGTCGCGGCCCTTCTGGTGACCCATCATCATGACCGTCCGGTCGCGATACCCGTACCGGCCTCCCTTGAACGTCGCGAGTCCGCCGACGATGGCGCGGTCGTCGCCGTAGGTGCGGTCGCCGTGCAGCTCGACGAACCCGTCGGTGAGGGCCTCGATGTGGTCGAGCGTGTACGGGCGCTGCGGATGGCGCGCGATCTGGACGCGCTGCCACCGGGTGAGGTTGCGGTAGATCGACTCCCGAAGCTGCTCGACGCGCTCCTCCAGCGCGTTGATTTCCGTGGAGAGATCCTCCTGGTTCTCCTGGTTGAGCGTCCGCATCTCCGAAAGCTTCTCTTCCAGCTCGAAAAGCGGGCGCTCGAAGTCGAGTAAATGTTGGTCGTCGGACATGGGTACGCGCGGGTTGGTGGGTGCAACAGATGCAGAGGTCGGTGCCGATGGGTGGACAAACCGACACCTAGAAAGATGCGGGTCTTGGGGGGAAATGGCAATCGACAGGCCGGGGGAGCGGGTTCCCCAGACTGCTTTTGCTCGTCTTTTGACCCCCTCTTCCCCATCTTTTGCCCGCGTTTCGCAGGAAACCCTGCACAACCAAGTCTCCGAATCGGTTGCCTTTTCCCGGTGCAATCCGGAGGTTCCCCGATACCGAGACGGTGATCTCCCCGATCCGTGCACCCGGTTCCACGTCAACCTCCCCGCAGCCTCCGCATTCCCCCATCCCGATGGCTTCTTCCTCGCCTGCACCCGGCACCGACACCCCCCGCCTGACCGCTGCCGACACCGCCCGCTACCGGGAGAAGGTGGAGGAGGCAGCGGCGTTCCTCCGCGACCGCGTGTCGCTTCCTGCCGTGACGGTGGTTGCGCAGCACGAACTGGGGCTAGCGGACGCAAAGGCCGTCGACACCACAATCCCGTATGCCGAGATCCCTCATCTGCCCGTCCTTCCGGATCCGTCCGCTCCGTCGGCCGGGGCGGGCGACACCGAAGGACGCGACTCCTCTCGCGGTGCCCTCCGCGTCGGGTCGGTGGACGGCAGCCGCGTTGCGCTTCTGGACGGCCCCCCTTCCCTGCTCGACGGCGCCTCGCCGCGAGCGGTCACGTTCCCCATGCGCGTCCTGGCCGTCTTGGGGATGGAGGTTCTCGTGGTCGTCACGTCGGCCGTGGGGCTGGACCCCGACCACCGAGAGGGAGACCTCCTTCTGGTCACCGACCACATCAACCTCCAGGGCAGCAATCCGCTGGTCGGGCCGAACGTAGACGACTGGGGTCCGCGCTTCCCGGACATGAGCAATCCCTACGACCCCGATCTGCGCCGGCGTCTTGCCGATGGAGCCCTGGCTGCCGGGACGCCGCTGCACAAAGGGATCTATCTGGCTGTTGCCGGCCCCGAGGCCCCGACCGCCGCCGAAGCCCGGATGCACCGGACCCTCGGCGCCGACGTCGTCGGAACGACCCTCGTTCCGGAAACCCTCGTCGCCCGCCACATGAGCGTTCGCGTGGCCGGCCTCGCTGTTCTCGACGCCGTGGCCCGGCCGGAGGCGCCGGCCTCTCCCGGGCCGGGTTCGCGCTCGCCGGACGACCCCCGCTCGGCCGCAGCCAGCCTGCTCCGTCGGTTCATCCGCTCTGCGTGATGCCGCTTCCCCCACCGCCCGCCGGTTGCTCTCCCCGCCGGTGCCCCCCGCCAATGCGCTCTCGGCCTGTCTTTTCCCTTCCCCGCCACCCCCATGCCCGTGTACGCCCCCCGAGACGACGACTGGACGACCGTCCCCGGCCCCGCCGGCCGTGCCCTGGCGGTTGAGGTCCGCACGGAGGACGCCCTTCCCGGCACCCCGGACGTGGTCGTGCACCGCGACGGCACCGAGACGTTCACCCTTCAGACGCAGGCCGTCCCCACCGGCGGAGAGACGATCCACACCGTCGCGGGTGTCGATCCGGAAACCGGGCAGGGAACGATGCTCGCCGCGCTGCGGGCCGAAGGCGGCGGGCCGTCGGTCGATGATCTGCGCCCGTCGGATGCCCCGTCGGCCTACAGCGACGCCGCATTGGAGGGCTTCCGGGACGACCTCGCAGAGATCCTGATCCCGGTCTACATCGACGATGCCGTCGAATCCCTGAGCGAGGACATCCCCGGGCTCGTTGTGCTTCACACCGCGCGATTCGACGACCGCACGCGCTGCGCGTACTTCCGGACCTCGGCCTTTGCCGGTGGCGACTTGCAGTTCGAAGAGGAAATCGGTTCGCTGTAGCGTCGGCCGGAGGCGGGCTGCGCCTGCGAGGGACCGCTCGCACCGCGACGACACGCGGTGCAGCTCGGGACGAGGAACGCCGGTCCAAATCCTGACGATGGAATGCGCCGTTTCGGCGGTTCAGACCGTCAAAAGGCGTTTAAGGAGTATCTTGGGAACCGGTAGCCTGTCGTCCCACCGTCTCTCCCGTCCTCTACGTCTGTCGTCATGCCGCTCTATGCGGAAGTCTGGATTGCCCGCCGGGCCTGGTACCGCCTGTCCGCCCGAAAGCAACGATCGATTCTGACCGGCGTCGTCTCGGCCGTGCGCAGGCAGCGGCCGGGGCTGGACATCGTACGGATCGCTGTGAACCCGACCGCCCGGGTGCGCACCCCCTCGGCCGCCCGCACCCGCACAGGAGGCGCGCAGCGAAGCGAAGCCGGAACGCCGGACCGGTGTCTGATCGTCTGGCGCCTTCCGGAGCGGGGCCGCCTCGATCGCGTCGCCCCCCTTCTGGCAGACACCGGGTGGAGGACGTATTTCCGGCCGGAACGGCCCCGCCGCCGCGGCGTCTGGCTGTCGGAAGCGACCTCCGGGTCCGACAACTCAGAGGAAGCGTCCGGTCCCTCCGTCGACGACATTTCGGAACCGCTTCCGCCGTACGCTCCAGTCTCGAAAGCGCGATCGTGCTCGAACCTTCAATAACCTGACTCCCCGTCCGGCGTATACGGGACCGATCCGAACAGGCCTCCGTACCTCTCCCCCGGCACAGTCGGGGAGCCGGCCGTTTCCGGATCCGCGAGCCGACCCCTCCACGTGCGTCCCCGCCCGGTATGAGCAGCCCCCCAACGCAGCGCAGCCGTGTCCCCCTTCTTTCGTGGTGGCTCACCGAACGACGCGCGGAGGTGGGCGACTCCTGGGAGGATCTGGCAGCGATGACCGGGGCCACCGTCGAAGACCTGCAGGCCTGGGCGCAGGGCAACGGCCAGCCCTCCGCCCGCCAGCTGCTCTCTCTCGCCCGGCGTCTTCGCGACCCCAGCCATCCGCCGGGCGCCGACCCGCTGCCCGGCGAGCCGGTCGAGGAAGACCGGTTCGTCATGGCCCGGTCCAACGAACTCGGCATCGGCAAGTGCGTCGGTCTCGACGGGGAGACCGCGACGGTAGAGTACTTCGACTCCGTCGCCCGGCGCGTGGAGCGAACCGTCGACGTGGAGGACCTCGTGACCGTCCGCCTCGCGCATCAGACGCGCTGCTACGTCTTCGACGAGGAGGCCGACCGCTGGCGCATGGGGCGCGTCTCCCGGCTGAAAGACGGCGACCGCATCATCGAACTGCCGGACCAGGAATCCACCGACGTCCCGCAGGAGAACCTGTACGTGCGCTGGACGCGCCCGGTCGACGATCCGATCGAGACGCTGAAGGTGAAGGGACAGGAGACCGTCTTCTTCCGCAACCAGCGGGGGCCCTTCGTGCGGGCGCTCCTCGACCAGCGGTCCGCCGTGCGCGGAATGGACGGGCTGCTCTCCTCCAGCATCCCGATGCGGGCCCACCAGGTGGAAACCGTGCGCCAGATGCTCCGGCGACCCACCCCGCGCTACCTGCTGTCGGACGAAACCGGGCAGGGGCCGTCTCGTCCCGCCGCCGTCGTTCTTCGGCAGCTATTGCTCGACGCCGGAGACGCCGAGGCGCTCGTCCTCGTGCCGGAGGAAGCCGTGGAGACCTGGACGACCGTCCTCGACCGCTCCTTCGACATCTTCTCGGTGGACGGGACGGTGGACGTGCGCGCCTTCGGCGGAGACTGGATGGAGGCGGAGCCGGACATTCTTCTCGTCGACGCCGCTCACCGAACGACTGCCTGGCGGGATGCCGATGCGGACCGGTTCGCCGCCCTCGAGCGCGTATCGCACGGCGCCGACGGTTTGCTTCTCCTGGCCGACGCGGCCGTTCACCGCCACGTGCCGGAAACGGCCCCGCTTCTTCACCTTCTCGACCCCGATGCAGCGCCGGATGACGACGCCCTCCGGGAGCGGGTCGCGCAGCGCGCCGAGATCGGCGAGGCGCTGGAGCACCTCGACCGCCGGGCCGGCGGGAACCGCGTAGCAACGAACGGCGAGGCGACGGAGGAGGACGCAGAGATGTCGCTCGACGCGGTGCTCGGCCGCATCGCCGACGCGGCCCCGGACGACAAAGACCTGAACGAGCGGATCAACGACGACGCGGCCCGTTTGTCGGACGAAGCCCTTGATCCGGAGGAGCGGAACGACGTTCTCCGCGAGCTCCGCCTCTACCTGCGGGAGCGGTTTCGGCTTCACCCGCAAGCGGTTCGGCTACGACGCTCCGATGCCGAATTCCACGTCGGCAGCCTCCGGGCCCCCGAAGACGACGCCCGCCTCGTCGACTACGGGCTCGATCTGCGGGAGGAAACGGTTCACACGCTGCTGGCAAGCTGGAGAGAGAAGGCCTCGGCCGCGGCATCCGACGAACCGGCCGAAGCCGGCTACGCCGAGACGTTCCGCCACCTCGTGGAAACCGCCGGGGCGGACCTCGGACTCCTCGCCGACCTGATCCGTCTGCGTCGCGACGGGGACGCATCGGAGCGGGTCGAGGCCGACTTCGCCCCGGCCGAGCGCGAGGCGGTGACGACGCCGGCGAAGCTCGACGACGAGGACGCCCTGCTGGAGGATCTGGTCGAGGCGGCCGAGGCGGAGGTCGACGAGTTTGACTTCACGCACGGCCAGTGGCTGGAGCAGTACATCGACCTCAACGTTGATGCCGTCGATGCCTGCGTCGTGTATGCCGATCGCCCATCCGTCGCGCGACGGCTGCAGGAGCGCCTTGCCGGTACGTTCGGGGCAAACGCCGTCGCCGCGAACCTCGCCGACGATCCCCCGGATCAGATCGACGAGGAAATCCGCCGCTTCCGGGAGGATGCCGAATGTCGCATCTTGGTGGCCGACCGGTCCGGCGAAGAAGGCCCGGCGCTTCCCTTCGCCACGCACGTCGTTCACTACGACCTGCCCTGGAAGCCCGTCCGCATCGAACGGCGGATCCAGCGCGTCGCTCCGGTTGGGGAACGGGACGAGGCGCTCCAGACGAACGTGTATCTCGGTCCCGATCTCGGAGAAGAGGCGCCCTCGCTCTTCGAAACCTGGATGGAGGTTCTGCGCGACGGCTTCCGGATCTTTCAGTCGTCGATTGCCGGGCGAGAAGATGCCGCGGCGGCCATCGGAGACGATGCCATTCGCCACCTCTTCCGGGAGGGGGCGACCGATGCGGTCGTGGACGCGGCCCGTTCGTCGATGGACCGGGCCCGCGCCGAGCACGATCGGCAGCACGCCTTCGAGGCCGTCGACGTGGCGTCGGAGGACGCCCGGCGGTACATCGACGACGTGACGTCGCTGGAGGAGCGGAGCCAGGACCTGTACAACCGCATGGACGCCTGGATCACGAAGGCCCTGCAGTTCCACCGGTCGAAGCGCGAGTACCCGGACGGCGTCATCAAGTACGAGCCGCAGTACGACGGTCGCACGCTCGTCCCGTTCGACGTCATCCTGAACCGTTTCCTGCCGCAGTCCGAGAAACCGACCACCTATCACCGCTCGTGCGCCGTTCAGCCGGAGGGCGGCATCCCGGCGGTGACGATGTTTCGGATCGGGCACCCGTTCCTTCGCGCGCTGGCGGACTACTTTTCGTGGGATGACCGGGGCCGGACCTACGCGCTCTGGCGCGAGAGCCAGCCCTGGGCGGTGGCCGGACAGGAGGACCAGCTGTTCTTCCGGTTCGACTTCGTCGTCGAGGCCGACCCGGAGCCCGTTCGGGAGGTTCTATCGGGATCGACCGACCGTGCCGAGGCGCTCCAGCACCGGCTCTACGACTACCTGCCGCCGTCGTTTGAGACCGTGTTCGTCAATCGGGAGGGAGAGCCGGTCACGCAGGACGGCTTGCTCAAGCTGCTGGAGGCAGAGCCGCAGCGCAAGTCGAAGGGCGGATCGGATCGAAACGTGAAGGGGGAGCGCCTGCCGGTCCTCGACGAGTTTATTCCGCCGACGGACTGGGCCCGTCGCTGCCAGCAGGCCCGGAATGCCGCGGCGTCGGCCCTTCGCGAGCACGGCGATCTGCAGGCGCGCAGCGAAGCCGCGCAGGAGCAGGTCGCGGCCGATGCCGAAGCGGCCCGCCGTCGCATCCGCGCTCGCGCCGGTGCTGCGGAGAGCGCCGAGCAGGAGGTCGAGCGCCAGGACCGCCTGCACGACGCCCTCCGGGCCGGTGTCCAGGACCCGACTGTTCGCCTCGACAGCGTCGGCGTCGTCATTCTGTCCGGCGACCCGCTGCCGGTCGATGAGGAAGAGGCGTAGAGGGGGAATCCCGCCTCGCCGCCGACCGGCAGGCCGCACCGATGTCTGTCCGTCCAATCGATATCGATCGACCGATGACCGACCCTGGATCGTCTCACCCCGACCCGGAGCGACTGGCCGATCGGCTGGAGGCCCTGCAGCAGACGGCGATCCGCGCCGGCACGTCGCTCGAAACCGCCCACCGCGCGATGACGGAGATTGCGGATCTGTGCGACGTTGACGTCCCGGCATCCTCGGAGGCCGACGGGGCGGAGAAAGCGGCGACGGCGGCAGCGCGGGCGGAGGTGAGTCTGGAGGCAGCGGCCGACGAGCTCGAACGGATCGCGGCTGCCCTTCGAGCGACGGCCGGAGCCCGGTCAGAAGAAGACGAATCGACGGGCGGGGAGAACGACGGTCGATAGCCGAGAGCGCCCGGTTCGAGGCGACCTGCACATCGGGTTCCGCCCGTATCAAAAAAACGCCCGCTGCCCCGAACGGGAGCAGCGGGCGTTTCTTCGTTGCCAGAATGGATCTGAAGGAGGAGAGGAGAGCGGGTGGCCCTTCAAGAAGACGAAGCCCCGTCCATTCCTCCACCCGTCCCTCCATTCATCCTTGATAATCTACTGCAGCGCCGCCTCCAGGTCCTTCTCGTCGTCGGCTGCGTACGCCTCGGTCGGCGGGCAGGAGCAGAAGAGGTTGCGGTCGCCGTAGGCGTCGTCAACGCGGCGAACGGACGGCCAGAACTTGTTCTCGCGCGTCCACTCGGCCGGGTAGGCGGCCTGCTCGCGGGAGTAGGCGGCGTCCCAGTCGTCCGCCGTGACGAGATTGGCGGTGTGGGGCGCCTGCTTCAGGACGCTCGTTTCGACGTCGACGGCGCCCTCCTCGACGGCCTGGATCTCGCTGCGAATGGAGATCATCGCGTCGCAGAAGCGGTCGAGTTCGTCCTTCGACTCGCTCTCGGTCGGCTCGATCATGAGCGTCCCGACCACCGGCCAGGACATCGTCGGGGCGTGAAAGCCGTAGTCCATCAGCCGCTTGGCCACGTCCTGCTCGTTCACGTCGATCTCCTTGCGGAACGGGCGCAGGTCGAGGATGAATTCGTGCGCGACGCGGTTGTTGGGGCCGCGGTACACGATGTCGTAGTGAGCGGAGAGGCGGCGCGCGACGTAGTTGGCGTTCAGGATGGCGAGCTTCGTCGAACGCGTCAGTCCCTCGCCGCCCAGCATCTTGATGTAGGCCCACGAAATGAGCAGGATGAGGGCGCTGCCGTAGGGCGCCTCCGAGACGGCCGGGATGCCCTTCTCGCCGCCGGTGTCCACGATGGAGTGACCCGGGAGGAAGGGAGCGAGATGATCCGCCGCGCAGATGGGCCCGACGCCCGGTCCACCGCCGCCGTGCGGGATGCTGAACGTCTTGTGCAGGTTCAGGTGGCAGACGTCGATGCCGAACTCGGACGGGCGGCAGACGCCGACGAGTGCGTTCATGTTGGCGCCGTCCATGTACACCTGCCCGCCGTTTTCGTGCACCACGTCGCAGATGTCTTCGATGTGGTCCTCGAAGACGCCGTGGGTTGACGGGTAGGTGACCATCAGCGCCGCGAGCTCGTCGGAGTGCTCCTCGGCTTTCTCGCGGAGGTCGTCGAGGTCGACATCGCCGTTTTCATCGCAGTCGACCGTGACGACGTTCATGCCGACCATCGACGCGCTGGCCGGATTCGTGCCGTGGGCGGATTCCGGAATCAGGCAGACGTCGCGCTGCTCCTCGCCGCGGTTGCGATGGTACTCGCGGATGACGAGAAGCCCGGTGTACTCGCCGGACGCGCCGGAGTTGGGCTGGAAGGAGACGCTGTCGAAGCCGGTGATTTCCTGAAGCTGATCGCTCAGCTCCTCGATCACGGTCTGGTATCCCTTCGCCTGGTTCTTCGGGGCGAACGGGTGGATCTTGGTGAAGCCCGACAGAGAGATCGGCATGAGCGCCGCCGTCGGATTCAGCTTCATCGTGCAGGACCCGAGCGGGATCATGCTGTGGGTGAGCGAGAGGTCCCGGTCGGAGAGCGTGTGGATGTAGCGCGTCAGCTCCGCCTCCGAGCGGTGCTCGTGGAAGACGGGGTGGTCGAGGTAGCCGCTCTCCCGCTGCAGCGGGCCGTCGTAGCCGGAGTCGAGGTCGTCGGCAATCTCGTTCGCGTAGAGCTTCCGGCCGTTCGTCGCGCCGAAGATGGCGAAGAGCGCGTCGAGGTCCTCGGCGGTGGTCGTCTCGTCGAGCGCGACGCCGACGGACCCGTCGTCGTAGTAGCGCAGGTTGACGCGGTGCTGCTCGGCGGCCTCGCGGACCTGCTCCTGCGAGCGGCCCTCCAGGTCGACCCGGATCGTATCGAAGAAGTCGTCGTGCCGGAGCGAATGCCCGGTGCTGCGGAGTCCTTCGGCGAGCGTCTTCGTCAGGTCGTGGACGTGGGTCGCGATCGTGCGGAGCCCCTCCGGGCCGTGGTAGACGGCGTACATCCCGGCCATCACCGCGAGGAGAACCTGCGCCGTGCAGATGTTGGAGGTGGCGCGGCCGCGGCGGATGTGCTGCTCGCGGGTTTGCAGCGCCATCCGCAGCGCCATGTTGCCGTCGGCGTCCTTCGTGACGCCGATCATGCGTCCCGGCACCTGGCGCTGGTGCTTCTCCTTCGTGGCGAAGTAGGCCGCGTGCGGGCCGCCGTAGCCGAGCGGAACGCCGAAGCGCTGCGTCGATCCGACGGCAACGTCGGCGCCGAACTCGCCCGGCGGCGTCAGCAGCGTGAGAGAGAGCAAGTCGGCGGCGACAGCCAGTTGGGCACCGGCCTCGTGCAGGCGGTCGGCGAAGTCGTGGTAGTCCTCGATCTTGCCGTCGGTCGTCGGATACTGGACGAGCGCGCCGAACACGTCGTCGTCGACCGCAAACTCACGGAAATCGCCCACGACGATCTCGACGCCGATCGGTTCGGCGCGGCCCTTCACGACCTCGATCGTCTGCGGGTGGCAGTTCTCGTCGACGAAAAACGTATCGGCATCGCGCCGGCGGGTGACGCGGTTCAGCATCATCATCGCCTCGGCCGCCGCCGTCGACTCGTCGAGGAGCGATGCGTTGGCGATCTCCAGCCCCGTCAGGTCGATCGTCATCGTCTGGAAGTTCAAGAGCGCCTCCAGGCGCCCCTGGGCGATTTCCGCCTGGTACGGCGTGTACTGCGTATACCACTGCGGATTCTCCAGGATGTCGCGCTGGATGACCGGCGGGGTGTGGGTGTCGTGATACCCCATGCCGATGAACGAGCGGTAGACCTCGTTCTCGCCGGCCAGCTCTTCGGCCTCGGCCAGGAGGTCGTGCTCGGTGATGGCGTCCGGCAGGTCGAAGGGGCGATCCGACCGGATCGACGCCGGCACGGCTTCGTCGATCAGGGCGTCGAGCGAATCGGCGCCGAGTGTGTCGAGCATCGCGTCGACGTCGTGAGAGGAGGGCCCGACGTGCCGGTCGGCAAATCGGTGCGGGGAAGAAAGATCAATGGCCATGTGTTTGAGGCGAGTGCGGTTCGACGACCGAGAGACAGGAACAGGCGGAACGGGATCGCGCCGAGCGGCGGTGCCGAATGTGGGGCGCGTTGTGAAAGGGGTATAGCGCCCGGGACGACCGTTTGTTTTCACATCTTTCTGAAAAGACGGATACATCCGGCCTCTCCCGGGACATGCGGGGGAAGACGGGGGCAGGCCAAGGCTGGCGTGCCGGAGGTGAACTCCGGCGCTCCCGAACGCTATCGCTTAAGCCCTCGCGGAGCGGGGGGTTCCGCCCCCAGCGCTTTCGCCCCCGACGCTGTTGAAACGATGGGCGGTCGGGGCGGACGATCCGTGCCTTCGCCCAGCCGGCGATTGCGGGCCGATCGATCGGTGTCGGAATGGAGAAAAATATCTCGGTGCCGGTGTTTGATTGTCGAGAGATTGATTGTTGGGAGAAAGAGGACCGGCAGAAAAATGCGGCGAAGGCGGAGCGTGCGCGGGAGGGGAGAAGGTCCGGGAGGCCGTCGAGGCGGTGGCCGCTGAGACCGGCCCACTGCCGCCTCTCGCGTGTCACGTGGCCGCCGCCCCGTAGTGGCGAGGTGGGCCAAAAAAGAAACGCTGCCGGCAGGTAGCCGGCAGCGTTCCAGGCCCCCGTCAGGGAGGCAGGCGTCGTCGGACGGTCGAAAAAACCATGCGGGAGCCCGTTACGACTTCGGGGCCCAGGAGGTGCAGTAGCCGTTTGCGGTAACGGGGCCCGGGAAGAGCTGGCAGCCGCCGCACTCCGATCCGGTGGTTTCTTCCTGCTCCGGGCTCTGGTAGAGCTGGCAGTTGGCGCAGTACTGGTTTTCGTTCGGCGTCTCCTCGACGTAGTTCAGCGAGTTCGCCATCTGCTGGCGCTGCTGCTTCTGCGCGTCGGAGAGAGCCGACAGGTCGCTGCAGTCGGCCGACGCGGTGGTCGTGCCGCCACCGCCCGACTGGGTCTGGGAGCCGCCGTCCGCGCCGCTCCCGCCGCCCGAATCGTCCGATCCTCCGCAGGCGCTCAGCAGCGTACCGCTGGCACCGGCCAGGCCGGCGACGCCGAGCGACTGGAGGAAGCGACGGCGAGTCACGCGACTCGATTCTTCAGAATTGGACTGTTCGGTAGACATAGGCAGGGTCCGATCAATGGTCGGTCAGGTTCGGGTTTGCACTGGACTGCAAGGTACCATCTCATCCAGACATGTGCACGGAAGGGACCGTGCACCTGTTGCGGGAGAGCACGTCCATACACGCGTGGGTCTGCGCCCCACGTTCCGACCGTCCCGTTACGTTCCCGGCACGCACCGCCGCCCAACGGCGTGGACCGCCCCCGAGCCGCCCGCTCCCCCCGCGTACTTCACCCAAAGTCCATCCCGATGGCGGCACGGCCCTCGGACGGATTGGTTTGGGGTGCCGCTTCCACCGAACCGCCTGTTTTCTTGTTGTTCGCCTGTGGACGACCGTCCCGCCGCATGGATCTCTCCGGCCCCGATCTCCTCGAAGCATTCGTCTCGCTGTTCATAGCGATGAACGCCATCAGCGTGCTTCCGCTGTTCATCGGTTTGACGGAAGGAATGACCCTTACCACGCGGCGCCGCCTCGTGCGGAAGGCCATTGCAACGGCCTTCGTGATCGCCCTTGTCATCCTCGGGGCGGGACGGTTCATCTTTGAGGGCGTCGGGATCACCCTGAACGACCTGCGGATCGGAGGCGGTATCATCCTGCTGGTGCTGAGCATCACCGACCTGCTGTTCAGCAACCTCACGCGGCGAACGCAGAGTCAGGAGACGTCCGGCGCCCTGTCGTCGGCAGGAGACATCGGGGCCGTCCCGCTCGGAACGCCGCTCACCGTCGGGCCGGCGGCCATCACCACGATCCTGGTGCTGCAGGAAGGCGTCGGCTACGTGCACACGCTGCTGGGCCTGATCCCCAACCTGGCGATCAGTTTTACCCTGTTTTATTTCGGGCCGGCGCTCATTGCCCGGTTCGGGTCCGACACGTCGCGAGCCATCGGCAAAGTGGCCAGCCTGTTCCTGGCGGCCATCGCAGTGGCGATGATCCGTACCGGTATCGTGGGGGTTCTGGGGACCTTGTAAGCGGCCCGCCCCGGATCAACGACGGGATGGCGTCGCTTTGGCCGCGACCCGGGCCACGAGCGCGGCGTAGCGGTCCATATCCCGGGCCCGATCGAAATGCGTTCGCGCGGCGTCCCGGGCCCGGCGGCCGGCTTCACAGAGCGCTTCCGGTCGGTCGAGGATCCCCGCGATCGTGTCCGCAAGACGATCCGGGGCCTCTGCGGGGACGGCCCAGCCGCACCCCTGCTCCTCGACGAACCGTCGCGTCCAGCCGTTGCCGGTGACGACGACAGGCGTTCCGGCGCCCAGGCTGTCGTAGAACTTCGACGGACCGTTCGTCCCCAGCACCGGCAAGTCGATGAACGAAACGACCGACACCTCCGCACACCGAAAAATCCGGAGCATGCGCGGATACGGCTGTGGAGGGAGGCGGATGACGGGCGCGCAGTTCCGGGCGGCTTCTTCAATCGCCGGCGCATGATAGCCGTCGCCGGCAAAGACGAACACCGCGTCGCGATCGTCCAGCCGTCGGGCCGCAGCGAGAAGGGTGGGGATGTCGTTCGCGCGTCCGAAGCTCCCGGCGTAGAGTACGATCGGCGCGTCGGGCAGGCCCAGCTCCCGCCGCAGATCCTCGTCGTCCCGGGCGTCGGCGCGGGCGTGCAGGTCGAAGTCGGTGCCGTAGGAGAGGGTCGACACCTGGTCCGGGGGGAGAGCCGTCCGGACGTGCCGGGTCATATCCGGAGAGGCCGTCACGACATGATCGGCGGAGCGGTAGAGAAGATGCTCCAGTCCGTAGAGAAGACGTCGCGCCGGGAGAGAGGGCACAGCACCCATCTGGATGGGGAAATCGGGCCAGAGGTCGCGCACCTCGAAGATCCAGGGCACGCCCCGCGTTTGGGCGACGCCCCCGGCGGCAGCAGCTGCCGTGAGCGGAGTCGACGATCCGATGATGAGGTCGGGCTTCGCGCGGACGAGGGCGCGTGCAGCGGCACGGGTCGCATACTGCAGAAACGACCGCAGCCGTCGGCCGGCAGTCATCGCATTGTCGTACGGAACGGAGAGCTCGACAAAATCGGCGGCGTGCGGGACCCAGTCGAACGCGTGCGTCACGCGCCGGGTGCGCCAGGCATCCGTCGTAATTACCGTCACCTCATGCTCGTGCGCCAATCGCTCGACGAGCGCATACGGCCGGCCTGCCGTCGAGCAGTCGGGCGTGTGGTAGTGCTGGAAGAAGACGGTGATGCGCACGGGTCAGGCGAATCGGAAGAAGAAGTGTCGAGACGCGCGGTGGGCGGAGTGCCGGTGTCTTCTCAGGGTCGAACGAAGTACTCCGTCAGGGCGCGCGTCATGACCAGGCCGGACTCGTAATCGCCCATCCGCGGCTCCCGGGGGGTGCCGGCGTGCAGATCCAGAAGCCACTCGGGATACCGGCCGCCGGCGCGGTGGGTAAGCGGAAACCCGCCGCCGAAGCGAGGGTTGATCTCCGAGAGAGTGGGCTCCCCGTCGGTCAGGAAGGCCTGGAGGGTAACGGGGCCGCGGGCTCCGAGGACGCCGACCTCGGCGAGCACGTCCTCCAGCCACGGGTTGGCTCGCTCGGGGGGAAGCGTGCGGCCCTGAATGGATTCTCCGGAGAGGGTGCGGATTCGGAGGCGGGGGACGAAGTGTAGGAGTCGCCCGTCGAAGTCGAAGAGCGCATCCACCGTGATTTCCGGTGCATCGACGACCTCCTGGATCATCGGCTCGTCGACCGAGGCAAGGACCTCTGCGAGATGAGATCGGGCGACGGCACGCGCGCCTTGGCTCGAACTCCCGCGGCGGGGTTTGACGAAGGCCGGGTCGGGGACCCCGGAAGGAATCGCACCGTCGACGTTCCAGGTCTCGGGGACGCGGAAGCCTGCGTTCTGAAAGTGACGGGTCGTTTCCCATTTATCCGCCGCGACGTTCAGAAGAGAAGCTTCGGATACGACGGCACGGGCTTCTTCCTGCGCCAGCGGTTGGCGCAGGTCGGCAAGAACGGAGAGCTCCGGGTCAATCGTCGGAATCACGAGATCGACGTCGTGGCTGCGGACGATGTCAAGAAGCACCTCCGGGTAGCCGGCATCATCCACCGGCGGGACGCCGAAGCCGATATCTGCGACCTGGCGGGCCGGGGCGAGCGCGTCCATGTCGGCGGCAAGGACCGACCCGTCGGGACCGACGGCATCCTGAAAGAGCTCGACGAGGGTCGTGCGGCGACCCGCACAGGTGATCAGGACGTTCATCGCGATCGTGCATCCGAGGATCGGGAAGCGAACTTCGGAGCCGCATTCCGGCCGTCCCGGCCGTACACCCCCTGGCCTCTCCAGAGCACGAGGGGGGTGCGGAGGAGAATCCGGAGGTCGAGCACGAGGCTTCGGTTCTCGACGTACCAGCGGTCGTGCTCGATGCGCTCGCTCCACGGGATGGCGTTGCGCCCGTGGATCTGGGCCCATCCCGTGAGTCCGGGCCGCACCTGCAATCGGAGCCGCTCGCGGTCTCCATACGCGTCGATCTGGTCGAGGGGAGCGGGACGTGGGCCGACGAGGCTCATGTCTCCGCGAATCACGTTCCACAGCTGAGGGAGCTCATCCAGCCCCCAGCGGCGCAGAAACCGGCCGACCCGGGTGACGTAGTCGCCTGGCCGCTCCGGGTCTTTCGGCCCTGTCTGCAGCGACCGAAACTTCCAGAGGCGAAACGCCTCCCCGTCCTTTCCGCCCCGCTGCTGAGAGAAGAACACCGGCCTGCCGTCCTCGACGCGAATCGCCACGGCAATCGCCAGTCCCAGCGGCAGAAGCACGCTGCCGAGCAGCGTCGCGGCGGCGATGTCGAAGAGGCGGGTGGGCATGGGGCGTGGGAGCGTGGGGGCTGTGGACGCTGTGGACGCTTGGAGGCTGGGGAT
>CAKZLV010000342.1 GCA_937127285.1 uncultured Bacteroidota bacterium
GGAGAGGTCGCGGGATTCTCACGACCCGTTCCGTACTCCCCTTGTCCGTTCCTCCACTGATTGCGGAAAGGCCCCGTGCCCCCCCGCACCCGAAGCACCCGCGTCATCAAGCACCCGCGTCAGGGGCGGGGCGTCCGGGATCGGCGAACCTGCTGGATCTCTCCCGGAGGCGCAGAGGGGCCCCGGTGCAGCTCCGGCACACGACACGGACCGCCGGAGCCGACGTCAGATGCGCTGCCCGTTCGTCTGGTCGACGGAAACTCGCTGGACCCCGTCCGTCATCCAGCACCCTTCGTGGGGCGGATCCGACTGCTTCGAAAGCCGAAACAGATATCCCGCGCGCTCTCCCTGCTGCGTGGTCAGGATAACACCGATGCGGGCGACCTCCCCCCGAACCTCCGCCTCGCTGTAGCGGGCGTCGAGGTGGTCGATCATCGGCGCATAGGCCCGCGTCTCGAAGAGCGTCCGGAACCGCTGGAGGGGACCCGTTGCGCGCTTGTTGGCGGGAGATGCGAACTGGAATGCAGCCTCAATCCCGGCCTCCTCGTACGGCTCGTCGTTGTCGCCCAGGGCTTCGACCTGGAGGCGGACGACCTGTTGCGGGGAGAGATCGGGAGACGGAGCAGGAATGGAATCGTCGGACACGGAGAAGGAGGACCAGGTAGCCAGAGGAACGGCGGACGCCCCCGCCGCCCGCTTTTCATCGGGGAGGCTGTCGGCGGGCAGGTTGGGGGCCGACGAAATCAGGAAACCGGCGACGAGAGCGACGGCTGCCGCCGGGTACACCCGAAAGAGAAGAGAGCTGTGTCGAGGCACCGGTGGGTCGCCCGGATATGAAAGAGAGTGGGGGAGCGCGCCGCGAACAGGTTGGGGCCGCCTGTCTGTGCTACCGGTTTGGCGACGCGTGGTGGCGACCGGTAGAGCGAATGGTCCCGTCATGTGCGAACCGTATATCCGGTACAGTGCACCCACGTTGCACCACGGGCGGGGATTGTCACCGCGCAGAGCGACCTCCTACAGTATCATTACGCTTCCACGGATTCCGTGCACCCGTGGTGCGACGGGTGCTGGTCCCTCCCCGCGCTCTTCCGAAAGATTCCGGAGTCCCCGTCGTCATCGACGGGCCGGCGCGGCAACGCGTCTCGCCTTTCCCAGAGGCCCCAATCGGGTCGTCGCTACTCGCTCCGCAGCGCCCGCGACGGGTCGATGCGGGCCGCCCGCGCGGCGTGGTAGCTGACCGTAATCGTGGCAATGATCAGGGCCGTGGCGGCGGCTCCTGCAAAGGGGGTGATCCCCAGATCGACCCGGTACGCGAAGTCTGTAAGCCACTCCTGCATGGCGATGTAGGCCACCGGGACACCGATACCGACCGCCATGACGACCAGCTTCAGAAAGTCCTTGGACAATAGCCGGACGACGCTCGCGACCGAAGCGCCAACAGCCTTGCGGATACCGATTTCCTTGGTGCGCTGGCGGGTCGTGTAGGTCGCCAGGCCGAAGAGACCAAGGCAGGCGACAACAATCGCCAGCCCGGAGAAGAGGCCGACGATCTGGCCGAGGCGGCGTTCGTTATCGTATTGTGCCTGGATCTGGTCGTCGAGGAAGGCCGCGTCGAACGGCTCGGTAGGCAGGACCTCCTCCCAAGTGCTTCGAAGCGCGTTCATGACCGCTCCGGCGCTTCCGGGGGCGACCTTTACGAGGAGGGTACTCGCCTGATCGTAGCTGATCGACTCGCCGTCGGGGCTCGGCTGCGGGGCCGGTACGTAGACAACCGGGGGGATTTCTTCGCGGAGCGACGCGGTGTGGTAGTCTTCCACGACACCCACGACCTCGCCTCGAAAATCGGTGTAGATCGTCTCGCCTTCGACCACGTAGAGCCGGATCTCCTGGCCGATTGCCTCCTCGGCGGTCCAGTCGAGCCGGTCAACGGTCGAGCGGTTGACGACGAGCGCCTGGTCGCGGTAGTACGGGTTGAAGTGGTTCTCGCTCTGTCCGGCGACGCCGAGGTCGCTGCGCCGGTCGGCCGACAGCGTGCGGCCGGCGACGGTTTCAACGCCCATGGTTTCAAAAAACCCGACGACGACGAGCTGCACGCTCAGCCGCTCCTCGGGGTCGGCGGGGGGCTGGCCGTTGATCTCGAACTGGACGCCGCCGTAGCTTCCAACGCCTCCAAGCCCGGGCGTCAGGCGAGCGCCACTCACCCCGACGACCTCAGGGCGCTGGGCGAGCTGCTGCTTCAGCGTCTCGTAGCTGCCTTCCGCATCCATCGTCACGATCTGCTCCTGGTCGAAGCCAAGGCGGGCGGTGCGCAGGTACTCGAGCTGGCTGTACGCCACCGCCGTCGCCACGATTAGCGCCACCGAGATCGCAAATTGCATCACCACCAATCCCTTTCGCAACCACGCCCCCCGTCCTCGACCGTCGGGCATGATATTCTTGAGGACGGAGGCCGGCTGGAAGCGAGACAGCACGAAGGCCGGATAGCTCCCTGCCCCGAGATCGGTGATGACCACGACGCCGAGCACCCCGAGCCAGAGGAACCCGTTCGTCCAGATCCCGACGGCGAACGTCTTGCCGAGGATCGCTGCGAAGGCCGGGAGCGACGCCTGCGTGAGCAGGAGCGCGATGACTGCGGCTCCGACGCTCAGCAGTACCGACTCGCTAAGAAACCGGCCGATGAGTTGTCCGCGCTGCGCGCCGATTGACTTGCGCACACCTACCTCGGTGGCCCGTTCGGTGGCCCGAGCCGTTGCCAGGTTCACGAAGTTGACCGCGCCGATCAGAAGCACAAACAGTGCGATTGCGGCAAAGACGTAGACCTGCAGACGGCTGCCCTGGCCGCGCGGATCTTCCTCGAGGTTCGAGGAGAGGTGAATGCTCGTCAGCGGCTGCAGAGTGGGCGTGTATTGATCGGCCACCTCGGGGCGGCGCTGCGACGCGACGGCCTCGACGATCTGCTGCTGGACCGCCGCCCGATTCGCCCCCGGCTGCAGCCGAGCGTACGTCCACGCCCGAGGATAATAGAAGCTGGTGCTCTGAGCGGTAGCCGGATATCCTTGGGCCGTAAAGAAGGTCGCAAAGCTCGTCAGCAGGTCGAACTGCAAGTGCGAGTTTGCCGGGATCGGCTCCAGGATACCGGTGACCTCAAGGACCTGGTCGTTCGCGTCCTCGCGGATGAGGGTCTTACCCATCGGCTCTTCGTCGCCGAAGTAGCGCCGCGCGGCCTCCGGCGTCAGGATCACGGTGCCGGGCCGGCTCAGAGCCGTCGCCGGGTCGCCCTGCCGGAGGTCGAAGCCGGCGAAAAGGTCGAAGAACGTCGTGTCAGCGAACGCGAGGCCGGTCTCCTCAAAGCGCTGTGTGCCGGCATCTCCCGCGCGGCGGACGCGCTCCGCGCTGTAGCTGCGCTGCACCTGCGCGACCTTCTCGATCTGCGGAATCTCGTTCTGTAGGATCGGCATGATGCCGTCGCCGAACACCCCCAACCCGCCGTCGTCGGACTGCTGCACGATGCGGACGGTGCGGTCGGCGTCAGGATGGAAGCGGTCGTAGCTGAGTTCATTCTGCACGTACAGCCCAATCAAGAAACAGCAGGCCATTCCCACGGCAAGGCCGACGAGGTTCAGCACTGCGTACCCGGGCCGGCGGCGCAGGCTGCGAAGCCCGATGGTGAAGTCGTTGCGGAGCATGGGCCAGAGCAGCGTTCAGGGGAGCAGAGGAGCGAAAGCCGTGCATACACCTAGCCTGTTCGGCAATGCGCGTACCAGGCGCTGGAAGCGGCCCGCAGCGCGGCTGCGTCCGGGGAAGGCGCGGCCGCCTGTGCGCTCCCGCCCACCGGCCGTGCGCTTCCGCACGTCCGGGGAGCCGCCCGACGGACTCGGACGCACGAGAAGTGTGACACGGGAGGTGGCACGTAGATTGTGCTTTGCAAGGGCGATCGCTGCTCTTCTCATCCGCTGTTTCCTGCTCGGTATGCACGCCCCGCGCGCCTTCGCCTGTGCTTTCGTTCTGCTTCTCCTGTCGGCGTTCCCGCCGGCCGCGTACGGCCAGAACGGGGCCGCCGCGTCAGAAGAAACGGCCGCTGTGCCCGACGCTGCTCCGGCGCCGTACACGGAGGTGCCGCTGACCTTCGATGACAGCACGTACGCCGTGGTGCCCGTCACCATCGGCGGAAAAGAGGGCCTTCCGTTCGTGCTAGACACAGCCGCCGGGCGGAGCGTGCTTACGCCCTGGGCGCGCGACACGCTGGGCCTGACCGAAGGCGACACCGTCACTGTCGCCGGCGCCAGCGGCCAGGCGACGTACCAGACGCTCCGCCTCGACGCGCTCGAGATCGGTGGGCAGGTGGTGCGGGACCTGGCGGGCCTCCCGGTCGTCGACCTCACGCGCCTGGAGCAGTCGGACATCCGCTACGCCGGCATCCTCGGCAACGACGTGCTGCGACGGTTCGACGTGATGTACGACCTGCCGGACCGGCGCCTGCGTCTCTACCCGATTGGCTCC
Source organism: uncultured Bacteroidota bacterium (assembly GCA_937127285.1). Classification (GTDB taxonomy): domain Bacteria; phylum Bacteroidota; class Rhodothermia; order Rhodothermales; family Salinibacteraceae; genus CAKZLV01. Next base: position 4,501 of record CAKZLV010000342.1, read on the forward strand.
GACAGCACGACGGCGGTTCCAGGCCTCGACGCGCTAGAGCGCCTTCCCTTCGGACCCGTGCCGGTGTACGGAGGCGGCGGCTTCGTCAAGCTGCCGCTCGCGGTTGGTACGGGCACGGCGGAGGCCGTCCTCGACACCGGCGCCCCCCAGAGCATCTTCAACTGGCGTGCGGCCGCGCTGGACGGGCTGACGAAGGAGACGGCCCGGCGGCGGGCGGAGGGGACGCGGGGGCTTACCTTTCGCGAGCAGACGGACACGTACCTCTACACCTTCGAGGACGTGCAGGCGGGCCCGGTCCGGCTTGCGCCGCGGGAGGTGCGCGTCGCCGACCTTCCGGTGTTTCAGCGGCTTCGCCTCGCCGACCGCCCCGCGATCATTCTCGGGAACGACCTGCTCGCGGACCGCCGGGTGGTCATCGCCTACAGCACCGGCAGCCTCTACGTCTCCGCGCCGCGTTAGGCGTCCGGCTCCGCCTCGATCAGTGGACGCAGGCGCTCGGCGCCGCGCACGTCCTCGAACGTCCACACCGCGACCGGCATCGTCGTACCGGCCCTTCCTCCGGGCGCGGCCCGCTACGACCGGGGACGGAGCGTACGCTACCGCTGCGGGGAGGTCGTCTACCGACCCGTTCGACGACACGGGTCGCGGGTCTTCGTCGTCGTCCGGGTTGGGTAAGAGAAGACGGTCCCGTCCGGGGTCTCCGTATCCGCAGCGGTGGGACGGGACGGGCCACGCCCCCCGGCCGAGTTTATCTCTGGCGACGGCTGGAGCCGGGTCGAAGAACCTGTTTGAGCGACGACCGGTTTGTCCAACAGGTATGTCTTCCGAGGTCTGTACGTATGTCCGAAATGAGCCGAAAGAAGCTCACCTTGTCCGTCGAGGCCCGACCAATCCGCCGGGCCGAAGCGATTGCCGAGGACCGGGGAACGAGCGTGTCGCGGCTGGTCGCGGTCTTTTTTCCGCCCTTGCGTCCCCGGAGGATCCGGGGGATGCCGACCGTCCTCCACCCGCCGCCTCGAAGCGGGACGAAGGGAGCGCCGCGGACCCCGTGCCCGCGGACTACACGCCGTCGGACTGGGCGCGGCAGTGGCGGGGGGCGTTCCGTACAGATGACGACGAGGGACCCGAGGATCCGGCCGGGGACGACGAACGAATCGTTCGCGAGATTGAACGGAAACATGCCTGACGGCAACGCGCCTGAGCGGATCATTTCCGTCAACACTTCTTCGGCTGCGCCCTCCGCCCGTGACGGTTCTCTTCGACACCAACATCCTTCTCGACGGCCCGCTGGTTCGGGAACCCGGCGACGTCGCCCGCCCCCTCCGATCCCGAGGCACTGTTGACCGGTCTAGGCGAGACGTGCCTCGACGCGAGACACGGCGTCAGCGGCCGCCTTCCCGAGCCCGGGGTTCGGAAAGATGCGCATGAAGCGTCGATGGGGACTTGCGTCCGTGCAGGAGACGGGTCTACCTTCCCGTTCTCCGCCTGCCCGAATACCGCCCGACCATGGTTGACGCTCTGACGACTTGGTTCACGGCTCAGTCCCCGATCCTGCAGTCCTTTCTGGCCGGCTGCTTCACATGGGGGGTGACGGCGCTGGGAGCCGCGATCGTGTTCCTGACGCGGACGGTCAACCGCCGTCTCCTCGACGCGATGATGGGGTTTGCGGCGGGGGTGATGATCGCTGCCAGCTTCTGGTCGCTTCTCGTCCCCTCCATCGAGATGGCCGAGGCCCAAGGGCTCCCCACGTGGCTGCCGGCCGTCGTCGGATTTCTCGTGGGCGGCGTGTTCCTCCGCTTCTCCGACGCCCTTCTCCCCCACCTACACGTCGGCGCCGACGTCACCGAAGCCGAGGGCATTCCTACCTCGTGGCGACGCGCCACGCTGCTCGTCCTCGCCATTACGCTGCACAACATTCCGGAAGGGCTGGCCGTGGGCGTCACCTTCGGCGCGGCCGCCATCCAGCTGGAGGTGGCGACCGGGGCCACGCTCGCCGGCGCCATCGCCCTGTCCATCGGCATCGGGCTGCAGAACTTCCCGGAGGGCATCGCCGTCGCCATGCCGCTGCGCGGAGAAGGCATCTCCGCCGGCAAAAGCTTCTGGTACGGGCAGCTCTCGGGATTCGTAGAGCCGATCTCGGCCGTCGTCGGCGCCGCCGCCGTGCTGGCCGTCCGCCCCATCCTCCCCTACGCGCTCGCCTTCGCCGCGGGCGCCATGATCTTCGTCGTGGTGGAAGAGCTCATCCCGGAGTCGCAGCGCCACGGCAATACCGACCTCGCCACGATGGGCGCGATGGGAGGATTTGCCGTCATGATGTTTCTCGACGTCTCGCTGGGTTAAGAGGCCGCGAGGATCAACCCTCCGGGCGGAGCAGTTATCCGGTACACGAACAGGGCACACAACGCCTCTTTGCTTTCGCCAGGGCCCGGCTCCGTGACGCAGCTCCTTCGAACGATTTCCCGCTGGGTTCTGCTGCTGGCCGTGGTGGCCGGGATGCAGGGCCCTGTGCTCGTTCAGGGGGTCTTTGTGCTGCGATCGGACTACGTGGCGACGCACCTCTGCGAAGAACGACACGACCCCACCTCCACCTGCGACGGCATGTGCTTTCTGGCGGATCGCGTCGCTGAAGCGCACGGACACGCCGACTCGGCGGCGCTTCACGCCCCCGCCTACCGCGTCGAAATCACCTCCGTTCTTCCCTCTGCTCCCCCGGTTCCCGAGCGGCCGTCCGCTCCGCTGATCCGGGGTTCTGCCCCGCTCCTCGCGGACGCACAGGGGTTCCCGTCTTCTCTCCTCCGTCCACCCCGCGGGCAGGCGTAGCCCTCGTCTGCGGTTGCCTCCAGCGACACCGGTGGTCCCGTCCCTCCCACACAGAGGGACCGGTCGCGTGTGCGCTTCCCCCGCACCGGGTTTGATCCGGTTAGCGGGACCGGTATGTCCGCAGGCGAGGGATCTCCCGGTTGCCCCGGCAACCGGCCCCTCTCGGCTGATCCTACCGCCTGTCCCCTGCTCCCATGATTCGCTTCCTGCTTCGAACCGAGACGCCCGTCTCGGTCTGCACCCTCGCCTGCCTCGCTCTCCTTCTCACCGCGATTCCGTCTCATGCCCAGCGGCCGGACACCGGTACCGTCGTTGCCACGGTGACCGATGCCGACTCCGGCGACCCGATCCCCGGCGTGAACGTCCTGGTCGACGGAACCCCGCTCGGCGCCGCCACCGGGCCGGACGGCCGGGCGACGCTCCCATCCGTTCCCGCCGGGACGCAAACGATTGTCGCTCGCTCCGTCGGCTACGCCACCGGCCGCACCGACGTCGAGGTTCTAGCCGGGCAGACGACCCGCGTTGCGTTCTCGCTTCGCTCCTCCCCCGTCGAGATGCGGGGCGTGGAGGTGACGGCCCTCGGGCCCGACCTCCAGCCCACCCAGCAGCTTGCCGACCGGCAGATCCGCGAGGCCGACGCCGCCGATACGGGTGGGCTTCTGCGCGGCCTTCCCGGAATCGACGCCGTTCGGCGCGGGCCGCTCGGCTTCGACCCCAACGTCCGTGGCCTCACCGGCACGGAGGTGGGCGTCTACGTCGACGGGATGCGCACCTTTCCCGCCGGGCCGCTCCGGATGGATTCCCAACTCAGTCACTTCGACCCCAGCAGCGTCCAGAGCGTGGAGGTCGTGAAGGGCCCGTACGCGCTGACGTGAGGCCCGGGCAACCTCAGCGCCATTCGCGTCGATAAGCGGGGCGACGACCCGCCTCCCCGCCTCGCCACCGGCTCGGTCACGGCCGGCTACGACACCAACACGCAGGGCGTCGAAACCTCCGGGTTCGTCATGGGCCGCGACGGACGCGTCTCCTACGCCGTGAGCGGCGCCTGGCGCCGGGGCGACGACTACACGGCCGGCGACGGCGCCGAGGTGGCGGGCGGCTACACCACCGGAGAGGGTCGCGGACGCCTCGGCATCCGGCTCTCTCCCACCACGTCCCTCGACGTCAGCGGCGGCTACCAGGAACAGCGAGACATCGACTACCCGGGCCGGCTGCTCAACGCGTCGTTCTTCAAGACCGGCACCGGTCAGCTGCGGCTCACGGTCGAGCCGAACGGCAGCCCGCTGCAAACCCTCACCGTGAGCGCCCACGCGCAGCAGACGCTGCACGAGATGGACAATCGCGGCAAGCCGACATTTGATGCCGGCACGTTTCCGAACGGCAATCCCAGCCCCCCGCTCCGCATCGGCGTACATGCCGAGATTCAGAATTTTGGTGGACGGGTGGAAGCAGAGGTGTCCCCGTCCTCGGCGTGGACGATGAAGGTGGGCGGCGACGTTCTCTACACGTACCGCGACGCCGTCCGTCCCCTACAGATCGTGCGCCCGGACGGCTCGCCGGTCACCCCGCCGTTTTACGACAGCGAGCAGGTGTGGCCGGGCGTCACCATCGTGCAGGAGGGGGGCTTCGTGAATCTGGAGCGCACGCTCGGCTCCGTCCGCCTCGCCGCAACGGGACGCATCGACTTCGCCCAGTCCGATGCCGAGCGCCCGAGTTCCGTCTTTCTGGAGAACACGGGCGCCTCCGCCTCCGACCTCGATCAGACCGATGCGATGCTGAGCGGTGCCCTCACCGCGAGCCTTCCGCTGTCGGATCGGTGGACGCTCTCGGTGGGCGGCGGCTCCGTGGCCCGCCCCCCGACCGCGCTCGAGCGCTACGCCGACCGATTCCCGGCGACGAAGGCGCAGACGAGTGCCGAGTTCCAGGGGAATCCGTTCCTGGAGCCGGAGCGAAGCAACCAGGCCGACCTCTGGCTCGCGGGCGGCACCCGGACGTGGACGGTTCGCCTGAGCGGATTCGCGCGCCGCATCACGAACTACGTGACGCTGCAGCCGACGAGCATCTCGCCGCTCCTGCCGCTGAGTCCGGAAACGGTCTTCCGCTACGTGAACGGCGACGCGACGTTCGTCGGCGCCGAGGCCTCCGGGCAGTGGGCTGTTGCGGATCCGGTCACCGTGCGCGCCTCCGGCAGCTGGCTGTGGGGACGGGACGACCGGCTGGACGAACCGGCGCTGGGCGTGGCTCCCCTGCAGGGCCGCCTCGGGGCGCGGTGGCGTCTGCCGGTTTCCGGCCAGAGTCTGACCCGGTTGTACCTCGACGGAACGCTTCGGGCCGTCGCCCGGCAGGATCGGGTGGCCGAGACCCGGGGCGAGACGGCGACGGACGGCTATGCGACGGTCGCCCTGACCGCCGGCGCTCGCTTCTGGCGCCGCCTCGAACTGGAAGCCGGCGTCGAGAATCTCTTCGACGTGACGGTCGCGAACCACCTCAACGCCAACAACCCCTTTCGCGGGGTTCGCGTGCCGGAACCGGGCCGCGTCGTGAGCCTCGACCTCACGGTGGATTTCTGAGCGCCCCCGAATGACCATTGGGGCCGAACGAATAAGAGGGACTGGTCCTGTGGTTGAGGACCCGTCCCTCTTCGTATGGCGACTCATGGACCGGACATCCGGGAGCGGCTACTCCATCTCCCCGGTGCCGGAGTTGAAGGTGAAGGACTCGCCGGCGAAGGTTTCCCCGCCGCCGGTAAACGTGATTTCGGCCTCGGACTCGCCGAACTCGATCGTGTACTCGGCGTCGACGCTGCGGCTGACGGTCGTGTCGTCGGCCCGCAGGATCTCGACGGTCGCGCTGTAGGTCCCATCCAGGCTCCCGGCGATGAAGCCGTCGCCCGTCCGCCAGCGGAGGTCATTGCTCACCGTCTTGCGAACGCTGGCGGTGCGGGACCGCTCCCGAACCGGGCCGGTGAAGTTCTCCTCGACGTTCCGACCTGCCTCCTGACTCAGCAGTCGAACCGCGTACTCGTCGGTCGTCGCGGTGCGGGCAATGCTCCACGTAGCCGGGACGACGTCGTGGGAGTTGCCGATGCGGGCCGTCTGCAGCGAGCCGCTTCCGCCGACCAGTTCAGCCGTCATTGAGTCGGCTTCCGGGGAGCGCCGCACGGCGGTCTCTCCATCGAAGAACTGGAACCGGTACGTGCGGTCGAAGCGGGCCGAGGACACCCGGGGGCTCGATCCGGAGACCTCGACCGTGCAGGTGTACAGGACGGCGTCCCTGTCGAAGGTGCACTCTCGGCTCGCGCTCAGGTCTTTGGAGGCCGCATTCGCGGACGAGAGGTCGTCGTTGAATGCCATGATGGCGGTATTCAGATCGTCGAGCGTTCCCCCGGTTTCGTCTGCCGTTGAGAACGCGATGGCCTCGGCCGTCTCGGAGGGGGAAACGGTTGCCTCGGGGTCCTCCCCGCCGCCGTTCGAGTCGCAGCCGGTGATGAGAAGGGCAACGGCCAGGAGGACGGTCAGCGAGCGACCGATGGAGGCGAAGAAGGTGGAAGCGGGGGTAGGCATGGTGATGGACACGAAAAGTGGGTAAGGACGTCGAAGAACGGGGCCTTTCTCCCCGTCGTCACCCGGCCTACACGGCACCACTGCCATCACCCCCACCGAACCAAATGAAGAAACCATGAATGGAACGGGTCGGCCCCAAGGCGCTTCGCCCTCCTCCCCGGTCACTCCGGGCCGGCCCCGTGGGGAGAGCGGCCGGCCCGGCACGAGAAGCGTCCCGTTAATTGAACGACAGCGACCCGTCTCCGAGCTCCGTCACCGGGAAGGCATTCGACCAGTTGCCGGAGAAGATCGCGTACTGCGTTCCGTCCCGGTCGAAGAGGTAGTAGGCGTTCTCCTCGTCGAGGAACACGATCGCGCCGACCGCCGAGATGGGCGCGCCGCCCCCGAAGAAGTCGGCGGGGAAGTTGAACGTGCCCTGCCACTCCTCCGTGCTGTAGTTCCAGACCCCGTACCGGGTCCCGTTCTGATTGAACAAAACGAGCTGGGACGACGAGACGTGGGTCCCGGCGCCGACATCCTCGATGTCGGAATCTCCAAAGTCCCCGTCGTCTTCACCGAACGCATCCGGTTCGTCGAATTCGCTGGACTCCCGTTCGTAGACGGTGAACGTTTCGCCGTCGGTGCTGAAGAAGTACGTTTCTTCGTCGTCGCGGGTGCTCATCGCGGCTCCCACGTCTGCGATCGGAAGCGCCCGGTTTTCGAGGTTTTGAACGGGCTGCGAGTTGGAGAAGGAACCGTTGCTCGGCGTCCAGTAGGCGAATCGGGTTCCCGCCCGGTTCACGAGAATGATCCGGCTATCGGCTGCATTCGGATACACGGCACCGACCGCTGCGTCCGCACCGGGGAGCGTGCCGGAGGGATAGGTGACGTTCATCTGCGACGGGGGCATGGCGTTCCCCGCCGCATCCCGGACGCCGGAGACGGTGACCGAGTACGTACCATTCTGCATTGGAGTCCTGAGGCTTAGCGTGACCGACCGCGCGGCATCGAGATAGTCGGCCCGGGCCGGCGTCCCGACGCCGTTGCTGACGGTAAACGCGTCGGCGGTTACACTGGCAGGGTCGAGCGCCTCGTTGAACACAATGACGATTTCCGTCGCGGTAGGGGCTTCGGCGCGGACCACCTGCGGGGGCGTCGTGTCGCCGGATTCGTCCATCCCCCCGTTGCTGTCGCACGCGGAGACGAGAAAAACGGTGGCGAAGAGAAGCCCGAGAAGGATCGGGACCTCCCGCGCAAGACGAATCGAGCGGAACGCGGAGCGGATCGGGGAAAAGCGGTCGCGCTTCATAGGGGTCACCTCTGAATCGGTGGGGAGAAAAATCAGGGATCGGTGTGCGTTTGAAGACGCATCGGATCCCGCTCCCACCGATCACGCGTTGCATGATTATCACAGACGAACAGCGACCAAAACCGGCGAATGGCCGGGGGCCGACACCGCTAAGCCGAAGATTTCCAGCGAGGGAGGATCGTCGCGCCGCTCCTCCTCCGGGCCCGGTACCATGCGACTTGAACATACCCCGCACATGCCGTTTCTTGTGATTGGATCCAAAGGACACTTCCTCTCGTCCCGGATCCCACCTCCGCCGCGCAACTCACGAAAACCCGGGTCCCCGGTCAGGTATGGACGAGACGGGTGCACAGACGACGCGGCGAATCATTCACGTCGACATGGATGCTTTCTATGCCTCCATCGAGCAGCGGGACGACCCGCAGGCGTTTGCGGATCGGCCGGTGGCCGTCGGGGGCTCGCCGCCCCGCGGCGTCGTGATGTCGGCCAGCTACGAGGCCCGCCCCGACGGGGTAACCTCCGCGATGCCCGCCGCGGAGGCGAAGCGCACGTGCCCCGACCTCGTCTTCGTGTCGCCGCGGATGCAGGTCTACAAGGAGGAGGGCCGTCGCATCCGTTCCATCCTGCGCGAATACACCGACCTCGTCGAGCCCGTCTCGCTCGACGAAGCGTACCTCGACGTCACGGAGCCGAAAAAGGGACCGCCGTCGGGGACGCTCGTGGCGAGAGAGATTCGCCGTCGAATCCGCGAGGAAACGGGGCTGACCGCTTCGGCCGGCGTCTCCAGCGGCAAGTTTCTGGCGAAGGTCGCCTCCGACTACGACAAGCCCGACGGCCTCACAGTCGTCCCGCCCTCGGAGGCAAAAGCGTTTCTGCGGGGTCTACCCATCGATACGTTTCACGGAGTGGGTCCGGCTACGGCGCAGACAATGCGTTCGCTGGGGATTGAGGACGGAGCCGATCTTCAGCAGGCCGACCGCCACCTGCTGCACCGGCACTTCGGAGGACGCGGACTCTTCTTTCACCGGATGGCCCACGGGAACGATCGGCGGCCGGTCAATCCGAATCGAGAGCGGAAGTCGATCGGGGCCGAGAAGACTTTCACGCCGGCCACGCAGGACCTGGAGGCCCTGATCGATCGCCTCGACCGGGTGCTGGAGCGCCTCCTGCAACGGGTGACCGAGCGCACGCTGGAGGGGCGAGAGGTCACCCTCAAAATCAAGCACGCCGATTTCAGCGTCCATACCCGGCAGCACACGCTGTCGCATCCGACCGGGCAGCCCGACGCCCTGCGCCACCTCGGCCGGCACCTGTTGACGACGCCCCACCCGCCCCGGGAACCGGTCCGGCTCCTCGGTCTCTCCCTCTCGCGCCTGACCGAGCGGGCGGAGGCGACCGCCACCCAGCTCTGGCTGCCATTCGAGGGGTTCTCCAACCCGACCCCAGCTTCCTCCCGCTCCGATAGCGTCTGACTCGTGCCGGCATCGCTGGCTGAATCCGCGACGGCACATCGGGGGCAGCGGCAGGTCGATGCGGGTGGGAATTAAGGCGCGGGATCCCCCGGCTCCGCGCCGTCCGACCTCTCCTGCGGCGGTTCTTCCTGCGGCGGTTCTTCCTGCGGCGGTTCGGCCGGAAGGCGCACCGTCACGCACGTTCCGGTCCCCACCGTGCTGTCGATCGAGATCGACCCCTGCATGCGGTCGACGAGCCGTTGGGCGACGGCCAGACCGAGGCCGCTGCCTTCGTATTCGCGGTCGTCGCCCGTCGAGGCCTGGGTGAACGGACGGAACGCATCGGGGAGAAACGCCTCTGGTATTCCAATTCCCGTATCCTCGACGGTCACGACGACCTCTCCCCCGTCGAGGCGCGCGGCGACGACAACCCGGCCGCTGGGCTCGGTGAACTTGATGCTGTTGTGAATCAGTTTGGAGATCACGTTCTGAAAGGCATCCGCGTCGGCGTAGACCGACGGCGGGGCGTCGCCGGTTGCCACGGAGAGCGTGATGCCGGCCTCTTTGGCCGCGTCCGCAAAGGGCGCGACGGCCTCCGCCAGGCTGGAGCCAAGCCCCACGTCCGTCGGGTGCAGCGTGACTTCGTCAGCCTGCAGTTGCGAGAGGTCGAGGATGGAGGTGAGCATCTCGTAGAGGCGGCGACTGCTTCGGTCCAGGAGTTCGACGAAGTGATCGGCGGGGGCGTCCAGGTCCAGGTCGTCGAGCACCTCTGCAAAGCCGAGAAGGGCAGTGAGCGGCGTTCGGATTTCGTGGCCGATGTTGGCGAGAAAGGCGGACTGGAGGCGCGTTGCCTGTTCGGCTTTCTCGCGAGCTGCGATCAGTTCGGCGCGCAGGTCCTTCTCTTCCGTGATATCGGTGATCGTGCCTACCGCCCACGCCACGCGCCCGTCTGCGGCCCGCTCCGGTCGGGCGCGTCCGCGCACCCATGCCGTCCGTCCGGTGCCCGGCGGCCGCACCCGGTACTCTGCATCGTGCCGGAGTCCTCGTTTCAGCCGGTTGAGTTCGCGGCGCAGCAGCGACCGATCATCCGGGTGGATCCGCTCGAAAAAGATGGTCAGCGGGTGCTCCACACCCGGTTCCACATCGAGGAGACGGCCGGCCTCGGCCGAGAGGACGACCGTTCCGCGGTCGATGTCCCACCGCCCGCTGCCCGTACGGGTCATCGACTGCGCCTCCTCCAGCGACGCCTTTGTGTGGCGCAGGTCCCTTTCGATCTGTTTGCGGGCCGTAACGTCGAGCGATGCCGTGACGAGGCCGACGACCGGGCCGCGCTTGTGCTCGCGAAGCGGCGTCGCCGTCACGTCGTAGGTCACCGGGCCGTCGCTGGTTACGAACGTGATTTCTCGCCGCTGCTGGTCACCGCTGTCGAACACGGATTCCTTCAGCGCAACGAGGTCGTCAATACCCGGCCCGGTGCTGAGGTCGTCGTCGCGGCGGCCGGTGATGTCCACCGCGTGAAAGTCGTCGTGAGGGTTCAAAATCCACTCGTATCGCAACTCCGGGTCGACGCGGGCGAAGACGATCGGCGAGTGCCGCAGCGCAACGCGATAGCGCCGCTCGTGATCGATCATGGCGCGGACGGCTTCTTTTCGCTCCGTGACGTCCATGTGCGTGCCCATGGCCCGCTGGGGTCGGCCGTCGGCGGTCCAGGTCAGGACTTTGCCGCGGTGCAGAATCCAGCGCCAGGAGCCGTTCTTCGCCCGGAAGCGGATTTCCAGATCGACGAGCGAGCGCCGGCCGGCGCGATGCTGGCGGAGCTGGCGGTCAACACGGTGCCGGTCGTCGGGGTGGATATGCCGTTGAAGAAACGCTTCCGCGTCGCCGATCTCCGCCTGCTCGTACCCGAGCATGCGCGCCCCGAGCGCGTCCACCCGCAGTCCGAACTCGGATCGGTCAAACTCCCAGAAACCGATGTTGGCACTCGTCCGGGCCAGGTGCAGCCGCTCCTTCTCTGCCTGGAGCTCCGTCTGGCGCTGGTGGAGGCGGGTTTCGTCCTGGATGACGAACACCGCACCGGAGGGCTCCGATGGACGCGACGGGCTGCCCGTGCGGCCGAGGGGAGCCCCGCTGATGGAGAGAATACGCCGTCGGCCACCGGGTCCTTCAATCGCATGCCGGACGTCGAAGACCGGCCGGCCGGTTCGCTGAACGCGGGCGAACGGGAGCTGGTCGGCGGGAAACGGATCGCCGGCGACGGTGGTGATCTTCCACTCCGGGTCGTCGTAGGCGCGGCCTTCGACGCGGCTTGCCTGCAGGCCCAGCACTTCTTCCGCTCGCTCGTTGGCCCGGACGATGCGACCGCCGGCGTCGAGCACCGTAACCGCGGCGGCGCTGGCCGCCAGGATCCCCTCGACGAGAGCGGCCTCTCGGTCCCCGACGTCGGCGGCCGCGGACGCCGGGTGGCGGCGGTCCGTCGAGGATAGGCCGGCTGTTAACGGGCGTCGCGGGGCGGCAGCATGCCGGCCGACCGGCGTCGTCCGCATGGGGCGCGGCGCCGGCGATGCAGATGCAAGCGTCAGAAGATCGCGCAGCGTGCGCACCGTTTCGATGCCGACGGAGGTAGGCGAAGCGGTCCACACTTCCAGCAGGCAGCGGTCGCCGTCGGCGGTGTGCGCCGACGCGGCCGCAAAGCCGTCGACATCAGCGCCCGACGGGGTGTGACGGGCGAGATCGCGGTAATCGGAAAGTGTCGGGACGATCGTCCCGCCGGTCTCGCATCGGGCAAGCCGGTGATAAACGTCGGTCTGAAGACGTCTGCCCATCGGCGCGTCGATGCCCACGCTGGCGTCCACGCGCCACCGACGCGGGCCGGCCCCTCCGCCCGGGGGTCCTTGATCGGTAGAGAACCGGACCATGGCAGCGTCGAGAACCCGGGCCGCGATCTGCACGAGGCGGTCCGCTGCAGGTCCCGCCGGCCGGTCGCCCGAGAGGACGCGACCCTGCGAGGGCGTTGCCGCGGGCGTCTCCGGTTGAGACGACGCATCCAGGCCCGACAACCGGGGCGCGGCCGCCGACATGGTCTCATCCACCGTCGGTTTCATCGTCCTCCTCCCCATCTGTGATGATCGATCCGGGCTCTACCGACTCACGACAACCCGTCGGCAGAGCGGCGGGCGGCTGGAAGCGGGAACGCCGGGGACGACCGTCCGGTGCCCGGCCGGACGGTCATCGCCCGGACCGGATATTCAACTTCCCTTCACTTTTCAGAACGGTCTTGGTTCCGAAGGGTCCGGACGAGGGGCAGAGGGGGAAGCGTAGAGAGGGTCAGCGGACGATTGCGACCTGCCGGGTCTTCGTGGCACTGGGCGCCGCGAGCTGAACGAAATACGTGCCGCTCGGCACCGACTGCCCGGACAGCCGCACTTCGTAGGTCCGGCCCGGAACCACGCTTCGATCGAACAGCGTCCGGACTTTCTGGCCGAGCACGTTGTAGAGGGCGACCGTCGCCGCACCGTTCTTCCGCACCGTGAAGGTGAGGCGTGCCGACTGCCGAACCGGGTTTGGCCGGGCAGACGACAGGGTGAGCGCGCGCTCGACGCGCACCTCGGCACGGATCGGCTCGCTGAGGCTCGTCTCGCCGTCGACATCGACCTGACGGAGGCGGAAGCGGTGCGTGCC